>JAZSOD010000041.1:0-11443 GCA_045536775.1 Eubacteriales bacterium | reverse complement strand
CGACTACATTGATATGTGTACAGGTCCTCACCTTTGCTACACCAAGGCGCTCAAGGCGTTCAAGATAATGGGACAGTCGGGCGCATACTGGAAGAACGACAAGAACAACACAATGCTAACCCGTATCAACGGTATTGCTTTTGCGTCTCAGGCAGAGCTTGACGAGCACTTAAAGCTTCTTGAGGAAGCGGAAAAGCGCGACCACCGTAAGATAGGACGCGAAATGGGACTCTTTATGATGAACGAGGAGGCTCCCGGCTTCCCCTTCTTCCTTCCCAAGGGTATGGCGCTCAAGAACGCGCTTATCGAATACTGGAGAAATATCCACACAAGAGAAAATTACGTTGAAGTATCGACTCCCCTTATAATGAACCGTCACCTCTGGGAGACCAGCGGACACTGGGATCACTACAAGGACAATATGTACTCGACTATCATCGACGAGGAGACCTTCTGCGTAAAGCCTATGAACTGTCCGGGCGGAGTAATGGTATACGCCGCAAAGCCTCACAGCTACCGCGAGCTTCCTATGCGCGTGGGTGAGCTTGGTATAGTTCACAGACATGAGCTAAAGGGTGCGCTCCACGGACTTTTCCGCGTTCGCTGCTTCACACAGGACGACGCGCACATATTTATGCGCCGTGAGCAGATCCGCGACGAAATTATCGGCGTAGTTGACCTTATCAACGAGGTTTACAGCAAGTTTGGCTTCAAGTATTTCATCGAGCTCTCCACACGTCCCGAGGACAGCATGGGAAGCGACGAGGATTGGGAAGCGGCAACAGAGGGACTCAAGGGCGCTCTCGAGGCTCTCGGACTTCCTTATATCATCAACGAGGGCGACGGTGCGTTCTACGGACCGAAGATCGACTTCCACCTTGAGGACTGCCTCGGCAGAACCTGGCAGTGCGGAACCATTCAGCTCGATTTCCAGATGCCCATCAACTTTGAACTTGAGTACGTTGACGAAAACGGCGAGAGACAGAGACCTATAATGATCCACCGCGTATGCTTCGGCTCTATCGAAAGATTTATCGGTATCCTCACAGAGCACTTCGCAGGTAAGTTCCCGACCTGGCTTGCTCCCGTACAGGCAAAGGTGCTTTTGGTTTCCGAAAAGAGCTCGGACTACGCTCACGATGTTTACGAAAAGCTCAGAGCCGCAGGCGTCAGATGTGAGCTTGACGAGCGTAATGAAAAGATCGGTTATATGATAAGAGAAGCTCAGGTGGTTGACCGCGTGCCTTATATGGTAATTATCGGTCAGAGTGAGGTTGAGAACAACAATCTCTCTATCCGTAACAGAGATACCACACAGACCGAAACTATGGGTGTTGACGAGTTTGTCGAAAAGATCACCCGTGAGATCCGCGAAAGAGTTTGATCAAAACATAAAAAAGGAGATGCAAATCGCATCTCCTTTTTTATGTCTATTCCTCTTTCTTTACGGTCGGGACAAAGCTTTCGACTATTTTTCTCGTGCGCTTACCGCCGCGGTGAATAACGTAGAAGTATCCGCAGGTGCAGAATACCACCGCACCGATAAAGTTTACGAAAAGGTCCTTCATCGTGTCGATTATACCTATGTCGAGATATCCGTCAAACGCGAACGTACTGCCGTCGGCAAGTGTGAGGGTGGTTTTTGCAATGTCGGTTATGGGGAACGCCTTGTTTTGCAGAGTCTCATCGAACGTAACGCTGAAAATACTGTTTACAATAACGTCCTTTTGCATATCGTAGGACATAAAGCGGTCTGCGAAGAACTCGAAGAATTCCCACATTACTCCGATGGTCATAGAAAAGCAGAACGCCATAAGGGTCAGCGTCAGAGGCGTAAAATTTACTTTTTTGTTTCGGTTCAAAAGGTCGAGCAAGCAGAAACCGAACGCCGCGAATATAAAACCGCTTGTTGTGTGTAAAAGAGTATCCCAGATCGGATATCTTACGTAAAAGCTGCTTATCTCCCCCAGGATCTCGGCGCTGAACACGAATATGTACACCGTGATCTCGAGTGCCGTGGGGAGCTTTATGCTGAATTTTTTCTCCACAAACGGCGGAATGAGAAACAGGATCAAAGTAAGGGCGCATACGAAAACGCTTTCCCACTTACCAATGAAGATACATCTTATAAGAACAAGAATAACGAGAAGTCTGAGGATAGCGTAAACCGCAAACGCAGCCTTATTTTGCTTTATGTGCTCGGCGAGAGCCGCATATTTGGTCTTTTTCAAAATCGCTTATCCTTTCGAATGCTTATTTTATGGTAAAATGCCTGTCTGTGCGCTCAAGCTCAAACGTGCAGAGAGAGCCGTTTCTTGTTACAGCGTGCTCACCCGACTCACTAACAACTACAAAGCCGTGTCTTGAACGGTTGACAAACGATATCCTGCCGCCCTCGTAAACAGAGTAGCTGTTGTCAAACGAGTCGATAATAGCCTGAGGCGACATAAACTTGTCGGTACGTCCGAGCATTGCAATGCCGTTTTTGTCAAACGGCGAGATTATGAAAAGTCTGTAATCGGAGTGGCCGGTGAGCGCGAAGCGGAAGGATTCTCCACGCTTTATGATGCGCACTCTGCCCGTGCCATATTCATAAAGTGCGAATTCTTCTCCCTCAAGACCGACAACGTCGTCGGGGGAGACGGTGCCGCTTACACGGGAATTGTTGTCGTTAATGTTATAAGCCGCAACAACTCCGTATTTGCCACCGCCACACGTATTGAACACCTTGAGAGGCTTCTTCTCGGCGGCGCAGTCGGTGAACATACAGTCGGGGGTGGGTCTTGCGGGTCTGTCACATCTGAGGATACGTCCGTCGTCGAATACAAGCGGTGTGAAGTGCTCCTTGTTTGACCTGCCTATCTTGTCGCTGACGTAGATAGGACCGCCCGAAATGGCGCGGAGCAGACTGTTCTTGCCTGCCTGACTGTCGTCAGTCCACCACATATCGAAGTCGGAATAGTAGAACTCGCCCTGGAAGAGAGAACTGTAAACGCACATAAGAATATGGGTCTTGAACCACGCGCTGTTTTCGGGCCGGAAGTCGCCCGACGCGCGGCAGACGGCAGAGGTGGGACGGTTCCACATATTCTCGTTTGCCATACACATACAGTTTATGATGGTATTGTCAAAATTCTTGCCGACAGACGCCTCAATAGCCTCGTGAAGCTCTCGCGCGGCAACGCCGACGGGGTACACGTTCTTTAAGTGACCGCGTATAAAGCTCTGGTTATCGACCTTAACGAAGTCGGCGCCGCAACGTCTGAAAAACGTGTGGAAGGCATCGTAGAACTTAAATGCCTTGGTTCTTTCCATCGCAGGAACCAGCTTGCCTGCGGGAGTGGTGATGAGGCAGTCGCGAAACTCCTCGGCAAGCTTGCTTTCGGGATCGATTCCACTCCAATAACCTGTTGTGGGGTGCCACATACCGACCTTCAGACCGTATTTCTTTATTTCGGTAATGCAATGCTTGAGACCGCTTGGAAAACGCTCGTGATCTGCCTCAAACGAGCAGAGCGAGCTCGTGTGCATGGTCTTGAACATATTGTTGTCGAGATACGGACGCTGATTGAGTCTCTTGCACTCTGCCCACATATCGTCAAGTATCACCCATCTTACGGGGATGTCTTTTTTCTTGAACTCCTCGCACTTTTCAAGAAGCCCTGCTTCGTTCACATTGATGTTCATAGCATCCCACGAGCACCAGCCGAGGTATTCAAACAGCTCGGGGTAACGTCTTGCCTCGCGTGTGTGAAGTCCCGTGCCGAGAAGCTCAAATGCGTACTCTGCGGCATCGTGCACCATAGTGTAGGGAGTGTCCGCGCCGTCCACGATTATGAATGCAAGAGAATTTTCGATTTTTGAAAGTGACGGGAAATAGCTTGAAAGACCTGCGTTTATGCCGTCCATACTGCCGAAAAGCGTACACTTGTAGACCGCATCGCAAACGGGAAGGATGAGTGAAAATTTTCCGTCATTCTTTTCATAAATAAAGCCCTGCGTGTCGACGTGGAGCTTTGTGAGATCGCTCGAGATTTCGCTCTTGCACCAGAACGAGCAGTTCATAAAGTTTGCAAGATAATGCTTGAGCCCGTAAATGCCCGAGGCAGAGAGACCTACCGCATAGTCGGGATTTAAGAAAAGAGTCTTCTTTTCTGCACTCACGTAGACCGCGGTCATATTGCCGCGCTTCTTTTCGGTGATGCTGACGGTGAAATCACCGTTATCGCTTTTGTAAACTCCGTTTTTTTCGGGAGAAAGATACACTCTTTTGCCGCCGTCGTCGGTGGCCCACACCTTAAGGTCTTCAAAAATATTCATAACATTCTGCCTTTCTTGAATATCGAAACGTCGATTTGATTATTTTCAGTTTTGTGATCCTTCAGGGGATATTCAAGCCCGACACTTTTGTATTTAGCGCCTGCCATGACGTTGTAGGGCATAAGCTCGACGGTCGAGTCGCCCACGATCTCGCTTATCGCGCGGAGGTTTTCCTCGGTGTCGGTGATGTCGGGGATAAGGGGAATACGAATGACGTATTCCTTGCCCGACTCCCGTAAATACTTGAAGTTTTCGAGTATGGGAGCGTTGTCAACACCCGTATATTTGCGGTGAAGCGCGGGGTCGGCAAGCTTTATGTCCATCATAACGTAATCAACGTGTTTGATGACCTCCGTGAACACCTCGGGCATTGCGTAGCCGCAGGTCTGAATAGCCCTGTGAACACCCGACAAGCGCTTTAAGAGGTCTGCGGTAAACTCGTGCTGGAGAAGCGGCTCACCGCCGGATATTGTTACCCCTCCGCCCGACATATTCATAAAATCGCTGCCGCGAAGCAGCTTTTCTGCAAGCTCGGCGCTGTCCCACTCCTTGCCCGACACCGAAATGAGTGAGTCGGGGCAGGCGTAGATGCAACGTCCGAATTTCTGACAGATATCGTGAGTGCAGGGAAGGAAGCATTTGCCGCAATGTACGCACCTGCTGTCCTTGACCATTATCTGAGGTTTCGGGTCAAGACCCTCGGGATTGTGACACCACCTGCATCTGAGGGGGCAGCCCTTTAAGAACACCGTTGTTCTTACGCCCGGTCCGTCGTGAACCGAGAATTCCTTTATATCAAATACACATCCAAGCATAATTCACCGTGTCGCCGTGTGGCCCAATATGTAAAATTTTACAAGAAAATGATATCACAACCGAGCCCTCAAGTCAAGAGATATATAATAATTAAAAATATAGACATAATTCTATAAAGTATTGACTTTGGGTGCGGAATGTGATACCATATATGATGTGGAAAAATGCGGAAAGACGGGGTGTTGTCCTGTGGAAAATTTCATAAGAATAACGGCGACTCCCGATGAGACCGAGAGGGTCGGGTATGAGGTTGCAGAGCTTGCGCGTGAGGTTGGCTTTATCGCGCTTTACGGTGACCTCGGAGCAGGTAAGACGGCGTTTGTCAGAGGCGTTGCAAGAAGGGTGGCACCGGGCGCTGCAGTCAGCAGCCCTACCTACTCGATAGTCAACGAGTACTCTCCCGAGGGCACGAGACGACCAACTCTCTTTCACTTCGATATGTACCGCATCACAGACGAGGATTCGCTTTACTCCATAGATTTCGACGCATACTTTGAGCGTGGTGCGCTTATGGTGACCGAGTGGAGCGAGAATATCGGCTTTGCTCTGCCCGAAAGATATATAAAGGCGGAGATTGAGAAGCTTGGCGAGAACGAACGAAGAATAACCGTTTCGCTTGTCGGAACGAATGGGTAAGAGAATGAAGATACTTGCAATAGATTCAAGCGCTCTTGCGGGAAGTGTCGCGGTACTTGACGGTGACAGACTTCTTGCAGAGACCTTTGTGAATACCTCGAACACCCATAGCGAGACATTGCTTCCGATGGCGGCAGAGGTTCTTGAGAGAGCAGAGCTTACCGCAGACGGTATAGATATGTTTGCGGTTACGACGGGTCCCGGCTCGTTTACGGGTGTGAGGATAGGAGTGTCAATGGTGAAGGGACTTGCCTTTGGTAAGAATAAGACCTGCGTGGGAGTGTCCACGCTTGACGCACTTGCCGCAGGACTCAAAGAACTCAAGGGCATCATAGTTCCCGTAGTGGACGCAAGAAGATGCGGACTTTATAACGCGGTGTTTATAAGTGACGGAGCGAAAGTCGAAAGACTTACTCCCGACAAGCTTGACTTGCCTGAGGACCTCGCGTCAGAGGTGACGGCACTTGCAAAGGAAAAGAGAATGAATATTTACTTTGCGGGCGACGGCTACGATAAGGCGATGAGCGCGGCTGAGGGTGCGAGGGTAAAGCCCACGCCCGTGCCACTCAGACTCACAAGCGCATACTGCGTTGCGATGGCGGCGCTTGACAGGTATGAGAGCGCGGCTGACACGTCGGTGTTTACCGATACGGCGCTTGCCGCGGTTTATATAAGACCTACCGAGGCAGAGCGCGAAAGACTCGCAAAGCTCGAAAATAATAAGTAAACAATTTTTGTCCTTCTGGACGGAATGGAGAATATATGAAAAAAATAGCAATAGCGTGCGACCACGGCGGATACGAGCTCAAGCTCGAGATCATGAAAAAGCTTGACGAAATGGGCGTTGAATATGTTGACTTTGGAACGGACTCGACCGAGAGCGTTGACTATCCCATTTACGCCGCAAAGGTGTGCGAGGCGATCACTTCGGGTGAGACCGAGCTCGGAATACTCGTTTGCGGAACGGGTATCGGTATGAGTATGGCGGCAAATAAGCACAGAGGAATACGCGCGGCGGTCTGCGCAGATACCTTCAGCGCGAGAATGACCCGTATGCACAACGATGCAAACGTGCTTTGCCTCGGCGGCAGAGTGCTCGGCGCAGGTCTTGCCTGCGATATGGTAGAGCTTTTCGTGACAAGTGAATACCTTGGCGGCAGACACGATAAGAGAATAGCGATGTTTGACGATACGAGAGCATAAAGGAGAACATTATGACACTTGTAATAATGGCTGCGGGAATGGGAAGCAGATACGGTGGACTCAAGCAGATAGACCCCGTGACCCCCCACGGCGAATTTATAGTCGACTTTTCCATATTCGATGCGAAAAGAGCAGGCATTGACAAAGTCGTGTTTATCATAAAACGTGAGAACTACGATATCTTCCGAGATACAGTCGGAAGCCGTATCGAAGGAAGCGTTGAGGTCAAATACGTATTCCAGGAGCTTGAGGCAATTCCCGAAGGATACATCGTACCTGAGGGCAGAGTAAAGCCGTGGGGTACGGGACACGCGGTGCTTTGCTGCAAGGACGTTGTTGACGAAAACTTTATCGTTATCAACGCCGATGACTTCTACGGTGCTGACGCTTACGCAAAGCTTGCCGAGTTCTTGAGAAATGCAAAGTCGGACGCGGACCGCGCTCACTTTGCTATGGTAGGCTACGTTCTTGAAAATACCATAACCGAAAACGGAAGCGTTGCGAGAGGCGTGTGCGAGACCGAAAACGGACTTCTCACACAGGTGACGGAGCGCACCAAGATAATGGAAAACAACGGCGTCGTTCAGTACCTTGAGAATGACGTATGGCACGACCTTGACAGAAAAACGACGGTATCGATGAATTTTTGGGGCTACACTCCCGAAATATTCGATATGCTTGAGAAGGATTTCAAGACCTTCCTCGATGACGTTAAGGCGGGAAGAAAGGACGCTCTCAAGGGAGAATTCTTCTTACCCTTCGTCGTGGCGGATGCAATCAAGTGCGGAAAGTGTGACGCAAGAGTGATAGAAACGGGCGCAAAGTGGTACGGCGTAACTTATCACGAGGATAAGCCCGCACTTGAAGCGTTTATCAGAAAATCGGTCGCTGACGGAGAATATCCCGATGGACTCTGGAATAAATAAACTAAATGCAATATCAGGGGGCATAATACAATGGCAATACTTGTAACAGGCGGCGCGGGCTTTATCGGCTCACATACAGCCGTTGAGCTTTTGAACGATAACCGCGAGATAGTAATTCTCGATAACTTCTGCAACTCCAAGCCCGTGGTGCTTGACAGGATCAAAAAGATAACGGGTAAGGACTTCAAGTTCTATAAGGCAGACCTTCTTGACTTTGAGGCTTGCGAGCGCGTGTTCAAGGAAAACAACATAGAGTCTGCAATTCACTTCGCAGGACTCAAGGCGGTTGGCGAGAGCGTGGAGAAGCCTCTGCTTTACTACCACAATAATCTCACCGCAACATTTAACCTTTGCGAGCTTATGAGCAAGTACAACGCGAAGAAGATAGTGTTCTCGTCCTCGGCAACGGTATACGGCAAGCCCGAGAGCGTGCCGATAAGAGAGGATTTCCCCCTCTCCACCACAAACCCCTACGGCGAGACCAAGCTTATGATAGAGAGAATTCTCAAGGACCTTCAGTTTGCCGACAAGGACTGGAGCGTTGCAGTGCTCCGTTACTTTAACCCCATCGGCGCGCACGAAAGCGGACTTATCGGTGAAGACCCCTGCGGTATCCCGAACAACCTCCTTCCGTACGTTGCACAGGTGGCTATCGGTAAGCGCGAGTGCCTGAGCGTATTCGGCGATGACTACAATACTCACGACGGTACGGGTGTACGCGATTACATACACGTTGTTGACCTTGCTGACGCTCACCTCAAGGCTCTCGACAAGCTCGATACCTTCAAGGGCATCGACTACTACAATATCGGAACGGGTAACGGCTACTCGGTGCTCGATATCGTAAAGGCGTACGAGAAGGCAACGGGACTCAAGATAAACTACAAGATAGCTCCCCGCCGTCCCGGCGACATAGACGAGTGCTACGCAGATCCCGCAAAGGCGTACAAGGAGCTTGGCTGGAGCGCAAAGAGAGGCATCGAGGAAATGTGCCGTGACAGCGCTAACTGGCAGCAGAAGAACCCCAACGGATATTCCGACTGATTTTATTGAAAGGAAAAAACTACAATGGCTTTTGAAAAGAATTTATTCGGCACACTTCCCACAGGCGAAAAAGTTTACGCCTACACATTTACCAACAAGAACGGCGCATCGGTCACCATACTCAACTATGGCGGAATAATCAACAAGATAATAGTTCCCGACCGCGACGGCAACTTTGCTGACGTAGTATGCGGATTTGATACTATCGACGGCTACCTCGAGAGTGACGGCTATCAGGGCGCGCTTATCGGACGCTACGGCAATAGAATTGCCGAGGGAAAGTTTGAGCTTAACGGCACAACGTACACCCTCAACAAGAACGATAAGGGACTTAAGACCCTCCACGGCGGAAACGTCGGCTTTGATAAGAAGATATGGCAGGATTCCGCGTTCGTTGAAGCGGACGCTCAGGGACTTATCCTTACCCTCGTAAGCCCCGACGGAGAAGAAGGCTTCCCGGGAACACTTAAGGTCAAGGTAACCTATAAGTTTGACGATGAAAACAAGCTCTCCATTCACTACGAGGCGGAAACGGACGCAGATACGGTAGTAAACCTTACCAACCACGCGTACTTCAACCTCAACGGTTATGATTTCGGAACAAACGCGACACACTTTATGCAGATAGACGCGGATTATATTACCGCGATAGATAAGATACTCATTCCCACAGGCGCAAAGTATCCCGTTGAGGAAACTCCGTTCGACTTCAGAACACCCGTGAGAATAGGTGACAGAATAGACGACGAGCAGGATATCCAGATCATATTCGGAGGAGGATATGACCACAACTTCATATTAAAGCCCGACGGAACGGTAAAGAAGGTCGCAGAGGTCTATGCCGACGAATCGGGACGTATTATGGAGGTCTATACAGACCAGCCCGGCGTACAGTTCTATTCTGGCAACTTCTTATCTCACCCCCATCCCTTCAAGGGCGGCGTAAAGCAGATAAAGCGTGCGGCATTCTGCCTTGAAACACAGCACGCACCCGACGCACCCAACCATCCCGAATTCGAGTCGACGTTGTTAAGACCCGGAGAAAAGTACGACTACACGACGGTGTACGCGTTCAAAGCAAAGTAAAGAGCATTTTCACACCCGCCCTCACGCGTGAGGGCGGGCGAAGTGCTAAATAACCCAAAATCCTTGGAACAGCAGGAAATTATATGAATTTTGCACCAATCTTACTTCACGCGGAGCATACCGCAGATTTTAATATAGTCGGAATAATTCTCGACACCCTCCTCGACGGACTAAAAATGCTTCCGCTATTGTTCGTCGCATATCTCGTCATCGAGATAATAGAGCATAAGGCGAAGGACAAGCTGAAGGCGGCTTTTTCGTCAAAGGGCGCGGGAGTCTTAAGCGGCGCGTTGCTCGGACTTTTTCCGCAGTGCGGCTTTTCTGTTGCGGCGGCAAACCTTTATTCCGAAAAGCTTATAAGTGCGGGCGCTCTTGCGGCGGTGTTCATCTCAACCTCCGACGAGGCTCTGCCCGTCATACTCTCGGCTCCGTCAACGGCGAAATATTTTCTCCCGCTTCTTTTCATAAAGCTTGTCGGCGGTATCGCGGCAGGCTTCTTGCTTGATTTTGTTCTCTCACACGTTAAGATACGTGCTCACCGTGGCGAGCATCACCACGAGGAGCATGAACACCACCACGATGGTCACCACCACGGCGAGCACACTCACGCACATGGCGTTCATCATCACTGTGCTCATTGTGACTCAAATAGAGGAATTATTAAAAATTCACTTCTCAGAACGGGCTCGACGATAAGCTTTATCTTACTTACCGTGTTCGTGTTCAATATAGCGGTAGGGCTCATAGGACAGTCACGTATCGAATACGCGCTTGAAACGGTCTCGGTGCTGCAGCCGCTTATCGCGGCACTTTTGGGACTTGTTCCGAGCTGTGCCGTCAGCGTGATATTAGCGGGACTCTTCACAGAGGGAGTGATATCGTTCGGCGCTCTTGCGGCAGGGCTTTGTGCAGGAGCAGGCGCGGGCATAGCGGTGCTTTTCAAGTCGAACAAGAGCGTAAAAAACAGCTTCTTTATCCTTTTGTACGTGTGGCTGTTTTCGGCGGCTCTCGGTACAGTTATATCCCTCATAGCATAATCCACGAAAGGTTATATACCAATGCTCGAAAAATTAAAAGAAGTAAAAGCGAGATTTGACAGTATTGCATCTAAACTGGAGGATCCCGCGGTAATAAATGATCCTGAAAATTACAAGCAGCTTATGCGTGAGCACAAGCAGCTTGAGCCTATAATAGAAAAATACTCGGAGTACACGGCGCTTGAGCGTGCTATGGAGGAGGCAAAGGAAATTGCCGACGACACGGACACAGAAGAGGATATGCGCGAGCTTGCGAGCGAGGAATACTACGAGTGCAAGGAAAAGCTCCCCGTGCTATATGATGAGCTGAGGGTGTTGCTTCTCCCAAAGGACCCCAATGACGACAAAAACGTTATCGTAGAGATACGTGCGGGT
>JAZSOD010000048.1:0-27601 GCA_045536775.1 Eubacteriales bacterium | reverse complement strand
TAGCCTCGAGCTTTTCTATAGTAAGTGCGCCCTTGGTAACGGCGTCTATCATACCTGCGTCCTCGGAAACGGGAATGAATGCGCCCGAAAGACCGCCGACGCTTGAGGGTGCCATAACGCCGCCCTTCTTTACCGCGTCATTGAGGAGAGCGAGAGCAGCGGTAGTACCGCACGCACCGCAGGACTCAAGTCCCATATCCTCGAGAATGTGAGCGACCGAGTCGCCGATTGCGGGAGTGGGAGCGAGCGAAAGGTCAACGATTCCGAACGGAACGCCGAGTCTGTTTGAAGCTTCGAGAGCAACAAGCTGACCTACTCTCGTTATCTTGAACGCGGTCTTCTTTATCGTTTCAGCGAGAGTCTGGAAGTCGCAGTCGCCTGCGCGCTTTATAGCGCTTGCAACAACACCGGGGCCCGAAACGCCGACGCTTACCACCGCGTCACCCTCACCGACACCGTGGAACGCTCCCGCCATAAAGGGATTGTCCTCGGGGGCGTTTGCAAATACGACGAATTTCGCGCATCCGATGGATTCCTTATCTCGTGTGAGATAAGCTGCACGCTTTACTATCTTACCCATTCTTGCAACGGCATCCATATTGATGCCCGCCTTTGTGGTAGCTACGTTTACCGATGAGCAAACGAGATTGGTCTCGGCGAGCGCATCGGGAATAGCGGTAAGCAGAGCATCGTCGGCAGGAGTGATACCCTTCTGAACGAGAGCTCCGAAGCCTCCGATGAAGTTGATGCCGAGTGTGCTTGCCGCGCGGTCGAGAGTCTTTGCGACTTTGATGAAGCCGTCGGGGGAGAGGTGGCTTCCGATAATGGAAACGGGGGTTACCGAAACACGCTTGTTGATGATCGGAACACCGTACTCCTTTTCAATGTTTTCGCCCGTTTTGACGAGATCGCGCGCCTTTGAAGTGATTTTGTTATAGATATTCTCGCAAAGCTTGTTCACGTCTGAATCGGCGCAGTCAAGAAGCGAGATACCCATAGTTATGGTTCTGATATCGAGGTTTTCCTCGCTTATCATATTTATGGTTTCAAGTATGTCCGCTGTGTTAAGCATAAATAGTTAAAAGTCCTTTCGGTGAATATGGGCGGGGTCAGATGTGGTGCATCGTATTGAATATATCCTCGTGCATGGTATTGATGACAAGCCCCTTGTCCTTGCCGATTCCAGAGAGGGAGTCAACGAATTCCGTGAAGGGAATTGTAAGCTTGTCAATGTCAACAAGCATTATCATAGCAAAATAATCGTTCATAACGCTTTGCGAGATGTCGACGATATTTGCGCCGAAGTCCGAGCACTTGCCTGAAACCTTAGCGATTATTCCCATAGAGTCTTTTCCTGTTACCGTGATTACTGCTTTCATAGTTGTGTCCTTTCAGTATGTTCTACGCGCTAATTATACAATATTTATTCCTTTATTTCAATAGCATAGAGGAAATTTGTCTGAGATTTAACAAAAAGTGTGGCGAAAAAACCGATAATATTATTGCAAAAGTTGTAAATGCGTGGTACAATATTCATAATGTGCGAAACAGACGAGCGCGGAGAGGAGAAAATACTAATGAACGAGTTCGCCAACTATTTTGAATATGCGGTGGACGCAAAGGTTGAGGGAAAGCTCCTCAGAAACAGAATACTTCTTATCATCGGATACGTGCTTTACGCAATAGCTTTTATGACGCTTGTGTTTGCGAGTAAGCTGTTGCCTCTCGGTGCATTCGTGGTGGTGACAACTGCGATAATCGTTTTCTTTACGTGGAGATACGTTGACATTGAGTACGAATATACCGTGGTAAAGGGGGAAATGACCTTTTCAAAAATATTCGGAAGAAGATCGAGACGTGATTTCCTCAAGGTGAGAATACAGGATATGTCCCATTTTGTGCCCTATAAGGGTGAGTATAAGGCAATTGCCGATGCTGCCGCAAAAAAATATTACGCAGTATCGAGTATGAATTCACCAGACGTTTACGTCGGGATTTTCAAGGAGCCGAAATCAAACGAGACCTCGGCGGTCTTCTTTGAAGCAACTAACGGGTGCTTGAAACTTGCCAAATTCTATAACAAATCGGCTACCGTTGATTCGGGTACGCTCAGATATTAAGGTAATAAAATAACGGCGACTCCAATAAGATTTAGAGAGAAAATATCTTATCGGAGGACGAAAAATGAAAAAAATCGCCGCAATAGCTCTGACTCTTATAATTCTTTGCTCGGGAATCGTGTTTGCGTTGACCTCCTGCTCACAAAGCAGGATAGACGTTGAGTCGCTTCTCGGGTACCAGAAGGGAACACCCGCATACACTACCGAGCTTACACTCGGAGAGTATTCCTACGGCATAAACGTGTCGCTTGGCACAAATACGGGCGAATACGCGGTGCGTGACGGACAGGCGCTCATATCGGGCGGTGCTCTTGACGGAATGCTTTTTGAGATGCAAAACGGAGCACTTAAAATGAAAACGGGTGACTTTGAGTGTGTACTTACAGAGGAGGATTCTCCCGCCCTTTACGCTCTTTTCGGCGGCTTTGCCGTTGAACCGAGTGAGTTTACGGGGGTTACGGAGGATGTTGACGGTGTGTTCACCGCGAACTTCGGCGGCAAGTATAAATACACGCTTCTTATTGACAAAGAAACAAACCTTCCGCTTGAAATACGTGTAAAAACGGACGGCGGAGAATATAAAATAAAGTTCAAATAACGGGGCAATTGCCCGAAAGGAGAGCAAAGGGATGGACAACAGCATAATCGGAGTAATTCATCACGATATGGCAGACAGACATTATAAGGTCTGGGCTGAGATCGACCTTGGAGCTCTCAGAAGAAATTACCGCAGGACTGAGTCTCTGATAGGTACAAGGAGCAAGGACGCACGGGTGATGCCCATAATCAAGGCGGATGCGTACGGTCACGGTGCGGTGCAGTGCCTGCTTGCGCTGGTTGACGAGGGAGCAAGATTTTTCGGAGTTTCCTCCGTGTCGGAGGGAATCGAGCTCAGACACGCCCTGAGGGAAGCGCAGATAACTGAGCCTATAGACATAATCGTGCTCGGATACAGCGTTGAGGATGACGTTGACCTCATATACAAATACGGGTTTATACAGACGGTCTTCTCGCTTGAATACGCGCAGAAGCTGAGCCTTGCCTGTGAGAGCAGGCTCGCGGACGGCGCCCGTATCAGAGCCCATATAAAAGCGGACACGGGAATGAACAGACTCGGCTTCAGATATGACGATTCGGAGAGCATAGTGAAGGCTACGGGCCTTGCAGGACTTAAAATTGAGGGTATATTTACTCATTACGCCTGCGCTGACGAGACCGAAAGTCCTATGACCGAAATCCAGAGCCGGAGATTTGAAAATCTCGTGCAGGAGCTTGAAGCCAAACACGTTAACTTTGCGGTAAAGCATATATGCAACTCCGCGGGAATACTCAGACAAGAATGCAATCCGTATGACGCGGTAAGAGCAGGAATAATCCTCTACGGAGTACCGCCGTCATACGAATTTGACAAGAGTGAATTTGAGCAGGTCATGACTCTCAAGACGAGGGTCGCCCATATCCACGAAATAAACCCCGGCGAAACGGTCAGCTACGGCGCCACCTTCACCGCCGACAGAAAAATGAAGATAGCAACCATTCCCGTAGGCTACGCGGACGGCTTTATCAGAGCTTACGCAGGGGCGTCCGTACACGTAGGAAAGGCGGCGTGCAGAGTGGTCGGCAGAATATGTATGGACCAATGTATGATAGACGTAACAGGGGTCGATGTAGAGCAGGGAGACGAGGTCGTGCTGCTCGGATGTGCCGATGACCTTGAGGAATACGCCAGACTTGCGGACACCATACCCTATGAGGTTCTGTGTCTTGTGGGCAAGAGAGTTCCGAGAGTATATATCGACTGATAAGATGAATTGAAAGGATAGACAAAATGAAGGTACTCGTAGTAAACGCGGGAAGCTCCTCGCTTAAATATCAGCTTTTTGATACGGTAAGCGGCGACGTTCTTGCAAAGGGAATATGTGAAAGAATAGGAATTGACGGCGCACTCACGCACAAGGTGCCGGGCGCAGAGTCTTATTCTGTTGAGATCAGTCTTAAAAATCATACCGAGGCAACGAGAGCAGTCGTAGAAGCGCTTTGCTCAGATGAGCACGGCTGCATCAGATCTATGGACGAGATCGAGGCTGTAGGACACAGAATAGTCCACGGCGGCGCATACCTCAAGGAAAGCGTACTCGTTGACGATGAAGTGATAAGGAAGCTTGAGGGCTGCCTTGACATTGCTCCGCTTCATACGGCGGCGCATCTTATGGGAATACGCGGTTGTGTGGAGGCAATGCCTGATAAGCCGCAGGTGCTCGTAATTGATACGGCATTCCATTCCACAATGCCCAAGGAGGCGTACACATATCCGCTTCCCAAGGAAATGTGCGAGAAATATCAGATCCGCCGATACGGCTTCCATGGCACCTCACACAGATACGTGTCGGGCGAGATGATAAAGCTTCTTGATAAGCCTGCCGAGGAAACCAAGATCATCACCTGCCACCTTGGAAACGGCTCGTCTATTTCCGCAGTAAAGGGCGGCAAGGTAATAGATACAAGTATGGGCTTTACTCCCCTTGACGGCTTCATTATGGGTACACGCTGCGGCTCTATCGATCCTGCTATCGTACCGTTCATAATGGAAAAAGAGGGCTTCACTCCCGACGAGATGAATAACTTTATGAACAAGCAGTGCGGACTTCTCGGAGTATCGGGAGCGTCAAGCGACTGCCGCGACCTCGGCGAAAGAGTCAAGGCTGGAGACGAGGACGCAAAGCTTGCGGTAGACATACTCACCTACCAGATAAAGAAGTTCGTGGGTGCGTACACCGCGGCGATGAACGGACTTGACGCGCTCGTATTTACCGCGGGAATCGGCGAAAACCGCGACGAGATCAGAAGTGCCGCTTGTCGTAATATGGAATATCTCGGAATTGTACTTGACGAGGAAAAGAACGCAAAGACCAAGCTTCAGGGAGATAACGTATGCATTTCTGCACCCGAATCAAGGGTAAAGGTCTACGTTATCCCGACAAACGAGGAGCTTGTTATCGCCAAGGACACCGAAAACATAGTAAAGGCGCTCTGAGATGAAAAAAATTGCTTTGATTCTGATTTCTGTGATGCTTGTCTTTTCTTGCATTGCCGTATGTGCGGACGAGCCTGCCACAGAGGAGGAGAGCACTGAGATCCTGTTTGCGCCCGAAAAAGAGTACGAATCTCCGAATATAATAAGATTTGTCCTCATCGGCGGCTCGGTTATCGGCGCATTGTGCGCGATAACCCTTCTGTATAAGAAAAAAGATGAAATTAGATATTTGTGAACAAAAAGCAGAGAGTATGTGAATGGCTCTCTGCTTTTGTAAACATTTATCTTTGAGCGCAAAAAATGTTGAAGTGTCGGAATTCGTATGCTATACTAAAAATAAAAAACGGTAAAAATATGAAACGTACTGTAAACAGAATAATGGTGGCGCTTTCTGTGTTCGTGCTCGTTTGCTACGTGCCGTACCTCGCGCTTGTTATTGTAAACGGAGAGCCTTTTTTTCCTTGCTTTATCGCCTTTACCGTAGTCGCGGCGGCGCTTGTGCCGATGCTTCTTTTTATAAAGCTTGACGCGAAGCTCTGTAAGGCTCTGAGAGTGCTGAGAATAATATATATCTGCGGAATGGCGTTTTATTTCGTGACCTTTTCGGCGTTCTTTTCGTATATTGGCATACGCTCCATAAAAGGTGCACAGGATGCGGTAGAGACCTTTGCCGCGGAAGACGTTACAAGCACTAAACCCGCCCGTGACGTTATAATAGTATTCGGCTGCAGAGCGTACGGGTACAGACCGGGTATTCACTTAAAGAACAGGCTTGAAGCCGCAGTGACTCTTCTTGAGGCGCGTCCCGATGCCCTATGCGTGGTGTCTGGAGGACAGGGTGAAAACGAGACCGTGCCCGAGGCGGAGGCTATGAGAGCATATCTTGAGGAGAGAGGCATATCGCCCGAGAGGATATACAAGGAGGACGAATCCCACAATACGTACGAGAATATCGTCAACTCCAAAAATCTCATTGATAACCTCGGACTTGAGTATGATCGGATCATCGGTATTTCGTCCGATTTCCATATTCCCAGAGTTGAATACCTTTTCGACTATTATGATATAGACATTAACACAAGGGTTGAGACCGTTGCCTCGCGCTCGCCGGGCTTCGGATACTATTTCACAAGCGTGGTAAGGGAGTATATGGCGTACGTCAAGCTGTTTCTTGTCACGGCGCTCTGACACGGCATATAATGTAAAAGACCGTATTTTGAGAGGGTGTTTTACATAGAAAGGCCAAGAATACTTATAACAACGCAGTACGAGGACGGAGCCGACAGAGTGTCGCTCAGACTCGCATACACCGACGCGATAATAAAGTCGGGAGGCGTGGCTTTGGCAACGCCGCCGATAACCGACGTCGGATATATAGAGGAGCTTGTCCGCGCGGCGGACGCCATCTTGCTTTCGGGCGGCGATGACGTTGCCCCCGAGCTTTACGGGGAGGAGCGCACGGAAGGCTGCGGACTTGTTTCGGAGCTGCGTGATAGCTTTGAACTCGTGGCGGTAAGACTCGCCGCCGAGAAGGGTATTCCGACGCTTGGCATCTGCCGCGGAATACAGATAATGAATGTGGCTCTCGGAGGAAGCCTCCATCAGCACCTTGACGGACATATGCAAAAGCTTTGCAAGAGTGAGCCGTCTCACTTCGTGACGGTCACGGGCTCACCGCTTCTTGAATGCTACGGCGGCAGAAGCCGTGTCAACAGCTTTCATCATCAGGCAGTAAAGAAAGCGGCAGATGGGCTCAGAATATGTGCGGTCAGCGATGACGGCTGCACCGAGGCGGTATTTATGCAGGGACACCCGTTTTTCATAGGCGTGCAGTGGCATCCCGAGCATATGACAAAAAACGGTACGGGAGCAAAAAGGCTTTTTGATGCTTTTGTTGAAGCTGCCCGACTGAATAAAAGAAAATAAAAAGCCGCTTGCGCGGCGGAACGGAGATAAAAATGTTTAAGGACCTTGTAAGAAAAAACAGAAGCACGAGAAGCTTTGTGGGAGACTATGAAATAAGCCGTGACGTGTTGCTCGAGCTTATAGACACCGCGAGAATAACGCCGTCTGCGATGAATAAGCAGCCGCTTTTGTACGTTCCCGTAGATAAAGAGCACGCACCGCTTGTGCTTGCCAACATAAAAATGGCGGCATCGCTCGGGATAAAGCTTCCGCCCGATGGCTGTGAGCCGAGCGCATACGTACTCGTGTGCGTGAAAAAGGACTCCCCCGCGCTTTCGGCATACACCGATTTTGACGTAGGAATAGTCTGCCAGACCATACTTCTCGCGGCAGCCGAAAAGGGACTCTCGGGCTGCATAATAGGAAGCCACAATACCCCTAACATCATAAAAGAACTCGGACTTGATGAGGATATCGACATCAGACTCTGCATAGCACTCGGTAAATCTGCCGAGAATGTTATTCTCGAGGACACGGTTGACGGCGGGCTCAGATACTACCGTGACGCCGACAACAATCATCACGTTCCCAAACGCAAGCTTTCCGACGTAGTTATTGAAATAAAGTAAAGCAAAAGTGAGCAGTCACCCGACTGCTCACTTGGCATTTTCTATCAATAATATCTCATACACGCAACGACGCGTCCGAGCACGGTCACCTCATTTACGACAATGGGCTCGTATGTGCTGTTTTCGGGCTGGAGACGGAAGTGACCGTTTTCCTTGTAGAAGGTCTTTACGGTAGCCTCACCGTCAACGAGCGCGGCGATTATCTGTCCGTTTTCTGCGTAGTTGCATTTTTCGATTATGATGATGTCGCCGTCCAGGATGCCGGCCTCTATCATACTTTCGCCGCGTACTCTTAGGGCAAATAGAAGCGACGGGTCAGCGTGAATATTGGGCGAGGTGTAGCTTACGTAGCCCTCGAGATTTTCCTCGGCGAGAATGGGTGAGCCTGCGGCGATCTGTCCGACGAGAGGGACTTGCCCTGTCTTCGCGGCGTTGCCTGACGTATCCTCCTCGACCTTAAGCGTGTGGCTCTTACTTTTTTGCTTACTGATAAGACCTTTTTCCTCGAGCTTTGCAAGATACGCATGGACCGTGGACGTGCTTTTCCAGCCGAGCGCCGTACTGATATCGCGCACGCTCGGGGCAAAGCCCTCTTCACGCACCTTTTTGCTGATAAAATCGTAGAGAAGACGTTCCTTTTCGGTAAGCTTTATCATACTGCACCTCATCACATGATCCGAACAAATGTTCGTTTATACATTTTGAGTATAACACCGATGTCGGCATTTGTAAAGAGCGGAGAGAAAATAAAACGACATTTTACAATTTGTTAACATTTGCGCTTGACGGAATTGTTAAAAAAGACTTGACAAAAGCTTTCGCCTGTGCTATACTCAACGGGTACAAAGAAGAAGAATTTAACCGTTCTCACCGTATCGCAAAGCGAATACGGTCAATAGTTTCAAATTTACTCTGGGTAAATTTGTGCTTTTGGTGCGGAAATTCTTTTTCGCACTTATTTTTTTCCTTTTTCGGAGGTGTTTGGATATTAGCACAAAAGACATGCCGATAAACGGCGAGATCAAAGCAAAAGAGGTAAGACTCGTAGGTCCCGAGGGAGAGGCTCTCGGAATATTCCCCCTTAAGGACGCTCTTGATTTAGCGTACGATAAGGATATGGATCTTGTACTTATGGCTCCGACGGCTCAGCCGCCCGTATGCCGTATAATGGATTACGGAAAGTTTTGTTTTGAACGCAATAAGAAGGAAAAAGAGGCGCGTAAGAAGCAGCAGGTGGTCGAGGTCAAGGAGATCCAACTTTCCTGCCGCATCGACACCCACGATTTTCAGACCAAGGTAAACCACGCGATCAAGTTCTTGAATGCTGGGAACAAGGTCAGAGTGGTTGTCAAATTCAAGGGACGTGAAATGACGCACCTTGATATCGGACGCGACGTGCTCACCAAGTTTGAAACGGCTATGGAGGGCGTTGGTCAGATCGATAAGAAACCTATGCTTGAGGGACGCTTCATGTCAATGATGGTCGTTCCGATCAAGAAATAAGCAATAATTGCAAAGGAGTTACAAAAATGGGAAAAATTAAGACACATTCCGCAACAGCAAAGAGATTTTCGCTCACAAAGAGCGGCAAGGTTAAGCTCAACCACAAGAACCGCCGTCATAAGCTCGGACTTAAGACAACAAAGCGTAAGAGAGCACTTCGTAAGGCTGGTATTCTCAGCGAATCTTTCGCACCGGCAATAAAGACTCTTCTCGGCAAGAGATAATTTCAGTTGACAGGTATTATTTTAGGAGGATAACAAAATGGCAAGAGTTAAAGGCGCGATGATGACTCGCAAGAGAAGAAATAAAATGTTAAAGCTCGCAAAGGGTTACTGGGGTGCCAAGAGTAAGCACTTCAAGATGGCCAAAGAGCAGGTAATGAAGAGCGGAAACTATGCGTTTGCAGGCAGAAAGCTTAAGAAGAGAGATTTCCGTTCACTTTGGATCACAAGAATCTCTGCTCAGGCAAAGGTTTGCGGAATGAACTATTCCACACTTATGCACGGACTCAAGCTCGCAGGTATCGACCTCAACCGTAAGATGCTTGCTGAGATCGCAGTAGCAGATAAGGAAGCATTCGCAGCGATCGCTGAAAAAGCTAAGGCTGCACTTGCTAAGTAATAAAAAAGCTGAAAAACCGGTCTTTACCGGTTTTTTTGCGTATAAGAGTTGATTTTTACTCTTGATTTTTTGACGGAGGGCATTATGGGTATAATCGAAAAGGAACTGATAACCTCAAAAAGCAATCCTACCGTAGTGAGGCTTTCAAAGCTAGGAACGAAAAAATACAGAGAGCTTGAGGGGTTGTTCACGGCAGACGGTGAGAAGCTGTTTTTCGAGGCGGTAAGTTCAAAAATTGATATAGAATTCGTGGCTCTGAGCGAGTCTTTTGCGAAGCGTGGAAAAAGCAGAATAACCGAAGCTCTTGAGCGCGGGGGATATACTGACGTGACCGTACTTACCCTTGCAGATGACGTTTTTGAAAAAATAACTGCAGAAAAATCGCCGCAGGGCATAATAACTGTTGCAAAAACTATTGACTTTTCTAAAAAATATAATAAAATATATAATAATGAGAAGTTTTTCACAAGCCCTCGGAATTTGGTAATGCTTTCCGACCTTCAGGATCCGGGCAATCTCGGAACGGTGCTGAGGTGCGCGGCGGCGTTCGAGCTCGATGCGCTTTACGTTTGTCGAGGCTGCGTCGATCTGTTTTCGCCAAAGACCGTGCGAGGCGCAATGGGCGCGCTCTTTAAGCAGCCCATAAAGACCGCAGGTGTTGCGACGGATGAAATAAGAGGACTCAGGGCATCGGGTGTTAAGGTGTATGCGGCGGCACTCGACCGCAACGCAGTTGAGCTTGATAAGCTTGCTCTCTCGCCTGATGACAGCGTTTGCTTTGTTATAGGCAACGAGGGGAACGGTTTAAATGATGAAGTTATAAACGAATGTGACGGCACGGTGTTCATACCTATGAACGTGAGCACGGAGTCGCTTAATGCGTCCGTAGCATCGGCTGTGTTTATGTGGGAGCTTTTCAAAAACAGAAGGAAGTGAGCATAGCGTGAGCGATTACATATATTGGATATGGCTTAGTCTCGCAGGCGGCGCCTCAAACCCCGATTACGCGCTTTTGCTAGAGCATTTCGGTGATGCTGAGAGTATATACGGGGCGGACCTGTCCGAGTATTCAAAAGTCGAGGGATTAAATAAGAAATTTGCCGAACGGCTGACCGCCAAGGATCTCGACAACGCAAAGGAAATATACGAATTCTGCGAGAGCAGATCGGTAAGGCTTCTTCACTGTATGGAGCCCGACTATCCTGTCAAGCTTAAGTGGATATACGCGTACCCCGTGCTTCTGTACGTTTACGGAGAGCTTCCGAACTTAAACGAATGCTTGTCGGTTGCGGTGGTCGGAACGAGAAAATATACCGATTACGGCAGAATTGCCGCGTATAAGATAGGCGGAGGACTTGCAAGAGCAAAGACGGTCGTGGTAAGCGGACTTGCCACGGGAAACGATTCCATCGCACAGCTCGGTTGTATCGAAAACGGCGGCAAGACCATTGCCGTTATGGGTACGGGCATTGACCGTATATATCCGAGTGAGCACAGAGAGCTTGCAAAGCGGATAGCAAGAAGCGGCGCTATACTGACGGAGTACCCTCCCGGAGTCGGTCCCACTAAATTCACTTTTCCGCAAAGAAACAGGATCATCAGCGGACTTTCAGATGCGATCGTGCTTGTTGAGGCACCCCAGAGAAGCGGTGCGCTTATAACCACAAGACTTGCGACCGAACAGAGCAGAAGCGTTTACGCAGTACCGGGTGACATAACCTCACCGTCAAGCGCAGGACCGCTTTCCTTGCTCAAGGACGGTGCAAAGCCCGTCTCTGATGCAGGTGATATTATCGAGGACTTTGTGTGTCAGTATTCTTACCTTAACTCGGTGCTTGATACGACCGACTTTAACGTTTTTGTTCCGAAGATCACCGACACTACTTTTGGCGGCGGTGGAGCAGGACCTATGAAAAGGTTCAGCTTGAGTGCCGCACGTCTTTTTGACGTTTTAGGTGAGAAACAGGACGCGGATAAGAAAAAATCCGCAAAAAAGGGAAAGGCTATAAAAGAAAAGTCTGCACACTCCGAGCCCGAAGAGGTTACCGCAGCTCCCGAGGAGAAAAAGCAGTCGGAAATGCCTGAGGAGCTCGACGGTACGGAAAAGCGGATATTTCTTAAAATAGCAAAGACGGATAAAATTAATGCCGATGAGCTGGCAGACAATGAAACAACCGTATCGGACGTAATGTCCGCACTTACAAAGCTTGAGGTGATGGGGCTTGTGCGCTCCCTGCCGGGCGGCTTTTATACAAGTTTACTGTGAAAGGAAAACCACATAATTATGGCTAATTTACTGATAGTTGAATCTCCCTCAAAGGCGAGCACGATAAAGAGCTATCTCGGCTCGGGATATAAGGTAGTAGCGTCAAAGGGACACGTACGCGATCTTCCCAAGAGCTCGCTCGGAGTAGACATAGATAATGAATTTGAGCCCAAGTATATAAATATCAGAGGCAAGGGCGATCTTATAAAGGAACTCAAAAAGGAAGCGAAAACGGCAGGTAAAATATACCTCGCAACCGACCCTGACCGCGAGGGAGAGGCAATTTCATGGCACCTTGCAAACGCGCTTGATCTTCCCAAGGACAAGATAAAGCGTGTAACCTTCAATGAGATCACAAAGACGGCTATCAAGACGGCGATCAAGAATCCCCGTGACATTGATATGAACCTCGTAAACGCCCAGCAGGCAAGACGTATCCTTGACCGTATCGTCGGATATAAGCTCAGTCCTTACCTTTGGAAAAAGGTAAAAAGCGGACTTTCCGCAGGACGAGTTCAGTCTGTTGCAACAAGAATTATAGTTGAGCGTGAAAACGAAATACGCGAATTTACCCCCGTTGAGTACTGGACCATCGAGGCAGAGCTCAAGACAACGGGTAATAATACCATAACCGCAAGATTCTACGGCAAGGGCGCGAAGAAGATCGAGCTTCACAGCGAAGCCGAGACTATGAGCATAGTAAATGAGCTCGCGGGCAAGCCCTTCGTAGTAAAGAGCGTAAAGACGGCGGTAAGACAGAATAACCCCACGCCACCCTTCACGACGTCTACAATGCAGCAGGAGGCATCCAAGAAGCTTGGCTTCCAGTCGCAGAGAATAATGAAGGTCGCACAGGAGCTTTACGAGGGTATCAACCTCGGCGCAGAGCACGGCGGCGTACACGGTCTTATCACCTATATGCGTACCGACTCGCTCAGAATCTCGGACGAGGCGGCACAGAGCGCAAAGGACTATATCATAGAAAAATTCGGCAGGGAATACTATCCGCCAAGACGCCGCGTTTATAAGACAAAGGCAGGCGCACAGGACGCGCACGAGGCAATAAGACCCTCCGATGTTACTCTTGAGCCCGATATGATAAAGTCAAGACTCACCCCCGACCAGTACAAGCTCTATAAGCTTATCTGGGCAAGATTTATCGCAAGTCAGATGGCGTCAGCCGAAATAGACACCATCAACGCAGATATAGAGGCAGGCGGATATACCTTCCACGCAAGCGGATATTCCATCAAGTTCAACGGTTATAAGACTCTCTACGAGGAGACCGAGGACGAGCAGACGGATGCCGACAAGAGCGAAAAGAAGGCAAAGCTCCCGAAGCTTACAGAGGGTGAGACCCTCAGAGGCTCGGACGTTGTGCCCGAGCAGCATTTTACGGAGGCTCCTCCGAGATATACGGAAGCCTCGCTTATCAAGTTCCTTGAAGAAAAGGGAATAGGCAGACCGAGTACCTACACGCCTATCATAACTACTATCATCGCGCGTGACTACGTAAGACGAGAGGGTAAGTCTCTCAAGTCCACGGCTCTCGGTGAGGTTACCACAAAGCTTATGGTATCCCGTTTCCCGAACATTGTCGACTACGGCTTCACGGCAAGTATGGAGGACCAGCTTGACGGAATAGAAGAGGGCAAGGACACTCTTCTTGATGTTCTGAGGGAATTTTACGGCGACTTTGCCGCAAGTCTTGAAAAGGCAGAGAGCTCTGAGGACGGTGAAAGCTTTGCGCTTCCCGTTGAGCAGACCGATATGATCTGCGACAAGTGCGGCGCTACTATGGTCATCAAGGAGGGAAGATACGGTAAATTTGCCGCTTGTCCCAATTATCCGAGATGTAAGAATACAAAGCCACTTGAAAACAACAAGGACAAGGAAGAAAAGCCTGCTGACAAGATAGAAATAAAGCTTGATGCGGCGCCTGAGGCACCCAAGACCGAAACAGGCGAGGTATGCGACAAGTGCGGCGCTCCTATGGTAATAAGGAACGGTAAGTTCGGCTCGTTTATCGCTTGCTCGAACTACCCCAAGTGCAGAAATACAAAGCAGATAACCAAGGATACGGGAGTTGCCTGTCTCAAGTGCGGTGCAAAGGTGATTCAGAAGCACGGCAGAAATAAGACGTTATTTTACAGCTGTGAGCGTTACCCCGAATGTGACTTCTCGTCGTGGGATATGCCGTCTGGTGAATACTGTCCCGAGTGCTCGGCACCACTCTTTATCAAAAAAAGCAAGAACATTATGTACTGTGCAGGAGAGGGCTGCAGCTTCAAAAAGGATATAAAGAACGAAAATGAGTGAAATTAACGTGATAGGAGCTGGCCTCGCGGGATGTGAGGCGGCGTGGCAGGCGGCAGAGCGAGGAGTAAGGGTAAGGCTTTTTGAAATGAAGCCGCACAAGTATTCTCCCGCGCATCATAGCGAGGGCTTTGCCGAGCTTGTCTGCTCCAATTCTCTCAGATCAAATCAGATATTTAACGCAGTAGGTCTGCTCAAGGAGGAGCTAAAGCGTCTGGGCTCGCTTATAATCGAGTCGGCGTACGCAAACGAGGTCCCCGCGGGCGGAGCTCTTGCAGTTGACAGACACGGATTTTCCGATTATATTACCGAGAAGATCAAAAACCACCCGAATATAGAGGTAATATGCGGTGAGGTCACCGAAATCCCCGACGGTATCACCGTTGTGGCAACGGGTCCTCTTACCTCCGAGGCTCTTTCCGAGAGCATCTCTAAGATTATCGGCGTCGATTACCTGCACTTTTTTGACGCGGCAGCTCCTATAGTTGACGCGCAAAGTATAAATATGGAGCGCGCCTTTGTTGCATCAAGATACGACAGAGGTGAGGCGGCGTATATAAACTGCCCGTTCACAAAAGAGGAATACGAGAGCTTTTACAAGGCGCTTATAACGGCAGAGGAAGCCGAGCTTAAGGACTTTGATCGTGCATCACAGGAAAAGCTGACCGTGTTTGAGGGATGTATGCCCGTTGAGGTGATGGCGAAAAGAGGCTTTGAGACTCTGCTTTTCGGTCCCCTGAAGCCTGTCGGTCTCGTTGACCCCAAAACAGGCAAGGAGGCATTCGCCGTAGTACAGCTCAGACAGGAAAACGCCGACGCTACGATGTATAATCTCGTAGGCTTCCAGACCCACCTAAAATTTGCGGAGCAGAAAAGGGTATTTTCGATGATCCCCGGACTCGAGGACGCAGAATTCTTAAGATACGGTGTTATGCACCGTAATACCTTTATGAATTCTCCGAAGCTCCTCTCGCCCGATTACTCCATGCGCTCACGTCCCGAGCTTTTCTTTGCGGGACAGATGACGGGAGTCGAGGGCTACGTTGAATCCACCGCATCGGGATTTGTCGCAGGAGTGAACGCCGCAAGACGTGCGCTCGGTGAGGATGGCTTCATATTTGACAGAAAGAGCATAATCGGCTCGATGGCGGCGTATGTCAGCGACCCGACGGTTGAAAAATTTGAGCCGATGAACGCAAACTTCGGACTTATAGCGCCGCTTGAAAATAAGGTCAAGGGCGGAAAAAGAGGACGTGCCGACGCGTTTGCGGCACGCTCGCTCGAATATATTGACGGTATATGTGAGCAAGTTAAATGAGAAAGGATACGACAATGGACGTAAACGTTATGCAGATAGACTCGCTCGAAGAGATTATCGGGCATAAATTTAATGATCCCGAGCTTCTCGAGGCGGCACTGACCCACTCTTCTTATGCAAACGAGATGAAGAATAAGAACGTGGGTATAACCTACAACGAAAGACTTGAGTTTCTCGGGGATTCGGTGCTGTCCATTATAGTAAGCGAGCATATCTTTGCCGACTACAAAAAGCTTCCCGAGGGAGAGCTTACAAAAATACGCGCAAACGTGGTCTGCGAGAAAACTCTCGCAAAGCTTGCGCGTGAAATAGAACTGGGCAAGTATTTAAGGCTTGGTCACGGCGAAAGCAACGGAGGCGGACGCGAGCGCGCGTCCATTCTCGCGGACGCGTTTGAGGCGCTTCTCGCGGCAATATACCTTGACAGCGGCAACGATAAGGAGGAGGTAAGTAAATTCCTCATGCCCCTTATCAGCCCTGAAATAAAGGAGTACGTTTCCGCGGGTCTTATGACCGACTACAAGACCGAGCTTCAGCAGATAATACAGCAGGCTGACGGTGAGAGACTTGAATACGTGCTTGTAGGTGAGAGCGGTCCCGATCACGAAAAGGTGTTCGAGGTGGAGGCAAGACTCAACAGTAACATAATCGGACGCGGAAGCGGACGAAGCAAGCGTGCCGCCGAGCAGAACGCCGCAAAAATGGCGCTTGGATATTTCAAAAAATGAGACATATAAATCTGCCTGTTTTCATACCGCACAGAGGATGCCCGAACGATTGCGTCTTCTGCAATCAAAGGACGATCTCGGGGCACTCGGACTATTCGCCTGAGACGGTTAGACACGAGATAGAAACGGCTCTTTCAACCCTTCCCGAAAACGCAGAGGTGCAGATAGCGTTTTTTGGAGGAAGCTTTACGGGTATAGACAGAAGTGAGATGGTATATCTTCTGTCGGTTGCAAAGGAGTTTATCGACTCGGGTAAGGTTGAGTCGGTAAGGCTTTCCACCCGTCCCGACTACATAGACGAAGAAAGGCTTGAGATCCTGAGATCTTACGGAGTCAGGACGGTCGAGCTCGGAATACAGTCAACGTCAGATAAGGTGCTCGCGGCATCAAACCGAGGACACACGGCAGAGGACTCCGAGAGAGCGATGAGGCTTATCAAAAAGTACGGCTTTGAGCTTGTCGGACAGATGATGGTCGGACTTCCCGAAGCTACACCTGAGGACGAGCAAAGGACCGCAGAGGATATTTGTTCGTGGGGTGCTGACGCCGCAAGGATATATCCTACGGTGGTCTTTCACAAAACAGAGCTTTGCGAAATGGCAAGGAGAGGTGAATACACACCTCTGACTCTCGAGGACGCGGTAGAGCGTTCAAAAAAAGTAAAAAAGATATTTATAAAACATGGTGTCGAGTGTATAAGACTCGGACTTCAGTCGGGAGAAAATCTGACCGAGCCGGACGGTGTCTACGCGGGCGATTACCACAGCGCGATAGGTGAGCTCGTGGAGTCTAGCATATACAGGGACTTGATCGTGTCGGAGATAAACAGGCTCGGAATCGGAGAGAAGCTTGCGGGTCGGGAGCTTGTGATACAAGTGCCGCACGGCGAGGTTTCCAAGGTCATCGGGCACAAAGGGGAAAGCAAGGCTTTTCTCAAGAATGAATATTGTGTAAAAAATGTTAAAGTTATTGAAAAAGATAACGTTTTGCGCTATAATATAATATTATCAGTTTGAATTTACAGAGAGGGGGATAAAAATGATCTTAAAATCACTTGAGCTTAACGGATTTAAGTCGTTTCCGGATAAGACCGTGCTTAATTTCGAGATGGGCTCAACAATGATCGTCGGACCTAACGGAAGCGGAAAATCAAATATTTCCGACGCTATGCGTTGGGTGCTCGGCGAAATATCCTCCCGAAATATACGCGGAACAAAGATGGAGGACGTCATCTTCGGCGGCACGGACAAGCGCAGACAGATGAGCTACGCCGAGGTGTCGGTAACCTTTGACAATACCGACGAGGAAAGCCGTGCAAACCTCCCTTATGACGAGGTAACGGTAACGCGTAAGTACTTCCGCTCGGGCGACAGTGAATATTACATAAACCGTAAGCCCGTAAGGCTTAAGGATATTCACGAGCTGTTTATGAACACGGGAGTCGGCAGAACGGGATACTCCATAATCGGTCAGGGACGTATCGCAGAGATAGTTTCCCAGAAGAGCGAGGACCGCCGCGGTATATTCGAGGAAGCGGCAGGTATCGCAAAGTATAAGTACAAGAAAAACGAAGCAGAAAGAAAGCTTATGGGGGTAAGCGATAACCTTACCCGTGTAAACGATATATTAAGCGAGCTTGAAAGCCGCGTGGGTCCGCTTGAAAAGGAAGCGGAAAAGGCGAGAAGGTATCTTGAATATTACGAGCATAAAAAGCGCGCGGACATTTCGCTGTGGGTCTACGACATCGAGCATCTGACCGCGGAGATAGAAAAGTCCGAAAGCAGCTTTATTATTGCCAAGCGCGAGCTTGAAGCAATAGAGGAGTCGCTTGCGTCACTTGAAGCTCAGGACGAGCGCACCTTCAAGACCTCGCAGGAAAACAAGCTTGAATATGAGCGAATGACCGCACAGATAGCCGAGGACACCAAGCGTATGCATGACCTCGACAGCGCGTCAAGACTTGCCGAGAACAATATCACTCACCGCGAGGCCCTAAAGGCTCTCAAGCGCGAGGAGATAGCAAAGCTTGAGGAAAAGCTTGCCGCGGCAGAACAGACGATAGCACAGGCAGAGGAGCTTTCAGAGGGACTCAAGGATAAGCTTGAGGCAATACTTCGCCGTCACCTCGGTCTTGAAAACGATAAGTCGCAGAATGAAAAGGAAATAAAGAGACTTGCCGACGAGATAGAGGCACTCCTTTCTAAAATACGCGAAAACGAGCAGAATATCGTCGATATGAAGCTCAGACTCTCGGCGCTTGCTAACGCGAGAGAAAGCGGAAGCGAGCAGAAGCGTTCGCTTTGTGAGTCTATCGACAAGTATAAAGAGTCTGTTGAAATGCTTGAGGGCAGAATAAAACAGGCGGATACCAAAATTGCCGATTACGATGAACGTGCAGAAGCAATAAAGTCAGAGTGTGCTGATACTGACACAAAGCTTGCCGAGATCGCGGCAAAGGTCGAGGAGCTTGGCGCCGATAGCAATCAGGCGTACCTCGATATGTCATCGAAGGAGCACCGTGTGAATACGCTTAAGCGTATGGACGAGCTTCTCGAGGGCTATGCGCAGAGCGTAAGATTTGTTATTAACGAGTACGAGGACGGAAGGATAGACGGATGCGGAAGCATCTACGGACCCGTATCAAGACTTATTTCGGTCAGCGAGCGATATAGCCTTGCCATCGAAACCGCACTCGGTGCAAATCTTCAGAATATAGTCGTTGATAACGAGAGCACGGCAAAGGCGGCAATGCGTTACCTCAAGAACAAGAACGCTGGACGCGCCACCTTCTATCCCATCAGCTCAATGAAGGCGAGAAGCCTTCCCGTGAGCGAGAAGGATGCAGAAAAGCACAAGGGATACCTCGGTATTGCCGACAGCGTTCTTACCTACGATAAGATTTTTGAGCCTGTAATAAAGAGCCTTCTCGGCGCGACGTTGCTTTTTGATAATATCGACAACGCTACCGTTATGGCAAAGGCTACGGGCTATAAAACGAGAATAGTAACGCTTGACGGACAGATAATAAACGCGGGCGGCTCGTTCACGGGAGGCTCGGCAAAGCGCGAAAGCGGTATGCTCACCCGTACGAGCGAGATAGAACGACTCGAGGCTGAGATCGAAAAGCTTCAAAAGAAGCAGAGTGATTTGAAGGCAGAGACCGACAAATATAATGAGGAGGCTGCAAAGCTCCAGAGTGAGGTCTCGGGCAAAAAGAGCAACCTTGCAATTATCGAGTCGCTCAGAAATGCGGAAAACACTCAGCTTGAGGTCCTCAAGAGTCAGTTCGAGAGCGATAAGAGAATGCTCGAGGAGCTCTCTCTTGACCTTGAACGCCTTGACAGTGATTCCGATAAGAACGTAAGCGAATACAAGTCGCTTACCGACAGATGCGCGGAGCTTGAAGCAGAGAATGCTTCGATCGCCGATAAGCGAAGCGAGCTTGACGTGCTCAAGTACGAGATCGAGCAGAAGAATGCAGAGCTTGACTCTCAGATGGCGGAGCTTGGCATTTCCGCAGCGGAAACCAAGAGAGACATAGAAAACTCCATCGAGCAGCTTGATATGAGAAAAGCAGCCGCCGACGAGATACGCGCGTCTATAGATGAAGCAAAATCGCAGATAGACAAATATGACTCGGACAATACGGACGCAGTCGACAGTATCGAAAGCGGAAAGCGCGAGATAGTAGAGCTTGAAGAAAAGATACGCAAGACAGAGGAGGCAAGACAGGCCAACTCCGAAGAGGGCAGAGCCATTGAAAAAAGACTTATGGACCTCAGAGCGCGTATCAAGGATAACAACGACCGCAAGGAAAACGTGGTCCGAGAGTACACCAAGCTCGAAAACAAGTGCTCAAACCTCAATAACGAGCTTGACAAGATGACGAGTCGCCTCTGGGACGAATATGAGCTTACCTACACCACAGCCTGCGAATGCGGCTATGAGAGGGTAACTCCGTCCACGAGAAGCACAGTAGTTGCGGAGCAGACCGAATACAGAAACAAGATAAAGGGACTCGGCTCCGTCAACGTGAATGCGGTCGAGGAATACGCAAGCGTCAAGGAAAGATACGATTTCCTCTCGGCGCAGGTCGAGGACCTCGAAAAGAGCAAGGAAGAGCTTCTTGAGATCATAACGGGCCTTGAAGGCGAAATGTGCGAAAACTTCGTTGACGCGTTTGAGAAGATCAACAAGAACTTCCGCATAGTTTTCCGAGAGCTTTTCGGAGGAGGCGAGGCAGAGCTGTCTTTGACCGATCCCGAAAACGTGCTCACGTCGGGAATAGAGATAAGAGTAGCTCCTCCCGGCAAGATCATCAAGAGCCTTATGCTTCTCTCGGGAGGAGAGCAGTCGTTCGTTGCGATAGCACTTATATTCGCTATTCTGAGAGTCAACCCGACGCCCTTCTGTATCTTCGACGAGATAGAGGCGGCGCTTGATGAAGCAAACGTATTCAGATTTGCAGATTACATAAAGAGATATTCCGACAGAAACCAGTTCATCGTAATCACTCACAGACGTCCTACTATGGAGGTCGCTGATAAGCTTTACGGTGTTACTATGTACGAAAAAGGAATATCCAAGGTGCTGACGCTCGACGTCGGTGAAATTGAAGAAAAGATAGGACTTAAGGCATAATGGGATTTTTTGATAAACTGAAAAGCGGACTTGCCAAGACAAAGGAATCGGTTTTCGGACAGGTAAACGAGCTTTTCAAGAGCTTCAAGCGTGTTGACGAAGATCTTCTTGAGGAGCTTGAGGAGCTTCTTATAATGGCGGACGTCGGTGTTGCCTCGGCAGAGGAGATAATTGAAAGACTCCGCGATAAGATACGCGACGAGGGCATCTCGGACGCAGACGAATCCCGTGCGGCACTTTGCTCCATTCTTGAAGAAATGATAGGAGAGTATGAGCCGCTGAAGCTTGATACAAAGCCCTCGGTCATACTCGTAATAGGAGTCAACGGAGTCGGAAAGACTACGTCTATCGCAAAGATAGCAAACCATTTGAAGAGTGGGGGAAAGAGCGTGCTTCTTGCCGCGGCAGATACCTTCCGCGCAGCTGCTATCGATCAGATAGGAGTGTGGGCGGACAGAGTAGGCGTTGACCTAATACGTCACGAGGAGGGAAGCGATCCCGCCGCAGTGGTTTTTGACGCCGCAACGGCGGCGAAGAAGCGGGGCGCGGACGTACTGATAGTTGACACCGCGGGCAGACTCCACAATAAGAAAAACCTTATGGACGAGCTTGCTAAAATAAACCGCGTCATTGACAGAGAGCTCCCGGGCTGCGCACGCGAGACGCTTCTCGTGCTCGATGCGACCACTGGACAGAACGCGGTAAATCAGGCAAAGGAGTTCAAGAACGCGGCAGAGATCACGGGTCTTGTTCTCACCAAGCTTGACGGTACTGCAAAGGGTGGAATAGTATTTTCGATAAAGAAAGAGCTTGATATACCGGTCAAGTTTATCGGAGTCGGCGAAAAGGTCGACGATATGCAGCCGTTCTCAAGCGAAGAATTCGTAAAGGCGTTGTTTGAATAATGAAGATCGTACTTGCATCAAGAAACAAGCATAAAATTGCAGAAATACACACAATTCTGAGCGGCGTGTGCCCCGACGTTGAGGTGATGTCGCTTGACGATATCGGAATAGAGGGTGACATCGAGGAAAACGGTGATACCTTTGAGAAGAATTCCGAAATAAAGGCGTCGGTCGCGGCAGAGAGAGGCTTTGTCGGTATGGCAGACGATTCTGGGCTCGAGGTAGACGCGCTTGACGGTGCACCGGGTGTATATTCCGCGAGATATTCGGGCGAGCCGTGTGACGATAAGAGAAATAACAGAAAGCTTCTTGACGTTCTCGGTGACCTTGAAGCAGAAAAGCGCACCGCACACTTCGTTTCGGTAATAAGCATAGTTTTCCCGAAGGGATCGCCTTACTATGACTTTGACTCGTCAAAGCTCAAAAACAGCACTCTTGTCGAGGCTGATGACAAAAGCTATCGCGGCTTTTGTACCAGAGGCGAATGCCCGGGACATATTCTCTTTGAAGAAAGAGGGAACGGAGGCTTTGGTTACGATCCTCTGTTTTTGTGCGATGCGTACAACAAGACCTTCGCGGAGCTTAACGGAGAAGAAAAGAATAAGGTAAGTCACAGAGGCAACGCGATGAGATTGTTTGCCGAGGACTTTGCCGAGATATTGAGGTAAATATGACGAGTAAACAGAGAGCATATCTTCGCACTATGGCAAACTCCCTTGATACCATATTTCAGATAGGCAAGGGCGGAGTCGGTGAAAATATGTGTAAGCAGATAAGCGATACGCTTGAGGCAAGAGAGCTTATAAAGCTCAGAGTTCTTGAAAACAGCGACTATACCGCAAAGGAAGCGGCGGCAGAGATAGCCGAATGTGTTGGTGCCGACGTAGTTCAGGTCATAGGAACTAAATTTGTACTATACAAGGAGTCGAAGGATAAAAAGAAGATATTCCTTCCCGACTGATTATGAGAATCGGTGTTTTCGGAGGCACGTTTTCTCCCGTCCATAACGGTCACGTGGCAATGCTTGAAAGCTTTGCACGTGAGCCGTACATTGACAAAATACTCGTTGTGCCGACGTTTGTTCCGCCTCACAAGCCAAAGGATGTGGGAGCAAGTGTTGAGGACAGGATAAGAATGCTTGAGCTTGCCACTTGCGGCATTGCAAAGGCGGAGTTGTCTCTTATTGAGATAGACCGCGGCAATATCAGCTACACGGTCGATACTTTGCGTGAGCTGTCGGGGGACGACGAGCTATACCTGCTCCTTGGCGGAGATATGTTTTTATCACTTGAATTCTGGCGCGAGCCGCAAGAGATAATGAAGCTTGCTCACATAGTGGTGGGCAGGAGAGAAAACGACTACGTTATCGGTGAAAAAATAAAAAAGTATAAGACGTATCTTGAGGAGAGGTTTGGCGCGCGGGTACACGAGACCCTGTTTCCACCCGTGGTCTTATCGTCAAGCGAGATACGCGAAAGACTTACACTCGGTGAGAGCATAGACACTCTCGTGCCGCGTGAAGTGGCAGAGTATATAAAGGAAAAACAGCTTTACCAGTAGGAGAACCAAATGGAAATATGCGTGCTTGATGCCGTAAGGGATGAGATGTCAAAAAGCATTTCTCCTAAAAGATTTGAGCATACGCTTGGCGTTGAGAGAGAGATCTATGCACTTTGCAGACTGTATCTTCCCGATAGAATCACACAAATGAGAATCGCGGCGCTCTTACACGATATAACAAAGGAGCTATCCCCCGCAGAGCATATCGCGCTTCTTGATAAGTACGGGGTAGCCGTTCCCGAGAGCTACAAAAGGAACCCCAAGCTTTTTCACGCGCTGACGGGAGCGTATATGGCAAAGGAAAGATTCGGTGAATATATCGACGAAAAAAGCTTTTCGGCAATTTTGTATCACACCACGGGCAGACGTGGAATGACTCTTGAGGAAAAGCTTTTGTACCTCGCGGATTATATCGAGGACACCCGTACCTTTGACGACTGTGTCAGACTCAGAAAATATTTTTATGACAGTATAGCTTCAGCTTCAACCGAAGCAGACAGGACAGACGTTTTGAATAAGACTCTGTTATATAGCTTCGATATGACGATCAAAGCACTCGTTGTAGAGGGAGCCGAGATAGATATCAATACGGTTGACGCGAGAAACTTTTTGATAGAAGAGATGAATAAAGCCCATAATAAATAATTGAGGGTATTATGAAAAAGAGAAACAAGAAAAAGAATCAGCGGATGCGCGGACGTCAGCTTGCCACGTGGAAAATAGTGCTTGTAAGCATTGTTTCGGTATTGCTTGTGCTGGTAGTGGGCGCGTACGTGTTCCTTGAAACCTACGAGCCCGACGTTCAGGACGACGGCCCTTACGTTTCATACGGCGACAAGTTATACTTAAAGCAGGTAGACAAGGTTCATAAGCATCAGTTTATTCCTGCGCTTCGTGAGCTCAGAGAAAGAATATATGACGGAGTACACCTTGAGATAAGCCGAGACTTTGAAAGACGCTCGGGCGTGTATAACTTCCTTGTCCTCGGTCACGATAAGGTGGCGCTCAATACCGACGTCATGATGATCGTTAATTATGACGTCAACAACGGCGCGATAAACATTCTGCAGATACCGAGGGACACTTACTTTGAACACAACGTGTACCCCAACAAAATAAACAGTCTGCTTGTAAGCTCGTATTACGATGCGTACAATGCAGGCGAAAGGAATCTGTTCAACGCGGCGCTGTCTGATACTGCAGAGCAGCTTGAGCAGGCGCTCAATATCCAAATAGACAACTACGTTCTCGTAAACCTGCAGGCGTTCGAGAATATAGTCAATATAATAGGCGGAGTTCCGCTTGACGTACCCGATGATATGGACTATGACGATCCTTATCAGGACCTTCATATTCATATCAAAAAGGGATATCAGGTACTTGACGGAAAAACGGCATCGGACTTCATTCGTTTCAGAAGCGGATACCTTGAAGCCGACATCGGACGTCAGAACGCGCAGAAGCTATTTTTGACGGCGCTGTTCAAGCAGGTCAAGAGCAGTATGACGGTCGACAAGATAGCCAAGCTTGCCGAGGAGGCGCTAAAGAACGTAACTACCGATATAAGCGTTGCTGACGCGGTCTATTTTGCAAAATCCGTTCTATCGCTTGACCTTGGCGATATGAAGATGATGACGGTTCCGGGATACCCCGTGAATTCAAACGGTGCAAGCTATTACGTAGTCTACCGTAAGGATGCACTCGAGATAATAAACGGCTACTTCAACGTCTATGACCGCGATATAACCGACGCGCTTTTCGATCAGGATAAACTGTTCACCAAGGAAAGCGACACGAGAATAAACGCTATTTATACGTCGAAGGACGGTAGCTATACCGTAAACAGCGGCGACAAGATAGACGAAAGCGGTATCGACATTCCGAGAGTATGGTACGAGTCCGAGAATACGGAGACGAAAACAGATGTCGAGGAAGTAACGGGTGATACAGAGAAGACTGACGAGTCCGGAGAGTCGGAATTCGTGGAGGACACAGAGGAAACCGACGAGCTTGAAAGCGAGACCGAGCCCGAGGCTGAAACCGATGTACCCGAGGAGGAATTCTCGGACGAAACCGAGTACGAGTCCGAGGAGAACACAGAGAAAGAAACAGAAGGCTGAAGAAAGGATATAAATGATGGATAACAGCATAAACGAAAACGAAGTAAAATATCCCGATCTCACGGGCGCGAGCTCACTTGAGGCGGCAGAGGAAATGATAAAGATCCTCGACTTAAAGAAAGCAAGAGAGATGAAGCTTTTGCACGTTGAGGAGCAGACGGTGCTTGCGGATTACTTTATAATCTGCAGCGGCACGTCGAATACTCACATAAAGAGTCTTGCGGGAGAGCTTGAATTCAAGCTTTCAATGTCGGGAAGACCTCCGCTCCGTATGGACGGATACACCGAGGGCACGTGGATAGTAATGGACTTCGGTGACATAATGGTGCACATATTCGGCAGAGACACCCGTGATTTTTACAAGCTTGAAAAATTCTGGGCAGACTCCACCGAGATCGATATAAGCGGTCTTTTGGTTGAATGACACTACGATTTAAGAAAGGTTGATACGAAAATGAATTACGATTTCAAAAAGATAGAATTAAAGTGGCAGGAAAAATGGGACAAGGACGGCGTTTTCGAGGCAAAGAACGAGTTTGATAAGCCCAAATTCTACGGACTCGTTGAATTCCCCTACCCCAGCGGCGCGGGAATGCACGTAGGTCACATCAAGGCGTATTCGGGTCTCGAGGTCATTTCGAGAAAGAGAAGAATGCAGGGGTATAACGTCCTGTTTCCGATAGGCTTTGACGCTTACGGCCTCCCTACCGAAAACTACGCGATCAAGACAGGTATACATCCGAGAAAGGTGACAGACAACAATATCGAAAAGTTCACCTCTCAGCTCAAGCGCGTGGGATTTTCGTTTGACTGGACAAAGACCATCGACACCACCGAGGAAAGCTACTACAAGTGGACTCAGTGGATATTCAGAAAAATGTTCGACAACGGCCTTGTTTTCCGTGACAACGCTCTTGTAAATTACTGCCCGAGCTGTAAGGTGGTGCTTTCCAACGAGGACTCGCAGGGCGGCAAGTGCGATATCTGCCACAGCGATATCGTGCAGAAGTCCAAGTCCGTATGGTATCTCAGAATTACCGAATACGCAGACAAGCTTCTCGAAGGTCTTGATACTGTTGACTATCTTCCCAACATAAAGCTTCAACAGGAAAACTGGATAGGTAAGTCAACGGGCGCGTTTGCAAACTTTGCCCTTGCAGGAACTGATGACCATCTTCGTATCTATACAACAAGATGTGACACAATGTTCGGCGTTACCTTTATGGTAATCGCTCCCGAGCACCCCATTATTGAAAAGTATAAAGACAGGATCACCAATATGGACGCACTCGAAGCATACAGGGAAGAGTGCAGTAAGAAGACCGAGTTTGAGCGTACACAGCTCGTTAAGGATAAGACGGGCGTTAAGATAGAAGGTCTTACCGCAATCAACCCCGCAAACGGAAAGGAGATTCCGATCTACATCTCCGACTACGTAATGATGGGCTACGGTACGGGTGCTATTATGGCGGTCCCTGCACACGACGAGCGCGACTACGACTTCGCAAAGAAGTTCGGCATCGATATAATCGAGGTTATCAAGGGCGGCGACATCTCGAAGGAAGCTTACACCGGCGACGGTGAGATGGTAAACTCCGACTTCCTCAACGGTATCAAAACCAAGAAGGAAGCTATTGAGACCATGCTTAAATTTCTCGGCGACAAGGGTGTCGGCGAGAAGGGTATCCAGTATAAGATGAAGGACTGGGCATTCAACCGTCAGCGTTACTGGGGCGAGCCCATTCCGATTGTCCATTGTCCTCATTGCGGCATGGTGCCCGTGCCTTACGAGGAGCTGCCCCTCCGTTTGCCTCCCGTCACCGAGTTTGAGCCCGATCAGGGCGGTGAATCCCCCCTCGCCAAGCTGGATTATTTCGTCAATTGCAAGTGCCCCAAGTGCGGTGGCGATGCCAAGCGCGAGACAGACACCATGCC
>JAZSOD010000025.1:0-15404 GCA_045536775.1 Eubacteriales bacterium | reverse complement strand
CTATGCTATAAGACTTGTTTCCGAGGTAGTTTCCTCTAACGGTTCTACTTCTCAGGCTTCCGTCTGCGGATCGACTCTTGCTCTCATGGACGCAGGTGTTCCGATAAAGGCTCCCGTTGCAGGTATCTCCTGCGGTCTTATCACAGAGGGTGACCGTTGGATGACCATGATAGACATTCAGGGCGTTGAAGACTTCTTCGGCGATATGGACTTCAAGGTTGCAGGTACTCACAAGGGTATCACCTCCATTCAGATGGACCTCAAGATCGACGGTCTTACACCCGAGATCATCAAGAGCGCTTTTGAAACAACACACAAGGGACGCGACTATATCATCGACGATATCATTCTCAAGGCAATTGAGGCTCCCCGTGCCGAGGTTTCCGAGTATGCTCCCAAGATGATCTCTATGACAATAAACCCCGACAAGATCCGTGAGGTTATCGGCTCGGGCGGAAAGGTCATCCAGAAGATAGTTGCAGACACGGGCGCTAAGATCGACATCAACGATGACGGAAACGTATTCATTTCCGCGGTTAACCGCGACAGCGCTCTCGCCGCACAGCAGATAATCGAAGCTATCGTATTCGAGCCCGTTCCGGGTGAAATCTACGAGGGTGTGGTTACAAGAATCCTCCCCATCGGTGCTTTCGTTGAGATCGCTCCCGGTAAGGAAGGCCTTGTTCACATCTCCAAGCTCGACAACAAGCGTACCGAAAAGGTTGAGGACGTTTGCAAGGAAGGCGACGTTATGAAGGTCAAGTTCCTCGGAACTGACGAAAAGGGCAGATACAATCTCTCCAGACGCGACGCTCTTTAATATTTGTAAAGCGACAAAGGCACTCCCGATTTGATCGGAAGTGCCTTTATTTTTTCTTTCGTGACGTTGCTCTCTCAAGGTAGTGCGGAAGCTTTATCTTTACGGGCTTAACATTGCCGTTAAGTGTTTCGTCTATCTGACTTCGGCGAGCGAGTCTGACTCCGCTTTTCATCTGTGTACTCTTGAGTTTGACCGCGCCGACTCTCCCGTCGAGGCGAGTGAGGTAAAACCCGTCTGCCGCCGAGCGTCCAAGCCCTTTTACAAACGTGGGGAGCAAAAACAGCTCATACTTCAAGAGATACGATATACAAAAACGTCGGTGAAAAAGAAGCGCGCCGTTGTTGGTTACCGTGAAATCGTACTTTGCGCTGATAATATCGTCATCAAGATAGGTTACCGACGGTTCAAGAAGCGCGACTGTCGCGCCGTTTCGTCCGTTGCCGAATTCTTCCGCGTGCGACTCGCAGCCTTTAAGCGTATTTTCGGCAATGCTTTTGTTGACAGCGTTAAATTTTTCTGCGCCGTCAAGCTCAAGGCAGGTTATCCGCGCAATAAAGTCAAGTGTACGGGATAGCTTTTTATTAAAAGTCAGTGTTGGTTTGGTAAGCGTCATATTACACCTGCTTTAGTTTTGTGATAAATGGGCGTTGGCTTTGTCAACGTGCTTTTTCATAAGTCAACCTCCCTTAAACCAACAATTTTATAGACAAAATCTCGAAAACTCCGCTAACACTCTTGAATTTCATCAAATATGTGGTATAATCATAATAGTATATATAGAATTATATGAGGGAATAATATCATCTATTACGAAAGGCAGTATAAACCAATGGATAACGATCAGAAATTCGTAAACCCCGGAAAAAACAAGTCGGTAAAGGTGGGAGATACGTCATATAGAAGACTCTGCATCAAGACCCACGTTATAAAGTACGGCGACAACATGGTTGAGATCGCGGAAAAGTACGCGAAGCCCCTTGCGGAAGCGGGTGACGTTCTCGTTATAAGCGAAAAGGCGGTTGCCTGCACTCAGGGACGCGCTATTCCGATAAAGGACGTTAAGCCGAGAAAGCTCGCGGTATTTCTTTCAAAGCACGTTACAAAAACTCCTGTCGGAATCGGTCTCGGTATGCCCGAGACTATGGAAATGGCACTCCGCGAATGCGGTACTCTCCGTATTCTGTTTGCCGCTTTTGTTTCGGTTATCGGCAAGCTTTTCGGAAAAAGCGGCTGGTTTTATATAGTCGCAGGCGACAAGGCGCGCAGTATTGACGGTCCTTGCCACTACACCCTCCCCCCGTACAATCAGTACGTTGTGCTCGGACCAAAAAATCCCGCAAAGGTTGCCGCTGAAATAAAACGTGCTATTGGCATCGAGGTTGCCATCATCGACGCAAACGATCTCGGATGCGTTATCCTCGGCTCCTCCGACAAGTGTCTTTCAAACGAGGTCCTTTGCGAAATCCTCAAGGACAATCCCCTCGGTCAGACCGACGAGCAGACTCCTATTGGCATCATCCGCGCCGAATAGCGGGGACGCCCCCGCGGGCAGAGAGCGCTTGGGGTTTGATTGAAAATTAAATCTCAAAGTTGCCGAAGGCAATCTTTTACCCATACACGTTTGCGCGAGCGAATTTGAACGGGAGGCGAATCGCCTCCACTGCAAGAAACTTCAAATTTCGTTTCCAAATGAAAACCTGCGTCCCCAGACTCCATATAGCGTGCAGATAAACGCTTCGCCGGGGATTCCAAAGGGGTAACCCCCTTTGGCGAGAGGAGATTTTCAAGAGGAGACATCGAGTCTCCTCTTGAATGCTTCTTTGGTTCGTTTCTGTGCACACAGAAATGAACGTCCAACCGAACTTTATCACAAAGCATAATCAGGTCATGCTCTTTCGTCTCACCAAACATGTAACATTAATATACGGCGCTTCGCACCTTACGTGCCTTTTTGTAAAAAGGCACCCCAAAAACTTTTGGGCGCGCGTGAAATTTTGCAGTGAGTGTGATTTCCACCCATACCCCATTATTTGTGAAAATTTGAAAGGAAACAAACTATTATGTCAGTATTAAGCCTTAACCAAAACAATTTTGAAGAAATAAAAACAAGCGAAAAGACCGTCCTCATCGACTTTTACGCCGATTGGTGCGGTCCCTGCCGTATGGTTTCTCCCATCGTTGACAAGATCGCCGACGAGCATCCCGAATATCTCGTTTGTAAGGTCAACGTCGACGACGAGCCCGAGCTTGCAAGTGAGTTTGAGGTGTTCAGCATCCCCACTCTCGTTGTTATGAGAGACGGTGAAATAGTAAATCAAAGCGTTGGTGCAAAGCCCGAGCCGCAAATACTTGCGATGCTTGAGGGTTAAAGTCGGCAGAATTATGGAACACGTTTTCGATATGCTTATCATCGGCGGCGGTCCGTCGGGATACACCGCGGCTCTGTACGCGGCACGCGCAGGACTTGATACGGTATTGCTTGAAAGAATGTCGGTCGGCGGTCAGATGGCTCTGACGGGCGACATCGACAACTACCCCGGATTCGATACGGGTATCGACGGTATTACGCTCGGTATGAAAATGCAACAGGGCGCGGAGCGCTTTGGTGCGAAGACCGAATACGCAGAGGTCACGGGTGCTGAGCTTTCGGGAAAGATCAAGCGTATTATAACCACGAACGGTGACTATTTCGCCAAAACCGTCGTAATCTCCACGGGCGCAAGTCCACGAGAGCTTGGACTTGAGAAAGAATCGGAGCTTCTCGGCAGAGGTATTCACTACTGTGCTCACTGTGACGGCAGATTTTACAAGGACAAGACGGTGATCGTAGTCGGCGGCGGAAACTCTGCCGCGGCGGACGCTCTGTACTTGTCAAGGCTTGCAAAAAAGGTGTACCTCGTGCATCGCAGAGACACTCTGAGAGCGACAAAGATATATCACGAGCCTTTGATCCAGGCGGAAAATATCGAGTTTTTATGGAACACCGAGATCACCGAGCTTATCTCGGACAAGCGAGTAAACGGGGCGACGGTGAAAAATAAGCTCTCGGGCGAGGTTATGAAGCTCGAATGTGACGGAATTTTCGTAAGCATTGGCAGAAAGCCCGCCACCGAGCTTTTTAGTGGCGTTCTTGAGCTTGACGAAAACGGCTATATTGTAGCAGACGAGAGCACGAAGACCGCAATTGACGGCGTTTATGCAGTCGGTGACGTTCGCACAAAGGAGCTTCGTCAGATAGTGACCGCTGTTGCAGACGGTGCCGTTGCCGTCCACCACGCAGAACAGTATCTTTCAGAATCAAACTAAACAACATACAAAAAGCCTTGCGGAAAATCGCAAGGCTTTTGTCGGGACGCCCCGACAGGCATACAGCGCGTGAGAATTTGCGGTGAGTGAAGCCTCAAAGTTGCCGAAGGCAATCTTTTACCCATACCCGTTCACACGCAAAAACTCCCTGCACAACGTTTGTTGTGCAGGGAGTTTTCTTCTTGTTTACTTCTTTACGTGAACGTCCATCTGCGGGAAAGGTATTTCTATTCCTGCTACATCAAACGCCTTCTTGGTCTTTTCAAGAAGATTGAAGTGAAGTGTCCAATAATCGCTGCTCTTGCACCAAGCTCTTGCAACGAAATCTATCGAGCTCTCGTTGTGAGCGCTGAGTGCAACGAAGGGCTCGGGGTCATTCAGTACGCAATCCTCAGATTCGATAATTGCCATAATGATCGCCTTTACTCTGTCGATATCGGTATCGTACGCCACAGAGAAGGTAAGGTCAACACGGCGGGTATCCTTGGTCGAATAGTTTATAATGTTTCCGTTTGAGAGCGCACCGTTCGGGCAGGTTATGGTCTTGTTATCGGGGGTATTTATAACCGTATAGAAAAGGGTTATATCCTCTACTGTTCCCGTAACTCCATTTCCTTCAATAAAGTCGCCTATCTTGAAGGGGCGGAAGAACAGGATCATAATGCTGCCGGCAATGTTTGCAAGCGAGCCCTGCAAAGCAAGACCGATCGCAACACCTGCAGATGCAAGAACGGTTATAAACGATGTCGCGGGAATACCAATGATTCCTGCAGCGGTAATAACCACCACTACGTAGAGAAGTATTCTTACAACACTTAAAAGAAAGCGTCCAACGCTTGTATCAAGCTTTTCAAAGCCACGGCTTTTATTAAACTTCTTTACAAGCCATCCCGAAAGCTTTATCCCCACAATAAGAACTACTATTGCGGCAAGAAGCTTGAGTCCGAACGACGTAAAAAATTCAATGATCAACGTAATAAATGCATTTAATGTTTCCGGCATTTTCTATTCCTCCTTTTATTCTACCGTAACCGATTTTGCAAGGTTACGGGGTTTGTCGACGTCACAACCTCTGAGAGCACTGGTATAATAAGCTATAAGCTGAAGCATTGTAACTGCAGGGAAAAAGCTTAGCCACTCGGGCACATCGGGAAGCTTCACCGTGTTGTCTGCCGCAGGATTTTCACCCTCTACAGAGCTTATCATAAGAACATTTGCGCCTCTTGCCTTGACCTCTCTTATATTGCTCACCATTTTATCGAACATTGCAGTCGAGGTAGCAAGCGCGATAACCGGTGTTCCTTCCTCAATAAGAGAGATAGTACCGTGCTTGAGCTCTCCAGCAGCATACGCCTCACTGTGTATGTACGATATTTCCTTGAGCTTGAGTGAGCCCTCGCAGGAAAGCGGATGGTCAATTCCGCGTCCTATGAAAAAGAGGTTTGAAGCATCCTTGAAGTCAGCCGAAAGCTCTTTTGCCTTATCCTTTATCGCGATCACGTCAGCAACTGCACGCGGTGCTTCCTCGAAAAGCTCACGCGTAAGCTCTCTTGCCTGACTTTCGTCTATCTTTTCTCTGATGAGCGCGCATCTTACGGCGAAGAGACAAAGCAAAGCCGTCTGTACGTTATAAGCCTTGGTGCTTGCAACCGCAATTTCGGGGCCTGCCCACGTATAGAGCACGTTATCAGCCTCTCTTGCAATAGACGAGCCGATTACGTTTACGATACCGAGAGTCGCAGCACCCTTCTTCTTTGCGAGTCTGAGCGCAGCGAGCGAGTCTGCCGTTTCTCCCGACTGCGACACTATAATAACAAGGTCGTTTTCGTCGATTATAGGCTCATTATATCTGAATTCCGACGCGATATCAACATCTACGGGAATTCTCGCGAGCTTTTCAAGCATATATTTGCCGATAAGTCCTGCGTGCATAGCCGTACCGCAGGCTACGATATGAAGTCTGGACACACGGCGAAGCATATTCTCATCAAGCTTTTCATCCGAAAAGTCGGGGAGCATATCCTTTATTCTCGGACGGAGAGTCTTTATCATTGCCTCGGGCTCCTCGTGTATCTCCTTGAGCATAAAGTGATCAAATCCGCCCTTTTCTGCAGCTTCAAAGTCCCAGCTTGCAGTAAGTCTCTTGCGCTCTGCCTGCTTGCCGCCGTTAAATATGCTAACACCGTCGGGAGTGATCTCCGCCACGTCGAAGTCATCAAGCTGATAATAATCGCGTGTTCTGCGAAGCACCGCAGTAACGTCGGATGCTATGTAGTTAGCCCCCTCCCCTATTCCTATTATAAGAGGAGAGTCCTTTCTCGCTGCATAGATGGTACCGGGCTTATCAGCGAAAAGCACGCCGAGTGCATACGAGCCCTCAAGTCTCTTTGTCGCAGAGGTTATTGCCTCGAGTCTGTTTTGACACTTTGAATAATAGTAGTCGATAAGCTTTGCCGCAATCTCGGTGTCGGTTTCCGACACGAAGGTGTAACCGAGAGAGATAAGCTCTGCCTTAAGTCCCGCATAATTTTCGATAATGCCGTTATGTACTATCTGAACGCGCTCTGTTCCGTGAGGATGAGAATTGGTATCAGACGGCACTCCGTGGGTCGCCCAACGGGTGTGTCCTATTCCGCAGAACGAATCTCCGAAATTATCCGTCTTTTCCTTTACTACGGCAACTCTGCCGACACTTTTTACTACCTTGAGCTTTCCGTCCTTATCAAAAGCGGCAACTCCCGCGGAGTCGTAGCCTCTGTACTCAAGCGCGGAAAGTCCTTCAATGAGAACCTCAAGCGAGTTTGCTTCCTTGCCTGTATATCCTATAATTCCACACATATAATTCTCCAATCTGTGAGTATCCGTCCTGCCGCACAAGCTTGACGGCACGGGTCATAAGCAAATATTCTATGCCCGTCTGACACATTATATTTATTTGTTAAAAATGTTTTTTTGTTTTTCCGTATATTTTGTCTCCCGGTCTCCCGTTTATTTGTTATACGGCTTACGACGGCTGTACCGCCGGGGGAAAATCCGCCGAAACTTCGATAAATCCCCGCCTCGTTAACCGCTTCTGCGGTCTGGCGCTTGCTCACGCTACCGTCAGGTAGTCGAGAGCTTTTCTGAAATTGCTTTTGCAGTATCGCGCGCTACCTTTTCGGCAAGCGCACCGTCCTCGCCCTCTGTCATTATTCTGATGAGAGGCTCTGTACCTGAAGGACGGACTACCATTCTTCCCGTATCACCGAGAGCTTCCTCTGCAGCCGCTATGAGCGCCTTTATCTCGTGGTCGGTAAAGAAAGCAAGCTTTCCTTCGTCGGTAGTTCTGATATTTACTATAAACTGCGGATACCTGGTCATTACGGATGCAAGCTCGGACAAGCTCTTACCGCTTCTCTTCAGATGAGTTAAAAGCTGGACCGCCGTCAGCTGACCGTCGCCCGTTGTCGAATAGTCACGGAAGATAACGTGACCCGACTGTTCACCGCCGAGAATATAGCCTTCAAGAAGCATCTCCTCAAGTACGTATCTGTCGCCAACCTTTGTTGCGATAAAACGAATGTCGTTCTTTTCGCAGAACTTGGTAAAGCCGAAGTTCGTCATTATTGTTCCGACTACCGTGCCATGCTTGAGCTTTCCTCTTTCCTTGAGGTCAAGAGCACATATAGCCATGATCATATCGCCGTCGATAACCTCGCCGTTTTCGTCAATGCAAAGACATCTGTCGGCATCTCCGTCAAATGCCACGCCTGCGGCAAGCTTATTGTCAACAACGTATTTCTGCAGGTTTTCAAGGTGTGTAGAGCCGCAGTTTTCGTTAATGTTTACGCCGTCGGGCGTGTCGGAGAGCACGTGTACCTTTGCTCCGAGCTCTTCAAAAAGCTTTCTTGCCGTCACGCTTGACGAGCCGTTAGCACAGTCAATAGCGATCTCAAGTCCTTCAAGAGAGCATATTGCAGCGCTGGTTATGTGAGCAATATAGTCGTCTGCCGCATTTGTAGCATACGTAACCTTTCCGATGCTCTGACTGTCCGCGAGCTTTACCTCAGGGGTACCGTCGAGAACTATTGATTCGATTCTTTCTTCAATTTCATCCGCAAGCTTAAAGCCGTCCTCATTGAAGATCTTGATTCCGTTGAATTCAAACGGGTTGTGGGATGCTGAGATCATAATTCCCGCATTTGCCTTGTATTTACCTACAAGATACGCAACAGCAGGTGTGGGAACTACGCCCAATATAATAACGTCTGCGCCGACAGAGCAAAGCCCTGCCGCGAGAGCGTTTGCAAGCATATCGGAGGAAAGTCTTGTGTCCATTCCGATAAGCACGCGGGGAGCATTATGTTTGCTTGACGAAAGCACGGTTGCCGCTGCTCTGCCTATTTGCATAGCTCTCTCGCAGGTAAGCGCCTCGTTGGCAACTCCTCTTACACCGTCAGTTCCAAAAAGTCTGCCCATTGTTTTTTATCCTTTCTGATTTCATCTTTTTTCGGAGATAACACCTTCACACTTGAAGATGGAGTTTTCGGGTACCACCCCTCTGACTCTTGACAAAGGATACACGTTTGAGTTTCTTCCGACAATCGTACCGGGACAAAGCACGCTGTTGCATCCTATCTCAACGCAGTCTCCGAGCATTGCACCAAACTTCTTTCTGCCCGTTTCGACAACCTCATCCGCCGACTTTACCGCAACGAGAGTTTTGTCGCTCTTTACGTTTGATGTAATACTGCCTGCACCCATATGCGATTTGTAGCCGAGCACCGAGTCGCCTACGTAGTTAAAGTGAGGCACCTGTACGCTGTCAAAGATAATTGAGTTTTTGACCTCGCATGAATTTCCCACGATAGAACCCTTACCGATAATAGCGCTTCCGCGTATGTACGCACAGTGACGTATCTCTGCGTTCTCGTCGATAATGCAAGGACCGCCGATAGATGCGCTCGGTGCGACCGAGGCGTTTTTCGCAATCCACACGTTATCTCCGACCTTATCAAATTTTTCGGGGTCGAGCTTGTCTCCGAGCTCCAAAATAAAATCACTGATTTTGTCAAGCACATCCCACGGATACGTTGATTTTTCCAAAAGCTCATTTGCGATAGTTTTTGATAAATCAAACAGTTGATGTGTTTTTGGCACCATTTTATTTTTCACCTCCCTTTCAAAAATTGTGTATCTTCCTAATACTTTAATTTTTATTATATCACTTAATATAACAGTTTGCAATAGTAAAGATTTATAAAAATACGCTTTAACGGTTCAAACCTGTCGTTGTGGATAACTTTTTTCTTTCGTTTTTTACACACAATGTGTATAACTTTCTCGCGAAATAAACTTTTTTCGCCGGTTGTTTACATTTTAGTCACATTATTTGTATGAACGGTTTGTGAATTTTAATTTTGACGCTTAAAAATATGCCGAAAAGGCAAGAAAAAACGCCGTTTTGTGAAGTTATAATTCTTGTTTTGGAAAACTTCTGTATATTTGCACTCTTCTTGTCGTAAAAGCGCATTTTGTCGAACGGCAAGGGGTACACTTGACGCCTCCGACGTGATAAAATTATATCAGTAAGCAAGAGAGGATATTCGTCAGTTTGTGACGATAGGTTTTGAATTATGACTTATGAAACGCACAATCTTAGAGCCGTCAGCGCAGAACGGGGAGATTCGGTCATCATCTATCACGCTACGGGTATAGGTGAGCTATTTAATATATCGGTCGAAAAGTACGTGGGCAAACGGCTTGTCGAATGCTCGTTTGTAAAGGGTGTCCGAGGAAGCCTGCAGGAGATAGACGCGCTTATGCTTGAGTTTTCGATAGGCGGTCTTGAGCCTTGTCATCTCAGGGACGTCGTAAACGATATGTATTCATAAAAAAATCCCGAGCAAAATTGCTCGGGATTTTTGGTTTTTTTACTTAGTGAATAGCGGTTCCCTCGGGTACGCTGTCATCAACGAAAATTATCTTGCATCCGCAGGCGTTGTTTGTTGCCGCGAGAAGCATTCCCTGTGAATTTACGTTGCAGATACGGTTAGGCTTGAGGTTCGCAATTACTATTATCTTGCGTCCCACGAGCTGCTCGGGGGAGTATTCTTCCTTGATAGAGGACATAATAACTCTCTCGCCGATACCGTCGAAGAGAGTAAGCTTCAGGCAGGAATGCGACTTGCGCACGCCCTCTGCCTTGAGCACCTTACATACTCTGAAGTCAAGCTTATCAAAGTCGTCGATAGTTACCTGCTCCTTGACAGGCTCAACGGGGTCGGGCTCACGGTTGACCTCGGCTTCTTCAACCTCGGCACACTCCTCACAGACTGTGTCCGCAAGCTTTTCTTCCTCTGTCTGAGGATAAGAGAAGTCAAGAAGTCGGGCGTACTTTTCGGGCTCGATGGCAAAGAGGAAGAGGTAAAGTCTCGGACCCTTTTCCTTGTCTATGAGAAGCTTATAAACAGTACGGAAAAACGCGCCTTGGATACCCTTGAGCTCCTTGTCGCTCATCTCTGTGCCGTACACCTGCTTGGGTATAGCGTAAAGCTCGCTGTTGAGCTCGTCGAGCGTGTATCCGCCCTTCGCTATATAGTTATGGAGAAGCTCGATCGCCTTCTTTTCGTTATCATCGAGCTCGTTATAGACCTCAAAGTTACGTGTTGTACGCAGACGGTTGACCTGATCGGGAGCGCACTGCTCGAGCCAGAACTTTGCTCGCTCAAGTCTGTCGGCAAAGTCTGCCTCCTTATAGTTCATACCAATCTTTTCAAACACGGTCTCAAGCATCGGCACGTTGAAGTTTACAACCGAGCCGAGCTGAACGAGAAGCGCCATCGGAACGGTAGATATATCTCTGCCCTCTACCTTACAGTTATACATAATTTCCTGTGCAAGCTCGTTTGCCGTACCCTCGCGGCAGTCGGTGAGCATTTTGTCAAACTCGAAGTACTGTCTGAGGATTCCGTCGTCAAAGCAGATATCGAACGCCTTTGTGGGATCAGTTCTCGAATAGAGCCAGAGGAGCACCTCGGGCTGATAAAGCTTAAGGAGTGTTTCGGGAGTAAGGTTAAGACCGGACGAGCTGGACATCTTACCCGTCATACCCTTGATACCGATAAATTCGTAGCCCTGGAAAATAGGAGCTTCAAAGTCGAATATTTCCTTGGAAATCACCTTGGAGTTGTTGTAAGAGCCTGTGGGCGCAGCGTGATCCTTTCCGCCCGGCTCAAAGTCAACGCCCTCGTATCTCCAACGCATCGGCCAGTCTATCTTCCAGCCGAGCTTACAGTTGAAGTTTTCGAGAAAATTGAAGTGACCCTTATGTCCGCAGCGACAGGTGTAGTCTGCCTCTGTGCAGTCCTCGGAGAGCGAGGTTATAGTCGTGAAGTCGGTCTTACACTCGGGGCAGAAAATACTTACGGGATAGTACGCCGCCTTTTCCGCGTCGTGCTCTGCCTTCAGCTCCTCTGCGCTCTTGCTCGCGTCCTTCGTTTTGAAGGAGTCGAGAATCTCAAATATCTCTCCGCGCTTCTTGAGCGACTCAATAATGTCCTTAGTATATTTGCCCGAACGGTACATTTCCGCCTGGTAACGGCAGTCAAGCTCCATACCGAACGGCTCAATACCCTTGAGGAACTCCTCCTCAAAATGCTTTGCGTAGTTCTCGTGGCATCCCCACGGGTCGGGAATGTCGACGTAGGGGCAGCCGATGTATTTATCATAGTCGCTGCCGACTACCGCCTGTACGTTTGCGGGGATCTTACGGCAACGGTCGTATTCGTCCCACGATACGAGAAGCTTAGCCTTTTTGCCCTTTTTCTGAAGCGCCTTTACCACGAACAGAGGGGTAGCAAAATCACGGAAGTTACCGATGTGTACCGAGCCTGACGGACTTACGCCTGCGGCACAGACATACTCCTCCTTGTCGGGATTGCGTTCAATTATCCTTTGTGCAATTTCTTCTGACCAATGCATTATTATGACCTTTCCTTTCGGGATACTTACAGTTAAAAGCCTTATATAACTATACTTTCACTTTTAACAGTTATTATAACACACACTGTCCTGTATGTCAAGAACTTAAAGATTTATGCTTGACAAATCGCGCATTTTTTGATATAATTCGCGCGTAAAGATTTAATTGTTCAGGTTCGGTTTGGAAAGGAAGATCATCAATGAACACGTCAAAAACAAATAATACTCGCAAGCTTGTACTCGCGGCTATTTTTACGGCTCTCGTAGCTGTATTTCAATGCCTCGCTACATATACCACGTTTTTCGGTCCGTTTTCTACCGCGATAGGACTTATACCGATAGTCCTCGGCGCTGTAATGTGCGGTCCTGCAGTCGGCGCATGGCTCGGTCTTGTATTTGGATTTATTGTTCTCGTTACGGGCGGTGCGAATCTTTTCCTGGCTTTCAGTATCCCCGGAACTATAATCACGGTACTCGCAAAGGGAACCCTCTGCGGTTTGGCGGCAGGTATTGTTAACGTGATGCTTAAGAAATTCAATTCAACGGTTTCTGTTATTGTGTCTGCTCTGCTCTGTCCCCTTGTGAATACGGGTATATTCTTACTCGGTTGTTATATATTCTTTATGCCATACGCTGATTCTATCGCCGAAGCGGCAGGATCTACCGCTTCCGGTTTCCCGTTGTTTATAGCATTTGCGATGGGTAATTTCCTTTTCGAGATAGGACTCAGTATAGTATTGTGCCCCGTAACGATAAGAATTCTTGATATTGCAAAGAAGAACAGATAATACCGTTAATAAAAAGACCTTCCGTTGTCGGAAGGTCTTTTTTACGTCTGCGATTATTGTTCGATCTTAAGAGGTCTGCCCATCAGATCAGCGAGGGCAACAGAGGGCTTTTTGCCCTCAAAGAGGATCTTATAAAGCTCTGTTATTATCGGCATTTCAAAATCGTAGTTTTCGAGGTCCTCGTAGACCACCTTGCAGGAGTAGATTCCCTCGACCGTCTTTGTATTGTTCTTATAGAACTCCTCAACGCTATTGTCAAGTCCTATCTTATAGCCTGCCTGATAGTTTCTTGAATGAATACTGAAGCAGGTGACAACAAGGTCGCCCACACCCGTGAGTCCCGTCAGAGTCTCGGGTCTTGCTCCCTTTGCACAGGCATAGCGCATCATCTCGGCAAGTCCGCGAGTTACAAGCGCCGCCTTGGCGTTGTCACCGTAGCCGAGACCGACTAAAATTCCCGACGCGATGGCTATCACGTTTTTCATTGCGGACGAATACTCCGCGCCCACCTCGTCGGTATTGACGTAGAGTCTGAGATACGAGTTTGAGAAGATGTGCTGGACAAATTTTGCCGCCTCCTCGTCGGTTGACACCGCGCATATAGAGGTGAGCTCACGGTGCACTACCTCCTCGGCGTGACTGGGCCCGATAACCGACACCACGGGCGTATCAAGCGTATTTCCAAGCACACGGCGCACCGTGTCTGTCATACGGTTGTTGGTGTTTGGGTCAAAGCCCTTGCTGACGTTTACCACCCTGACACCGCGCGAAAGGTACGGCTTTGCGCTCTCAAGCACGTCCGCCACAAAGCGCGTGGGCACGGCGATGAGCACCATCTCTGCACCATCAAGCGCCGCCTCTATATCTCCCGTTGCCGAAACGGTATCGGGGAGGCTTACACCTTCAAAATATTTCGTATTTTTACCGTTGTTTATATCGTTTATCTCGCCGTTATCAACGCCGTACATCACAACAGTATTGCCATTGTCGGCAAGCACCTGAGCGAGAGCCGTTCCCCAGCTTCCCGTTCCGAGAACACATATTTTCATTTCTTTCTCCATCAGTTAATTTCATCAAGCAAAGCTGTAAGCTCTGCGAGGGTATGGATTTCATAATCGGGCGCAATATCCGACGCGGTCGCACTCTTAGGATTGTACCACACCGTTTTAACTCCTGCCGTGACACCGCCCTTGATGTCCGAGGTCAGACTGTCACCGATAATAAGCGATTCGGCCTTGTCAAAGCCTTCGATTTTCGAAAAACATTTGTCAAAATACGCTTGGGTCGGCTTGTCTGCTCCCATTTCCTCGGATACGAAAATACCGTCGAAGTATCCGCCGATACCGGATGCGGCAATTCTGCCTCTCTGTATTACAGAAAAGCCGTTTGTGATAAGATAGAGGCGGTATTTTCCGCGAAGCGTATCAAGAAGCTCCTTCGCTCCGTCAACAAGTATAGCGCTCTTGCTGAGTCTGTTTTCGTAGAAATCCGCCGCAAGCGACGCCTCGATCTTTACGCCGATCTTCTCGAAAAAAATGCGGTAACGGTCTATCTTAAGCTTAAGCTTTGTGGTTTTTCCAAGCTCCAAGAGCTTCCACTGTCCGCTATTAACCTCGCTGTAAAGCGACGTTACTTCTTCAGTCGGCTCGATGCCAAAATGCAACAGAGTGTCCTTCAAGGATTCCTTTTCGGATGCGTGAAAATCAAACAAGGTATCGTCAAGGTCGAATAAAAGATTTTTTATCATAATACCATCCAGAGCAATTTTCTTCACAAGCATTTTACCATACTTCAGAGAGCGGTGTCAATCAATATATGTTAATTTTGCTCTTTTTGGGTGTTGTGGGCAAGTTTTTTTCAAAAATTTCTTGACAAAACACGCCTGTGCGGATATAATTGTAAAAAAGGTTGTGATAAAGAGGGCTTGGTGTCAGCGCCCGCAGAGAGTAAGCGGTAGGTGTAAGCTTACGGCAGAGGCATCAAAGTCTATGACTTTTGAACCGAGCGTTCGAGCCGCAAGGGGTAGGGCGTTACGTGAGCCTCGCGTTAGGGGGCAGGAATTGTCAGATTCCGCAAAGTGGCATTTTTAATGCAATTTGAGTGGTACCGCGGGTTAATTCTCGTCTCAAAGCAAGGCTTTGAGGCGTTTTATTTTTTCGGAGGATATTATGAGTACAAACATCGAAACAAAATGTATACAGGGCGGATATACTCCCCATAACGGCGAGCCCCGTCAGATACCGATAATTCAGAGCACGACCTTCAAATACGATACGAGCGAGGATATGGGCAAGCTTTTCGACCTCGAGGCAAGCGGATACTTCTATTCGCGCCTTCAGAACCCCACCTGCGACTACGTCGCGGCAAAGATATGCGAGCTTGAGGGCGGAACCGCGGCAATGCTCACCTCATCGGGACAGGCGGCCTCCTTCTATTCCATCTTCAATATAGCGTCCTGCGGAGACCACGTCGTGTCGAGCGCATCGATCTACGGCGGCACCTACAATCTTTTTGCGGTCACCATGAAG
>JAZSOD010000073.1:0-32759 GCA_045536775.1 Eubacteriales bacterium | reverse complement strand
TGCTCATGCTGGCTTCGGTGATGATCGGCTTAATGATTATATCGTGAACTGTCTTCATTATGCGTACACCTCCTGGATCTTTTCTGCAGCCTCTTTTGCTACGATGAACTTATCGCAGTTGAGGATGTCATATACGTTGAGCGTATTAACGTATGCTGTCTTTACGCCTGCAATATTGGAAATGCTCTTTGCTGTGATATGGTCAACTGCGGGAAGTACTACGAGAGCCTTCTTTTCGCTGCCGAGAGCCTTGAGCATTGCCGCCATAGTTTTGGTCTTGTATTCAGTGCTCTTGATTTCGCTTACTACGATCATCTCGTTTTCAGCAACCTTAGAGGAAAGAGCGCTCTGAATAGCGATTCTCTTAACCTTCTTGTTAAGAGTGAAACGGTAGCTTCTCGGCTTAGGTCCGAGTGCAACGCCGCCGTGTGTCCACTGAGGAGCACGAGTGGAGCCCTGTCTTGCGCGACCGGTTCCCTTCTGTCTCCAGGGCTTTCTTCCGCCGCCCGATACTTCGGTACGTGTAAGAGTGGACTGTGTGCCCTGTCTCTGGTTTGCAAGATATGATTTGACTGCGGTGTGAAGTACGGATTCGTTGATTTCAGCTCCGAATACTGCATCGGAAAGCGTAATCTCGCCAACTTCCTTACCGGTCATGTCAACAACCTTCAAATTTGGCATTGTAGTTTTCCTCCTTCCGATTAAGCTTTAACAGAATTACGGAGGAATACGATATCACCGCGAGAACCGGGCACTGCACCCTTAACGGCGATAAGATTCTTTTCCGTATCGATCTTTACTACTTCAAGGTTAAGAACGGTTACCTTTTCGTTACCGTACTGACCTGCCATCTTCTTGTTCTTAAATACTCTCGAGGGGCTGGAGTTTGCGCCCATAGAGCCTACCTGACGGTGAACAGGACCTGTACCGTGAGTTGCTCTGAGTGTGTGGTGACCCCATCTCTTAACTGCACCGCTGTATCCACGTCCCTTGGTTGTACCGGTTACATCGACCTTCTCGCCTGCGGCGAAGGTATCGACGGCAACAACGTCGCCAACGTTCATTTCAGCTGCATTGTCAAGACGGAATTCCTTAAGATGCTTCTTGTACTCAACTCCGGCCTTGTTGAAATGTCCCATCTCAGGCTTTGTAAGATGCTTTTCCTTTACAGCCATAAAACCAAGCTGTACTGCATCGTAGCCATCGTTCTGAAGCGTCTTCTTCTGCGCTACTACGCAAGGACCTGCTTCAATAACGGTAACGGGAACTACATTTCCCTTTTCTGTGAAGATCTGGGTCATACCGATCTTCTTTCCGATAATTCCTTTTTTCATTTGTTTTCCTCCTTAGGTTATTGGTTGACGTTTGAATTTCAGCTTTCGCCGTTCGCCAACGTGACCTTCGCCGCTGCTTATCGTTACAACGACGGAGTATGGATGGTTTGCTTCACTGCCTGTGAAGCGAGGGGGGTTCTTGGAGATCAGAGCTTAATGTCGATCTCAACGCCTGCGGGAAGCTCAAGCGATGTAAGAGCATCTACTGCCTTCTGGTTGGGCTTGAGAATGTCAATAAGTCTCTTGTGAGTTTTGAGCTCGAATTGCTCTCTACTGTCCTTATATTTGTGCACTGCACGAAGGATAGTAATGATCTCCTTTTCGGTAGGAAGCGGTACGGGACCGGATACTTCAGCGCCGTTGTTCTTCGCTGCTTCTACGATCTTCTTCGCTGCCTGATCGATAAGAGAGTGATCATAGCTCTTGAGACGTACTCTGATTTTTTCCTTAGCTGCCATTGTTTTTTCCTCCTTCAAAAATTTCAACTGCCGGCTGTGCCTATAATATAAATGGAAAGGTCTCAAAGCCGGCCGACTTTCAAACGAGGGCGTTACATTGGTAACACCGTCCCGGGTGTTTCTTCCGTCTTCACTTAAAAGAGGGCTACGAGTGGACCGCCCTCAGAGGTTCGGATGGAATTGCACCGAACGGTTAACTTTTGTAACCTCGCCCGGTTAAAATATCGGACATACTCCACGAAAATTCCCTGTCCCTCACAGCATTTTGCCGTTTTCGGACAGCCACCTTTCGCTTCATCGCACATCAAGCCTAATAATTATACTATATGATTTTCCAAATTACAAGAATTTTTTCAAAAAAACATTTGAAAATTTTTACGAAATTTTCGTAAGTTTTTTGTGCAAATTGCTATATTATTGTTTTTGCGTCAAATACCCATCTTTGTTAGCAAAATCTTCATAATTAAGTTGTAAAATAAAATCCAGGATAAGACGGAATACACCTATATATAATAAAAGGAAGGAAAAATTCAAAATGAAGGACAATAACGCGAGAGCTTTCGGCATTGTTTCAATGCTGGCGGTACTGCTCTCACTCATCGGCAGACTGCTGACTGTATTACTTTTTACCGACGAAAAAACAGGAGTTTATTCAAAAGCGAGTCTTTTCCCTCAGATTTTTGGCTTTTTTGTTGCCGCGTTTTGTGTCGGACTCGCAATCTGGGGATTTTTATCAAAATCCGATTTTGCTAACCGCGAGGCCCCTCCAATAACACCGTTCACAGTCTTCACCACCGCGGTTTTAGGCCTTATTATGCTTGCTTACGCAGCTATACTGCTCTTCTCAAAGGTTGCAAACGGACGCTTTTCTACGTTTGAGATCATACTTATGGTCTCCTCTCTCCTTGCAGGTATTTACTATCTTTCGGCAATATTTTCACGTAGATCGAGTCAGAATATGTTTGCAATTTTATCAATGGTGACTGTGGTTTGGTGCGTAGTTGCGCTCATTGAATTCTACTTTGATATGACAGTACTTATTTCCAGCCCCTCGCGTATCTGGGTACAGCTCGCTTACCTCGCGTTTATGATTTTTGCTCTTGCAGAAGCTCGCTTTAACGTAGGCTACGAGTCCACTCTGCTCTATGCTCCCGCGGCCGCAATCGCCACCGTTCTTCTCATTTCGGTTTCATTACCCAATCTCGTTTGTGCCGACAAAATGATACTCGGAGTAACCGAGCGCCCCATCACTTACGCAGTTATGCTTGCCGCAGGTCTTTACTCACTCTCAAGGCTTATATCGTTCTGCTTTATAAGCAAGCCCGTTGAGGAGTAAGAAACCAAGCGGACAATCAACCTCAAATTTGTTTGAACAAAAACCTCCCGACGCCGTGTCGGGAGGACTTTTTTATTCAAAATGCTTTGCAACGTCCTTGAGCAAGTCGATCACGTGTAAGTGCTGAGGACACACACCCTCACACTGCCCACAGGCAACGCAGTCACTCGCCTTACCGAAGCTTACGGTGAGGTTATCGTAATACTCTCCCTGAGGAGTGAAATCTTTTTCTATCTCCTGCTTATCGTTGTTGTAAAGGGCGAAATACTGGGGTATGGGAATATTGACAGGGCAACCGTCGACGCAATACGAGCAACCCGTACACGGGATAACAATACTCTTATTTATCATATCTACCGCAGTACGTACTACCTTATGCTCGCTTTCTGAAAGCGGCTTGAAGTCCGCCATATATCCCATATTATCTTCAAGCTGCTCCATATTGCTCATGCCGCTGAGCACCATGAATACGCCGTCAAGTCCTGCGGCGAATCTTATTGCCCACGAAGGAACGGACACGTCGGGGTTGTACGCCTTGAACATAGCCGCTACCTCCTCGGACACCTTCGCAAGAGTTCCGCCCTTTACGGGCTCCATAACGATTATCGGCTTATTATGCTTTCTTGCGACCTCATAGCATTTGCGCGACTGTATCCCTTCACTATCCCAATCAAGATAGTTTATCTGAAGCTGGACGAACTCAAACTCGGGGTGCTCGGTGAGCATTTTGTCAAGGAACTCTGCGCTGTCGTGGAACGAAAAGCCTATGGTTTTCACGAGTCCCTGTTTTTTCTTTTCTATTATCCAATTATAGCAGTCATACTCGTCATAGACCTTGCAATTGTTCGCGTTAACGTCGTGTATGAGATAATAATCGAAGTAATCAACGCCCGTACGCCTAAGCTGCTCGGCAAATATATTGTCGGGACAGCCCTCTTTTTTTATAAAGCCCGCGTGAAGCTTGGTTGCAAGGTTGTAGCTCTCACGGGGGTATCTCTCAACAAGAGCCTGACGGATGGCATTTTCGCTGCCAAATGAATGATACATCCACGCGGTATCAAAATAGGTGAATCCGTTTTCAAGAAAAGCGTCCACCATTTTCTTGGTGGTTTCGATATCTATGCTCGAATTATCCTCCGGATCAAGCAGAGGCAAGCGCATAAGTCCGAAGCCAAGTTTTTTCGTTTCCATATATACTCCAAAATACTGTTAATTTCAGAAAAAGAGGCAGAATTCTGCCTCTTTCCCAAGTTAGTGTTTAACTAAATTTACGTTTGCTCCGATTTCTCCAAGCTCTTCACTCAGCGTCTGTGCGGTTTTGTCATTCGATATATACTGCTTCGCCGCGCCGCCTGTACCAATACAGGTAAACCCTGAATCAACAGGACGGAAATACGTGTTGTTCTTGTAGCTCGGAAGCCATTCCTTCTCACCTGCGCCAAGGTGACTTGTATTAACCTTGTCGAGAATAAAAACGTTTTCCTCTATCACAAAGTTCTCCGCATGATTGTTGTGGCGAGGCCAACCCTTTATGCTCGCGGAGCGCGAGGGGTCAGCACCCCAGCCCTCACCCGAATATGCAAGAATATTTCCTTTATACAAGATATCCTTCATAAAGCGAGTGATTCCGGGATTATCAGCCTTGCCCATAAAGTACTCGATGTTATATATACACTTTTCGATTACGTTATTGGTAAAGCGCACGTTTTCATGAATTGCAGGGTTGTGACCACCAAGCTGAAGCTGATGGGTAATACCCGCGTCATAGCACTGGTAAACGTAGCAGTTATCAATCGTAAAGTCCTTGCAGCCGCCGTACACCTCGATACCGTTACCAAAGCGAACAAAATAGTGGTTCCGGAAATATTGCACCGAGCCGCCTATGTAGCCGACCTCGCAGTTACGTACTGTCACGTTTCCGACAGTTCCCATACCTATACCGTGGCTACCGGTGTACTTTATACAGATATTATCAAAGGTTACGTTAGACGTGCCACCGATAAGATTTCCTCTGTAGCAAAGCTCGATGGAGTTATATACGTCTCCGGGATTGCCCTCGTCACATCTGAGGTAAAGCCTTGTGGGAACAGTTGCATCAGTTCCGTCCGTTGAAAGATGCACAAATCTACCGATAAAGGTATTGTTTGAACGGAACGATTTATTGCTGAGCTCAAACTCGTTTCCACTCACATACATCTTCTTGTCGTTCACCTCGAAGCGTATCTTCTCAGCAGTCGATTCACCGCCGTTGAAAACTATGCATCCGACGTCGGGAATAATATTCTTGTATTCCCAGATATTATCCGTGTCACCGACAAAACTCCAACAAGACGGGTCTGCCGCGTCACCGTAGGTGTTACCGTTGAAGACGGGCTTTTCGCCCTCTCCGTACGCTGAATATGTAACTCCAGACTTAGCCTTCCATCTTACCCGCCATTCGTCGCCGCGCTTGAAAAGCACAACGTCTCCGTCAACCGCCTTCTGATTTGCTTTGGCAGGGGTTTTGAGCGGTGTTTTGGGAGTAAGTCCGTCGTTGGCGTCATTTCCGTCAAATGAAACGTAGTAGATATTTTTTGCGTTCTTATCGTATTCCGACGCTGTATTGCGTATCTCGGTAATACGCCAGTTCATTTGTTCAACTGCTTTTTCCATTTCCGTTGCCCCCTCTTTGTATGCGGGATTGCACGAGGTTATTAGTCCGCACGCACAAAGCAAAAATGAATAGCTTTAGAAATCACAAGGGATCTCCCGAGGCTTATTCAACGTCGCTTGTGCAGTGAGCGCACTTCTTTGCTTCAAGCGGGATCTCGCTGAGGCAATAGGGGCATTTCTTTGTTGTAGGAGCCGCAGGCGAGGGAGCTTCTTCCTTCTTTTCGGTCATATCCTTGAGAGTGTTGATTCCCTTAACAAGAAGGAACACAACAAACGCCATGATTATAAAATCAAGTACTGTGGTTATGAAAGCACCGTAATTGAATGTAGTAACACCAAGCTCCTTCGCAGTCGCAAGAGAAGTTACCATATCGTGAGTAACGTCTGCAGGCATTCTGAGTATAGCAAACTGGTCATTAAAGTTAACGCCGCCGGTAACAAGACCGATAAGGGGCATAATGAGGTCGTTAACGAGACTGGTTACGATCTTCTGGAACGCACCGCCAACGATTACGCCGACAGCAAGATCCATAACGTTGCCGCGAGCAATGAATTTTCTGAATTCTTTAAGCATAATATCCTCCGTTTTTCAGGGTGTTCTTCCCTTTTTTTACAAGTACAATTATAATTCATTTTCTACCCCTTGTCAACTATTATGTAAACTTTTTAGACGAGCGGTTGTATTAAATGTTTTTTTGTGGTACAATGGCAAAAAAGGCGTAAGAATACTCAAACTGAAAACGGCAGGAAAACAAAATGCTTGAAAACATCAAGTCACCTAAAGACATAAAGGATTTAAGCCTCGGGGAGCTCAATGCTCTGACACGGGAAATACGGGCAAATATTATCGACACCGTAAGCAAAAACGGAGGTCACCTTGCTTCAAACCTCGGAATAGTCGAGGCAACCGTGGCACTCCACAGGGTCTTTGACTCACCGAACGACAAGATAATATTTGACGTTTCCCATCAGGCGTACACCCACAAGCTTCTGACAGGAAGATACGAAAGCTTCCGTACTCTCAGACGCTTTGGCGGAATCTCGGGCTTCACAAACCCCATCGAGAGTGAATACGATACGGTTGCCGCAGGTCACTCGGGCACGTCGGTATCAACTGCGCTCGGTTACGCCAAGGCGGCAAAGCTCAGAGGCGAGGATACATGGGCAGTTGCCGTTATCGGAGACGGCTCGTTTACAAACGGTATGGCGTACGAGGCTCTTAACAACTGCGCCGAGGACAACTTAAATCTCGTTATTCTTCTCAATGACAATGAAATGTCTATATCTCCGAACGTCGGAGGTATGCACCACAGCCTTTCCACCATACGCACCAGTAAGGGATACTTCACCTTTAAGAGAAGACTCAAGAAGATGTTTTACAAAATCCCCGTTATAGGTAAATTCCTCGTTCGTACCGCAAAAGCGATACGTGACTTCTTCAAGCGCCTTATCACAAATTACAATATATTTGAAAGTCTCGGTTGCGATTACATAGGTCCCGTTGACGGTAACAACGTAAAGAAGCTTGAGGACGCTCTGCGAGAAGCCAAGACGAAGCACCGTTGCTGCGTGGTACACATAATCACGAAGAAGGGCAAGGGATATCCGCCCGCAGAGGCGCATCCCGAAAGCTACCACTCTGTCGGACCGTTTGACAAAAAGAAGGGATATGCTCCCGTGCCCAAAACCGATTTTTCAAGCGAATTCGGCAAATATATGTGCGAGATGGCAAAGCGCGACAAGCGCGTGTGTGCAGTTACCGCCGCTATGACAGACGGTACGGGACTCACCGAATTTTCGCGTCTTTACCCCGACAGATTTTTTGATACCGCAATATCGGAAGAGCATTCGGCAACCTTTGCCGCCGCACTTACGGCAGGCAAAATGAAGCCCGTTCTCGCTATATATAGCACCTTTGCTCAGCGTATCTACGACCAGGTATTTCACGATGCGGCACTTCAGAACATTCCCCTCGTGCTCGCACTTGACAGAGCCGGCATCGTGGGCGCTGACGGAATGACTCATCAGGGAATTTACGATTATTCTCTCTTCTCGGGAATCCCGAATATCAGAATATATTCCCCCGAGACCTATGCGGAGTTAAGGCGCTCGCTCGACCTTGCCGCAGACGGAGCCTCTCCCGCGATAGTCCGCTATCCGAGAGGCAGCGAGTACGAGTATGACAGAAGCGGATTTACAGACCTCGGCGATATTACAGTCAAGGGTTCTGCTTCGCCCGACGTTGTTATAGTCACCTACGGCAGACTCACGAAAAATGCAAATCTCGCCGCAGAGGTTCTTGAAAAGGTGGGAATATCGGTACGGATAATTAAGCTTATTAAATTGTCACCCGTACCGTATGACAAGATCTTTGCCCTTACACACGGCGCAAAGCTCGTGTATCTCTTTGAGGAGGGAATACTCGCTGGCTCGGTATCCGAAAAGATCGCGGCGAAAGCCAAAACAAACGGTGACGGCGATACAAAATATATGATCCGCGCTATCGACAACACCTTCGTGCCGCACGGAGAGACCGACGAGCTTTTCGAAGCTCTCGGACTTGATGCAAAAAGCGCGGCTATGGAAATATACGAGGCGTTAAATAAGTGATGAAAACACATCCTCAAATTATAAAAAGCCCTCTTTTTGCAGGGCTTTCCGACGGAGAGCTTGAGGCGGCGCTTGATTTTCTGACGGCACACGAAATGAAGTACAAGCGCGGCGAGCACATCAACAACGTCGGCGACAGACTGGGCTTTTTCGGGCTTGTGCTTGAGGGTGCAGTACAGGTATATACCGTCGACATTGACGGTAATCAGATGATAATGGCAAACGTCGCACCCGGAGACACCTTCGGTGAAAGCTTAAACTTTCTCGGACGAGAGGCAGATATCTACATCTGCGCCTCCGAGGACACAAAAATACTTATGATGTCGAGCGAAAAAATAGCCGCGGAGAACAACACCACGCCTCTTGGACTGTCGCTTGCTCGAAGATTCATTTCCATTCTCGCAAACCGTACCCTGTCCCAAAATGCACGCATACAGATAATGTCAAAGCTTACGATAAGAGCAAGACTTACCGCGTTTTTTACAGAGTGCGTACAAAAAAGCAGATCGTACGAGTTCGACCTGCCGTTTGACCGTGAGGATATGGCAGTGTATCTCGGCTGCGACCGCGCCGCACTTTCACGCGAGCTTTCAAAAATGAAGCGCGAGGGTCTGATAGACTTTCAAAAGAGTCACTTTATACTCACAAAACACACAAAAAAATAAATTTTTCCAAATTCCGTTGCAAATGCAACGGAATTTGCTGGTTTTCGGGCATATAATGTAGGCGTAAAGACAATCGATGCAAAATTCGATGTATATAAATACTACCCGAAAGGAAGAATATAAAAATGAAAAAATTAACAGCCTTATTACTTGCTCTGCTCCTTTCCGTAACGCTTATAGCATGCGGAACCGAGACGGTTACAGAACCCCCCACAGACGCTCCCGAGAGCACCGAAGCACCCGACGTCAAGGATGACGTTACCGTACGCGTTGCGGGAATGACGGGACCTACGTCTATAGGTATGGTCAAGGTGATATCAGACTCCAAAAACGGTACGTCGCAAGGCAAATATGAGTTCACCATAGCAGGCTCAGCAGACGAGATCTCACCCAAAATAGTCAAGGATCAGCTTGACATTGCGGCAGTTCCCGCAAACCTCGCAAGCAACCTTTACCACAAGACCGAAAAGGGTGTTAAGCTTATCGCGATAAACAATCTCGGTGTGCTTTACGTGCTTGACAAAAACACGGGTATCAAGAGCGTTGCCGACCTCAAGGGCAAGACCATCTACGCGACAGGCAAGGGCTCAACACCCGAGTACACTCTCAAGTATATTCTTACAGAAAACGGAATCAACCCCGACACCGATGTTACGATAGAATTCAAGAGTGAGCCCGCAGAAATAGTTTCCATACTCAAAGAAGCGGAAAGCGGCGTTGCTATGCTCCCGATGCCCTACGTTATAGTTGCGAAGACTCAGGTCGAAGGACTTGAGACTGCGCTCGACCTCGGCGCAGAGTGGAAGAAGCTTGATCCCGACAGCGAAACGGTTACCGGTGTTATTATCGCAAGAAGCAAGTTCATTGAAGAGCATCCCGAAGCAGTAAAGACCTTCATTGACGAATACGTTGCAAGCTGCAAGTACGTTAACGAAAACGTAGAGGCTGCCGCAACGCTGGTTGAAGAAGCGGGAATCTTCAAGGCGGCTATCGCAAAGCAGGCTATCCCCTTCTGCAACGTAACGGGTACTACGGGTGAGGATATGAAGCCCATAGTCGAAGGCTACTTAAACGTTCTTCTCGGTCAGAACCCCAATGCTATCGGCGGCTCTCTCCCTGAAGATGACTTCTACTACACAGCCAAGTAAAACAAAAATGCGACGGACTTCCGTCGCATTTTTATTTTACTTTTTTATCTTTTCGTATATCTTCTGAACCGCAGGTAAAGCAATAACTGCGACCGCCGCACACACAAGAGCCTGCGTTAAATTACCGCCGACACTCGCAAACGCACCGCCGAAGCCGTACGAAAGAGCCGTAGCCTCGTACAGATAGTAGCCGAGCACCATAAATGCTTCCGCAACAACTGCTGAAATTATTCTTGCAGGAAGTCCGTTCTTCTTGCCCAAGATCATTGCTTTGTAAATAAGCGACGCGATCACCGCAACAAGTACCTTTATCACGAAGGTCGCAGGTATGTACGCAGGATATCCTGCAAAAAGGTCGGCAAGTGCGGCACCGATACCGCCCGCAAGCCCGCCTGCAACAGGTCCGAGAATAAAGCCTGCCGTGAGCACGACGGCGTCACCGAGATTGGCGTAGCCTATCGGCAGAGGCACGTATATAAGAGTCGCTATACATACAAGTGCCGCAACCAGCGAGATATATACGAGTTTTAACAGATTCGTTTTGTTTTTCATTTCACATCACATCCTTATAACAGATATTCTATCACCCATAAAAGCCATTGTCAATATTTTCATCTGAAAATTCACACATGAAATTGTTCACCAATTGCTAACGTTTTATTAACATAGCGACCATTATAATATAGTAGAATAATATAATAATGCATAACCGGGCAGAATGATTATGAAAAATAACTATTCAAACATCATAAAGGCACTCTCATACCTTACTCATGTAGGTCTGACCGCCATTATTCCAATTTTTATATGGATATACGTCGCCGAATTCATAAGAGAAAAGCTTTCTCTCGGAAGCTACGTTCTTATTATCGGAATACTGCTCGGAGTCGCAAGCGCATACGTCAGCCTTTACAAGCTGTTCAGAACCATGAACTCAGACGGTAAAAGCAGTAAGGACGAATAAGCACATTTTGGAGGAGCCATGACAACCGAACTCAAGAAAAGCACACTTAAGGTCATATCGTTTCTTTTCGCAGCGTCTGCTCTGGCGGTTGCGGTTATGGCGTTTTTTGATTTTTTCGATTACACCGTAATAACCGGAGTTCTTCTCGGCTTTGTCGGAGCTGCTCTTAACTTTTTATTCCTTGCTCTTGCGGTCTCAAAATCCGTGGAAAAGGACGAAAAGGGCGCAAAAAATTTCGTTCAAGCAACCTATACGGGTCGTCTTTTGTTTATGGCGGTCATAATAATTATAGGAATCAAGCTTCCTTACTTCAACGGATATACAACGGTAATTCCCTTCGTGCTTGTAAGACCTGTCATTATGCTGATAGGACTGCTCTCGAAGAAAAATAAAAAAACGGAAAACGTCACGGCAGATAAAGAATAAGTAATTCTTAAGGAGGATAAATATGGGTAACGTAACGGGACCTAAAATAATGTTTGAGATACCCATTTTCGGCGGCATTCCCGTCACCGAAACGGTTACGAACTCGTGGATAATAATGGCGGTAATCGTCGCCGTTTGCATATACCTTTCAAGCGGACTCAAGAAAATACCGACGGGTAAACAGATAATCGCGGAAAAGATAGTCGGTATGCTCTACAATTTTGTCGAGGACACTATGGGCAAGGGCTACCTCCGCTTCGCTCCGTACATCGGCGCACTCTTCACCCTTTCAATATGCGGAAGCCTTTCGAGCCTCCTCGGTATGCGTCCTCTGACCGCCGATCTGTCGACGACACTCGGCTGGGCGCTTATGACCTTCTTCACGGTTCAGTTTATGAACATAAAATATAACGGCTTCAAGGGTTGGCTCAAGGGCTTTGTCGAGCCCGTTCCCTTTCTTCTCCCCATCAATATCGTAGGAGAGATAGCAAACCCCATCTCGATGTCCTTCCGTCATTTCGGAAACATCGCCGCAGGTATGGTTATCACCTCGCTTCTCTACGGAGCTCTTGCGGCTCTCAGCTCATTCGTTCTCGGTTGGATACCGAACACGTTTATAAACAGCATACCGATATTCCAACTCGGTATTCCTGCTGTTCTCTCAATTTACTTTGATTTGTTCACAAGCTTCCTTCAAGCGTACATCATCTGTATGCTCACAATGGTGTTTGTGTCAAGTGCGGGCGGCGACAAGGCTGCACGCGAATAAATTCAGTATCTAATTTTTACGGAGGAAAAAATCATGGAACTTTACAGAACAATCGTACTCGCAGCTTCCGCAATCGGAGCAGGTATCGCAATGATCGCAGGTGTGGGTCCCGGTATCGGTCAGGGTTATGCGGCAGGTAAGGCTGCTGAAGCAGTAGGACGTCAGCCCGAGGCAAAGGGTGACATTACCACAACAATGCTTTTCGGTTGTGCCGTTGCAGAATCTACAGGTATTTACAGCCTTGTTATCGCGCTCATCCTTCTCTTTGCCAACCCCCTCGTTGGTATGATCGTGGGCTAAGGCTCGGACACTGCAAAAATCTTTATATGCCGGACTTGGCATGGAGAACTTATGGAAAACAATCTTGAATTAGTTACTATCGACGGTGTGACCGGCACAGAGGTGCAAACGGTTGCCGAGGTGAAGGAGTCTGAGACTCTGCCCTTCGTTACCATCGACGTCTGGACTATCATCTTCACATGGGGAAACTTACTAATACTTTTCCTTTTGATGAAGAAATTTCTCTTTAAGCCTGTCAGAAAAATGATGCTTGACCGTGAGAACGAGGTCAAGGCTATGTATGAGGGCGCAGAGAAGTCAATGTCAGACGCCAATGAGCTTAAGAACGAATACGAGTCACGTCTCTCAAGCGCGAAGACCGAGGCTGAAAACATCGTAAAGAGTGCGACCAGAAGCGCCGCCCTCAAAAGCGAGGAAATAATTGCCGACGCACACACTCGCGCGCAGGAAATAATCGAGCGTGCAGACAAGCAGATAGAGGCAGAGCGACGCAACGCAGAAAACGAGCTCAAAAACGAGGTTTCCGACATTGCGCTTGCAATCGCGTCAAAGGTTATCGAGAGTGAGCTTAACGAAGAAAAGCACAAAAAGCTTATCGACGGCTTTATCGCAGAAATGGGTGACGATCAATGAAGGCGCTTCACGAATCGTACGCCGAAGCTCTGTTCGAGGTAGCCGCAGAAACGGGTGTTACCGACACGGTTCTCGAGGAGCTTGAAGCCGTAGCTTCCATTCTCGAAAAAAATCCCGAATATCTCACTCTGCTTGACTCACCCACCGTACAGACGGACGAAAAAACCTCAATGGTTGATTTGGCGTTCGGTCAGGTGAACGGTTATTTGCTCAACTTCATAAAAATACTTGTTGAAGGCAAGTGCGTATCGGAGCTTCCCAAAATAAGCGTCTGCTTCACCTCACTTTACGACGAAAAAGAGGGTATTCTTCGGGCAAACGCTGTTTCTGCGGTTGCACTGAGCACAGAGCAGGCAGATAAAATACGGGCAAGCCTTGAAAAAAGAACGGGCAAGCGCGTAATACTCACCAATACGGTAGACGCGTCTATCATAGGCGGCGTCATACTCGACTTCGGAACAGAGCGGATAGACAAGAGCGTCAGCTCGTCGCTCAAGGCCATCGGCACTCTTATTTCAGACACCGACATCTGAAGCAAAACTCAAGCAAAGGAACGGTCACATTTATGCAGCTTAAAACTGATGAGATCAGCAAAATTATAAAAGACCAGATAAAAAATTACAAAAGTCGCGTTGAGGAATCCGAAACCGGCTACGTTGTAAGCGTAGGCGACGGTATTGCCAAGGTACACGGCATTGAAAAGTGTATGGCAAACGAGCTTATTGAGTTCGCAAACGGCGAATTCGGTATGGCTCTCAACCTTGAAGAAAAATACGTCAGCGTAGTTATTCTCGGTAATGACCGCGAGATACGCGAGGGCGACTCTGTACGCCGTACGGGACGTGTAGTTTCGGTGCCCGTAGGCGAAAAGCTTATCGGACGCGTTGTAAACGCGCTCGGCGAGCCCATCGACGGTAAGGGTCCGATAGAATCCTCCGAGACCCGCCCGATCGAAACAAAGGCACCCGGTATCATCGAAAGAAAATCGGTAGGAGTACCGCTTCAGACGAATATCAAGACTATCGACTCCATGATACCGATCGGACGCGGTCAGCGTGAGCTTATAATAGGAGACCGTCAGACAGGTAAGACGGTCATCGCCACCGACACCATTATAAACCAGAAGGGCAAGGACGTAATCTGTATATACGTCGCTATCGGTCAGAAGAACTCAACCGTTGCAAAGCTCGTTGAAACACTCTCTCAAAACGGCGCTATGGATTATACCATAGTCGTGTCCGCAAGTGCGTCCGAGCTTGCTCCCATGCAGTACATCGCCCCCTATTCGGGCTGCGCGATGGGCGAATACTTTATGTATAAGGGTCGTGACGTCCTCGTCATTTACGACGATCTCTCCAAGCACGCGGTTGCTTACAGAGCTCTCTCCCTCCTTATAAGAAGACCCCCCGGACGTGAGGCTTATCCCGGAGACGTATTCTATCTCCACTCAAGACTTCTTGAGCGTGCGGCAAGACTTTCGCCCGAGCTTGGCGGTGGCTCACTTACGGCTCTGCCAATAATAGAAACACAGGCAGGCGACGTTTCGGCGTACATTCCGACCAACGTGATCTCCATCACCGACGGTCAGATATTCCTTGAGACCGAGCTTTTCCACAGCGGTATTATGCCTGCGGTAAACCCCGGTATATCGGTATCCCGAGTCGGCGGTGCGGCGCAGATAAAGGCTATGAAAAAGGTTGCGGGTACCCTAAAGCTTCAGTACTCACAGTACAGAGAGCTTCAGTCCTTCGCGCAGTTCGGCTCTGACCTTGATGCCGATACAAAGCAAAGGCTTGAGCAGGGTGCAAGAATAGTTGAGGTCCTCAAGCAGGACAGAAACAAGCCTATGCCGGTTGAGCATCAGGTAATTATTCTCTACGCCGCAACAAACAACCTCCTTTCTGACATCGCAGTCGAGGATATAACGCGCTTTGAGGACGAATTTATCGAGTTCGTTGTTAATATGCACTCCGACATTCTTGGAAGTATCACCGAAACAAGTGAAATGACTAAGGAGAACGAGGAAAAGCTCAAGGCCGCAATCGACGAGTTCAAGCTTAAATTCAACAAATAATCACTCTTTGGAGAGAAAACTATGGCAGCATCTTCAATGAAAGATATAAAAACGCGGATAAAAAGCGTTGAGGGCACCATGCACATAACCAAGGCTATGGAGCTTGTTGCCTCGTCAAAGCTTCGCCGCGCAAAAGAGCGCGCACAGCTGACTCTGCCCTTTATGAATCTGCTTCACAACACGATGAGTACTATCGTCTCAAACTGCGGAAGCGGAGTTATGTCGGCATACATCGAAAAGCGAGAACAGAAAAAGATCTGCATCGTTTTGGTAGCCGGCGACCGTGGTCTCGCGGGAGGCTTCAACAACAACGTGTTCAAGGAAGCTCTCGGCATTGCGAACGGAAAGGTTTCCTCAGACGAGCTTTGCTTCTATCCCATCGGAAAGAAGGCGTTTGAGTTCTGTGAGCACAGAGGCTTTGAGCTCCTCGCCGACTCCCCCGTGAGAGCAGACGCCGCAGACACAGAGGTGTGCACAAAAATCTGTGACGTACTGAGAAGCGAATACGTAAAGGGGCGCTTTGATACCCTTTATCTCGTGTATAACGAATTCGTATCAATGCTCAGTCAGGAGCCGCGGGTCAAAAGGCTTTTGCCTATGACGGGCGACGGTACCGACTCAAAGCGCGAGGCGCGTGCGCTCACGCTTTATGAGCCCTCTCCCGAGGCGGTCATAGACTCTATCGTTCCGCAGTATATCGGCGGTATGGTGTACGCCGCAGTCTGCGAGTCACTCGCAAGTGAGTACGGCGCAAGGCGTATGGCTATGGAATCGGCAACAAACAACGCCGAGGAAATGATAAACGATCTGAGTCTTAAGTACAACCGCGCAAGACAGGCGGCAATAACTCAGGAGATCACAGAAATAGTATCCGGTGCCGGCGCACTGTAAACTGACGAAAGGAATTCACAAATATGAGCGAAAAGAATATCGGCACGGTCATACAGATCATCGGACCGGTACTTGACATAAAGTTCAAAAGCGGCAACCTTCCCGCACTTTTGAACGCTATCGAAATTGAAAACAACGGCACAAAGCTCACGGCCGAGGTTGCTCAGCACCTCGGTGACGACGTGGTGAGATGTATCGCTATGAGCTCAACCGACGGTATGGTGCGCGGTGTTGACGCAGTTGACACGGGAAGTCCCATCAAGGTTCCTGTCGGAGACACCACGCTTGGAAGAATATTTAACGTGCTTGGCGACCCCGTTGACAATCTCCCCGCACCCGAGGCAGAGGAAAAGTGGGCTATCCACCGTCCTGCCCCCGCATACGACGAGCAGGAGGGCACGACCGAGATACTCGAAACGGGTATCAAGGTAATCGACCTTATCTGCCCCTACGCAAAGGGCGGTAAGATAGGTCTTTTCGGCGGCGCGGGCGTTGGTAAGACGGTCATAATTATGGAGCTTATCAACAACATTGCAAAGCAGCACGGAGGTCTTTCGGTATTCTCAGGCGTCGGTGAACGTACGAGAGAAGGAAATGACCTTTACAACGAAATGAAGGAATCGGGAGTTATAAACAAGACCGCGCTCGTGTACGGTCAGATGAACGAGCCTCCCGGAGCAAGAATGAGAGTCGCGCTCTCGGGTCTTACAATGGCTGAATATTTCAGAGACAGACAGGGTCAGGACGTGCTTCTCTTTATCGACAACATATTCAGATTTACTCAGGCGGGAAGCGAGGTATCAGCGCTTCTCGGACGTATGCCCTCCGCCGTTGGCTATCAGCCGACTCTGGCTACCGAAATGGGTGCGCTTCAGGAAAGAATTACCTCCACAAAGAAGGGCTCCATCACCTCGGTGCAGGCAGTCTACGTTCCTGCAGACGACCTTACCGACCCGGCTCCCGCAACAACCTTCGCGCATCTTGACGCGACAACGGTATTGTCCAGAGCAATATCCTCACTCGGTATTTATCCCGCCGTTGACCCGCTTGATTCCACATCTCGTATCCTCACCCCCGACATTGTCGGTATTGAGCACTATGAAACCGCAAGAGCCGTTCAAGCCATTCTTCAGAGATACAAGGAGCTTCAGGACATTATCGCAATTATGGGTATGGACGAGCTTTCGGAGGAAGATAAGCTTACCGTAAGCCGTGCGAGAAAGGTGCAGAGATTCTTGTCTCAGCCCTTTACGGTTGCAGAACAGTTCACGGGTATGAACGGTAAATACGTTCCCATCAAGGAGACCATCCGCGGCTTCAAGGAGATTATCGAGGGCAAGCACGACGATCTTCCCGAGTCGGCGTTCCTGTTTGTCGGTACTATCGACGAGGCGGTCGAAAAAGCTAAAGCAGGTGACAAATAAGCTATGACAAGCTTTGAACTTGAGGCAGTTACAATGTCGGGAGTCAAATTTGACGGCTTAGTGCAAAAGGTAGTTGTACGCACAACAGAGGGTGACATTTGTATCCTCGGCTCTCATACTGATTTCGCTTCCCCGCTCGGTTGCGGAAAAGCGAAGATCATCACTGACGACGGACGCGAGATAAACGCGTTTGCTGAGGGCGGATTTATAAGCGTGCAGGGCGACAAGACCCGCATAATCGCCACCAAATTTGAAATAGAATAATAACAAAAAATCTGATACGGAATTTTCCGTATCAGATTTTTATTTTCCAAGCTTTATTCTCTCCTTGTAGTCGGGCATATACTTTTCTATCAGCCCGTAAAACGCCGCGCCGTGATTGTGGTGCTTTATGTGTGCGAGCTCGTGAACTATCACGTAGTCGATAAAGCGCTCATCCTTTTGCATAAGATAGAGAGAAAAGCATAGTGAGTTTTTCGGACTGCAGCTGCCGAAGCGGGTTCTTGCCGACGTGATCTTGACCCCCGTCGGAGCAAGTCCCATTAGCTTTGAGTAATATCCGATCTTGTCGGGCAGGTACTCCATTGCCTTTATTCTGAGTCCCGACTCGTCGCATTCTGCAAAAAGCATCTCTTCTCTTTCAAGCTCAAGCTTTACCTTGGATACGTTTTTTTCTATAAATTTTCTGTGCGCCGAAACAAACCTCTCGATAGTCTCACGTGGCAACCGCTTCGGCGCGCGGATAATCACCGCGGCATCACGGCGGCTTACCTCAAGAGCAAGACTTTTTCTGTCTGTTCGCACTATTCTGTAGCCGTCGCGGCTAAGCTCTTCCATAATTATGACCTTCCTGTGCTTTATGTATAAATTATAGCACCATAGATCTGCGTTTGCAAGAATAATTCAAAAGCCGCGATTGTTTTTATTGTAAAACTCGGTCATTTTGTCCCAAGTACGCTTGTCGACAACACCTGTAGGCTCAAGACCGCTTCGTCTTTGAAACTCGGATACCGCCTCGCGTGTTTCGGCATCGTATATTCCGCTTATATCGTCAAAATCGAGATCCATATGCGCGGAAATATCCCTCAGCATCAGCTGTATCACGGTCACGAGGTCGGATATCTGACCTATCCCAACCTTAAAGCCCGGCTCGTCGGGAAACGGATTCACTCCGCTTGGAGGCCGCTTCTCGTAAAGGGCGTTTTTATATTCTTCCCTTAGTCTGTTCCAGGTTTCCTCGTCAACAATCCCACTTGGCTCAAGCCCTGCGTATACCTGAAACTGTCTGACTGCCGCGCGTGTTTCGTCTCCATAAGTGCCACTGGGGTTAACGAGGTCTATGGGATATCCTGCAAAATGAAGCTCGCGAAGCCACTCCTGAAGCTCGTATACGGGGTCAATATTTCCGTTGTTCATTAAACGCTCTCCTTTCAACCAATATCATATCCGGGGTACTGACCCTCGGTACGTCGATAGCCTGCACGAAGGTCCTCGGCGGCACTCGCTACCGCGTCCCAGGTAAGCGCGTTTACGTTCCCCGTAACGTCATATCCGAATAGCTCCTGAAAGGCGCGGACCGCCGCCTGTGTGTCTGCAGAATAAACGTCGGTCACGTTTACAGACGGTATCTCTGGATAGACCGCCGCAAGCTCGTTTAAGTAGTTCTGCAAAAGCCTTACCCCGTTGCCCTGCACACCGAGGGTCAGCACGATACCGGGATATGGAACAATATAGCTTTCGCTGTAAAATTCGGGGAGCGCCAAAATAATACCGCGGTAAACTCTGAACATAGCATTCCAGGTGTCCTCGTTTATCTCACCGTTTGCATTAAGTCCGTATTCCATTTGAAACGCAGTGACCGCCTCGCGCGTCCTCTCTCCGAATATTCCGTCCTCGACAACACTCGGCACGGCGGGATTGTTTTCGGCAATTATATTTAGCATATACTGCACTATTCTTACGTACTCGTTTGCGTCGCCAAATTCAATGCTCTCGGGGTATGCAAGCTCTATCTCCTCACGCGTTATTCCCTCGCTTCTCAGCTCGCTCAGCCTCTTGACTCCTCCGTAAATGCGGAGCAGCTGATACCACGTAGCCTTCCCCACTCTGCCGTCGACAGTCAGTCCGAAGACCCGTTGAAATTCTCTGACCGCCGCATCGGTGGACTCTCCGAAAACTCCGTCCACGGGAAATATCTTGGGAATTGACGGGTAATTATTTGAAACACGGTTTAGCCTTGTCTGTAAGGTCTTGACGTCATTTCCCGAAAAGCCGAGCTCAAGCGGTATTTCGGGGTAGCTTTCGTCTACGTTCATAATTGGCGCATCTCTGACTATATCAATATCACTTCCGTAGTAGTTTGTAAGGATCTGATACGGAGCAAGACCGCTTTCGGCAAGCGACACGCTTCCCCACTGTGAGAGTCCCTCGCATGTCACGTTGATACCGTCGCAGTACTGTGCGAAAAGAGGCTCGATATTGCCCTGACGCCTTATATATTCGTCAAAGACCTCGTCAACTATCTGACTTATGTTATCAAAAATATCGCGCCCGTATACAAATGACTGATCGGATGCGGTGGAATTGGTTATATCGAAATCGTAGCCGCGCGAACGGTAGTATTCTGTGTAAATTCTGTTGAGCGCAAAGGATATCTGCGCGTATATGTTTGCTCTGAGCGCATTTTCGGGCCACGTCGGGTATATTTCGCTCGACGCCACGTTTTTTATGTAATCGACAAACGGCACGGTTACGTTCTGTGCGCTCGTATCACCGGGAGCGCCGAGATGCACGGTTATCTCCTCGGGAATAAAAACTGCCATTATACCTCACCCCCGCCTTCAAGCTCGGGCTCGGTCACCTTTATGTTTATTCCAGATTTAGGTTCAAGCTGACTACTGTCGCCCTCGGACAGCGGTATCATATTTACGGGCAGGACGGCGAGTATTCCGTCAAAAACGGGCACCTCCTGATTTGATACGTCGAAGTAGCCGTCACGCCTTACGTCAACGTTGTATATCGAGTACGGTCTTTCCCCGCCGTTTTCCGGTGTTTCAGAAAGCTCACGCGGCGGCGCGTCAAGCTCCATTATCTCCGTTCTTCCGTCGATATCGGTGCTTCGTACCGCTACCGCCTCACCTGCCGCGTCGGCGTCATACACCGTAACAAGAGCATTCTCAATGGGTATTCCGCCGTTTGAAGCGGTCACCCACACAACAAGTCTTCCCTTTGCCATAACCTCATCCTTTCTGTATTGGTTTACTTTCATTTTATGCAAAGGAGGTGTGAGTGTTGAAAAAAGCCTGACGGCAAATGCCGTTAGGCTTTAGTGTTTAAGGAAGTATTATCTGACTTCCGCCAATCTCAAACAGATAGTCGCCGCTTTTCAAAAGCTTGGCAAGCTCAAATCCGTCCTCAGGAAGATACTTCGTCCTCAGCGCCGAAACACCCTCGTGTCCTCTGTCTTTATGATGGTAATCACTTCCCGCAGTAATAATACCAAAGTTATTCTCACGTGCATACTTTGCCGCCAACCCTACCGCCGAATTGTGCCCCGGGTGCATATTGAAGACCTCAATACCGTCAAGAATCTCAGGCTCTACAGGTGTCATATCTTTTCTGAACGGGTGAGCCTGAATAAACACGCTGTCGTTTAGCGGAACTTCGCGTCTGAAAGCTTCAACACCCTCGTCAAAATAATCGTAGCAAGCAGAAAGTATTTCCCTGTTAACTCCGTACACAAGGTAATCGTTCAAATATTCTTCAAAGCGCACTTCTGCTCCGAGGTACACCTTTAAGCCGTATTTTTCGGCAGCAAGACACGTGTCCTCATAGTCTTTGAGGTATCCTTCAAGTGCTTCCTCCTTAGTCTGCTCACGAAATATCCACTTGACGAAATGATTGGTTACAACTACCGCATCATATCCAAGCTCGTGATAGGTCTTGACCAGCTCCTTGGGAACCACCTCACTGCAGGGGCTCGCCGGTCTGGTGTGTGCGTGAAGCTCTATTCTGTATTTGTACTCTTTGATAAGCTCATCCTTTATGCTCTTTGCGGTGATCATTGTTTTTCTCCCGTATATACTTTTTCCAAGATAGATTGTATCACAAAACACTCGAAAATGCAACAAAAAAGCCGTCTGAAACGACGGCTTTTTCATTGTTATTACTTGTTCTTTTCAAGCTCTGCCTTGTGCTTATCAAGAAGGTTGTGAATCCTTGCGGCAGGGTCAAGAAGCTTGCTTATTGTAAAGTCATGGTTGAGGGTGTCGATGATATGAGCAACGTACTTGCATATACTTACCTCTGTATACCATGGCTTTGTAAGAAGCTCGGGAGTTCTGTAAATGAGGTTTGTGGTGAATATCTTTGTGATAGTACCGTCAGCATACGCCTTGTCGAAAAGCTCAAGACCGTTGCAGAAAAGACCGAAGGTTGCGAAAACGAATATACGCTTTGCACCCTTTTCCTTGAGCTGAAGCGCAACGTCAAGCATAGACTCGCCCGAAGAGATCATATCGTCAACAACGATAACGTCCTTGCCCTTAACGCTGCGTCCGAGGTACTCGTGAGCCTCAATGGGATTCTTGCCGTTAATAATAACGGTGTAGTTGCGGCGCTTGTAGAACATACCGAGGTCAACGCCGAGCACCGAGGAGTAGTACATGCTTCTGGACATACCGCCCTCGTCGGGAGAAATTACTACCACGTTCTCCTTTTCAAGAGAGATGTCGGGGAATTCCTTGATAAGCGCCTTTATCATCTGATAGGTCGCGCGAACGTTATCAAAGCCGCTGAGCGGGATCGCGTTCTGAACTCTCGCATCGTGTGCGTCAAACGTAATGATATTGGAAACGCCCATATTGACGAGCTCCTGAAGTGCAAGCGCACAGTCGAGCGACTCTCTTGTTGAGCGCTTGTGCTGTCTGCCCTCGTAAAGCATAGGCATTATTACCGAAATTCGGCGAGCCTTACCGCCGATAGCGCCGATAACGCGCTTGAGATCCTGAAAGTGATCGTCAGGACTCATCGGTACTTCCATACCGTACATATTGTAAGTAACACCGTAGTTAAAGCAATCCGAGATTATGTAAACGTCGTGTCCTCTCATCGAGGTGTTTACAAGACCCTTGGCTTCACCCGAACCGAATCTCGGGCACTTTGCATCGATAATAAAGCTATCGTCGCACAGACGCCATTCCTTGAGGTATCCGTCAACCTTAGCAACGAAATCCTCACAGCCTCGCATACCTATTACACTAACGTCTCCGACAAGTTCACCGCTCATAAAAAGTCCTCCGTTTTATCTAAGCCCGTCAAGGCTATTTTCTTCATTTACATTATAGCACACAATTTATCAAAATTAAAGGCTTTTTGCAGAAAAATATGAACTTTGTTAATTCTAAACAAATATCTTTCAAAAGCCGCAAAAAATATAAACGGCTCGCCTTTAGCACATAGTATCGGACAGCTTTTTGCCACCCAGCAGATGGAAGTGCATATGCTTCACCGACTGGCATCCGTCATCTCCGATATTCGTTATGATCCTGTAACCGTTTGTAAGTCCTGCCGACTTTGCGACGGTCGGAATTACCGCAAAAATATCAGATACAAGAGTCGCGTTGTCCGCATTTATCTCGTCTGCCGAAGCTACGTGAGCCTTCGGAATAACGAGAATGTGCACGGGTGCCTGAGGGTTTAAGTCATTGAACGCAAGCACCTTTTCGTTTTCAAAAACCTTGGTGGAGGGGATCTCCCCTGCCGCTATTTTACAAAAAATGCAATCCATAATACTTATCTGCCTTTCATTTATTTATATTTGCAATTTGTTCAAACAATATCTTCTCACAACCGAGAAGCTCCGCGTCGTCGGGATTGTGAGTCACGAGCAAAAGAGTTCTGTTTTCAAGTCTGTCCGATATAAACTTCGCCGTCTGACGCTTGGCGTCAGGGTCAAGTCCGTTGAACGGCTCGTCGAGAAGAAGAATGTCGAAGTCAGCGAGCATCGCGCGAAGTATTGCCGCGCGCCTCCTCATTCCACCGCTGAGCTTGGACGCCGCCTTGTTGATGCTGTCACCGAGTCCGAGCGCATCTGCCGCCTCGGCAATATCGCTCTTTTTCGTGCTTTGCGGACACACTATCTTCACGTTCGCGTACAGCGAGAGGTTTTCACATAGCCTGTCGTCCTGAAAGACCATTGACACACGCTTGTTTTCAAGTCCCCGAATCACTCCGCCTTCCTGCACCTCAAGACCTGCGAGCATCATAAGCGCCGTGGTCTTTCCGCATCCCGAGGGTCCCATTATTGCCACTCGGTCGCCGGGCGCAAGCGTGAGATTCAGCGAGTTGAATACGGGCTTGCCGCCGTATAGCTTTGATACGTTTTCAAGTTTTATCACGTCGGCACCCCCTTATATCTTTTCCACGGTGTGCCACGCACCGTCAATAAGCTTTACGAACACAAACTCGGTCAGACGCGAGAGAAGTATTACCACAAACGTCCACGCAAACAGGCTCGCGCTGTCAAGCTCGACCTTTGCCTGATAAAGCATCTCGCCAACCGATGCCGTAGTGATAACTATAAGCTCTGCGGCAACACCTGACTTCCAGCTCAGTCCCGCCGCGACAGATGCCGCAGTCTTGAAATACGGGAGTATCTGCGAAAAATATATGTAGACCGCCTTTTTGTGAGGCGCTATCTTAAATAGCTTTGCCATATCCACGAGCCGCTTGTCCATACCGTCAATGCCTGTCAGTATGTTCGAGTAAACTATGGGGAGGGCGATGAGAAAGGTTACGAGAATCGCAAGATTTTCGGACGAGAGGAAGAAAAGCGCAAGGATAGTAAACGATGCCACGGGCACCGCCTTTACAGTCAGCATAAAGGGCGAGAAAAAGTCACGGAGCACTCCGGCCTTTGCCGCAAGAACAGCAAGCGCGGTACCGACCGCAAGTCCGAGCAGGTATCCGAGAATTATCCTGCCGCCCGTTTCAAAAATGCTCGACCAGAACGCTCCCTCGGGTAAAAGCTCGAAAAGTCTTTTTACCACCTCAACGGGAGAAACGAGTATGAGCTTTTTGTTTATAAGCATCGCCGCCGCCTGCCAGATAACAAGCCAGAGAACGCCCGCCCATATCTTTTTAACCAAACCTTTTATCTTCATTTCTGCCTCTCAAAAGAGTTTCTTGTTTTTACACGTAAATTATAGCATATAGCAAAAGTTTTTGCAAGAAAAAAAGAACAGACTATTTCATAGTCTGTTCTTTTTGGCTGCGGCACTAGGATTCGAACCTAGGAAATGACGGAGTCAGAGTCCGTTGCCTTACCGCTTGGCGATGCCGCATTAACAAAAAATATATTACCATATTTGATTTTACTTGTCAAGAGGAATTTGCTAATTTTTTTAACTTTTTTCAACATTTATTTTACCCGATAATAATGCCGTTATTCATAGAACAATGTCATTACAATTGCTCTCTTATTTTTCTTCAAAGGCTTTTCTTGATGATATTATACTTTTATCGGCTTTGTATTCGAAGCAATAGAAGCGTTTTTATATGACACGATTGATTATTATCTTTTTGCTAATTGGCGCAAATTATTTACTATCGTAAATCATTATTGACATTTTTGCGTTTGTGTGATATACTGTTATCAAAAAGGCGGTGAGTTAATGTATATTGATTACAGTAAGCTTTGGAAGCTTTTGATTGACAAAAGCATGAGTAGGACTGATCTTATGAACGTTACGGGAATAAGCTCCAGAGTCTTAGCTAAGCTATCAAAAAACGAGACAGTCACCACAGACACAATTGCAAGAATATGCTCGGCGCTAAGCTGTGACGTAAGTGATATAATGGAATGCGTAAGTGAGGAAACGCTCTCTGTTTATAACGCATATAAAAAGCGAGGCGTATGTGTGGCCGAAAACGAGCTGTTCAAAACCGTTAAATTTACCGTTGCAGAACGAAACTACACCGTCTATCAGTCGTGTCAGAGAGCAAACAAAGCTACCGAGATCTGTTGCGAAAAAGACGGAGCAGTACATTGGCTGCAATTTTACCCCGTTGGACATATTAAAGGAACTCCCACAAAAACAGTACTAATTAAACCCCGTCGAGAAGCCGATGAAACGGTTATCGTGCTGATCAAAGGCAAGCCGTCTGTTATTGCGGGGCTCGATGAGAATGGCTTTGTTTCAAGCAGAGGCACACCAAAAAGCCATAACGATGTTTACGTAATGTCAGAGGCTGCATTTAAGTTGTTCGATCCTCAACGGTGATCCAAATCATTTCAGAAAGGCGGCAAATATGAACGATCTATATCTCAAAGGCTTGGAAATAGATTGGAATTCTCTTCCGAAAAATTCTTACGTACATAATATACCGGCCATAAAAAGCATATCTGAATTAACATTTGATAAACCTATTACTTTTTTCGTTGGCGAAAACGGTTCCGGAAAATCAACTTTGCTCGAAGCAATTGCCATTGAATTTGGATACAACTCTGAGGGTGGAACACGAAATTATAATTTCAGTACATACGATGATATATCACCGTTGAGTGAGTCCATTACGCTGATTAAAGGCTACCGACGCCCTGAATTCGGTTATTTTTTCAGAGCAGAAACATTTTATAACGTTGCAACTGCATCAATGCTCAAATATATGGGAGACGATTATCACTCAAACTCCCACGGAGAAGGCAATCTCAGATTTTTATCTTATGACGAGCCGGGACTTTATATTATGGACGAGCCCGAAGCTGCTCTCTCTCCAAAGAAACAACTCACCTTGCTTAAACATATATTTAATATGTCAAAGCAAGGCTCACAGTTTATAATTGCAACACACTCCCCCATTCTGGCAGGGTGTCCCAATGCAAAAATATTATCATTTGACAAAGAGGGAATTACTTCTTGTGAATACGAATACACATTATGTTATCAGATCACAAAAAACTTCTTGTTTAATAAAAACAGAGTTTTGAATGAACTACTGAATGATAAATCATAACATCTTATCACGATTAAAAGCACAAAAAGCTCCGACGGTTGTCGGAGCTTTTATTCATTATAAAATTCACTTCTGAGTATCGCGCAGTGACCTATGTCACAGTACTCGCCCTTTATCATCATAGAGCTTTTTGATATTCCCTCAAAGCTCATATTGCATTTTTCCATAACACGCAGGCTCGCGTCATTGCCGACAATATACTTGGCTTCGATACGGTTGAGCTCAAGCTCGTCAAAACCGAAGCGTAAAACCTTACTGAGCGCCTCGACAGCGTATTCGTGTCCGCGGTACAGGGGATTTATAACGTAGCCTACCTCGGCGGAGTTGTTGTCGAGGTCAAACGAGGTAAAGCCGCAGGTGCCGATCATCTTGTTCTCAGTCTTGAGCACTACCGCCCAGTCGTAAAATTCGCCGTCACGGTATTTGCCCTGCACGTATTTAAGATACTGCTCGGTGTACCGGAGGCTGTCATGCGGATTCCAGAGCAGATACTCGGTAACGCACTCCTCTTTTGCGTACTCAAACATATCGGCGGCATCGGTACGCTTCATACGCCTTAAAATAAGTCTGTTACATTCAAGGGTGGGCATAGAAGAAAAGACGTTAAATATCTTGTCTTTTTTGGTAAAAAACTTCATAGTCAAGCCTCCCTTTTGTAAAAAATTGCGTACAACGTACTTATTATACAATTACTTTTCCCAAATTTCAAGAGTAAATAAAAGAAAAAACGTTTTTGCAAAGTTTTTTGCAAAAAGGTATTGCATTTTGTTTTCATTTATGATACAATAAGACTCGCCGATTTGAAAAAAGCAAATACGGCCCGTTGGTCAAGCGGCTAAGACACCGCCCTCTCAAGGCGGAAACGGGAGTTCGATTCTCCCACGGGTCACCAAAAAGAAAAACACCCTTTTGGGTGTTTTTTCTTTTTGTCGGCTCTATTTTGGGAGAATCGCGCAAGGCGTACACAAACTTTAATTTTGATAAAACAAACCGCGACTTGTCCGAGTCATTTGAGCGTAGCGAAAATTACTCGTTTCCCAACGGGTCACCAAAAAGAAAAAACACCCTTTTGGGTGTTTTTTCTTTTTGGTCGGCCTACTCTGCGCTATACCGGCTCTGACTCAGCTTTTCGTTAAGCTTTTTTGTGCTGTTTTTAATTATCAAATAAATAGCTGCCCATATAACCAAATAACCGAAAACAAAAATGCCGGAAAACACCAAGATCGGTGTCATACCTAATTCAAGCCAACCGTTCAAGAGGTATGTGACAAGGTAAGCACCGTACAAAACTGCACCGTGAATCAGAATCGCCACCATCAAGGGAAGTCTCTCAAGCTGATAAATTACGTTCATACCCCCTGCGATAAACGCAAGCGCGGTTAATGAAAATATCCCGATACACACCTCGTTTATACTTAATGACTCTATCACACCTGCTCGGTCGAGCACCAGATACAATACCGCCAGTACCAAAGGTCCAAAGCCGCAAGCAGTCAGTCCTCGGCGTACAAACTCCAAAACCGTCTTTTTCATAATCATTCGTACCTCCTTCTTATCTCCGCAAAGCATCGTCTCGAAACGTATTCTCTGTATCCGCATCTGAAGACCGCGTCTACTCCTCCGCTGAACACCGCGTCAAAGCGCAGTATCCGTCGCTCGTTGGCAATGGACGATTTGTTAATGCGTATGAAATAAGACGGCAGAACAGACTCTAGGTCACGAAGCCTGTCCTGAAGACGATAGTGAGTGCCCTCCGTATCAACGGCGACCACTTTCCTGTCGATAACGGTAATACATTCGATCTCACCGAACGTGAGCCTCCGCATTTCGTCATCTCTGTATCCCACGATACTGTCAGCACCCGAAAATCCGCGGACAAGGTCCTCGATCCGTTCGGTCAGAGCTGACGGCGAGTGAACTCTCGCAACTATTTCTTCCTCTGCATTCTTATCGATAATGAGCTTGTATTTCATTCCGACTCAAAACCTCACTGCTTTTTCTTTTGTCTAAGGAAGCACAGCACCGCTACTGCCGTTACACTCAAGCTGTATGCAAGAATGACCAAAAGGTGTGGTACTGCGCCCTCAAAGCTCCCCTTTAACAAAGCTTTTTCCATTTCTACCGCGTGAACGAATGGAAGCGCCTTTGCTATTTTATTAAATGCACCTCCAACAAGGCTCAAATCAAACCACACGCCCGAAAGCCACGCGGTGAGATTCGTGAACAATGCGCCGCAAATACCCCCGACCTGCTTAACTCCGAGAATACTTCCGCACAAGAGTCCAACCGAAACGTTGAAAACAGCCATCGGTATTATTCCGATTATAGCATAAAAAAGATTTGCATTAAGGGTAAGTCCGAGCGGTAGGGCAAACATATAGCAAATAAGCGTCTGTCCGACGGCAATTGGTAAGAGAGGGAGCATATAACCGAGAATAAAATCAAGAGAGCTGAGCGGCGTTGTGTAAAGTCTTTGCAAAAGAGCGCTTTCGCGGTCCTTTGCAATCAGCGTCGCGGAAAAAAGAGTCATAAACGCCAGACCGAACACGGTTATTCCCGGTGTCAGAGTGTTTATTTCAAACAGCTTTACGGGAATATTTGCCTGTATTGCGCTGAGAAGGTACAAGAGCACCAATGGGAAGCCGAGACCGAAGCAGAGATTCAATGGGTCGCGCAATATCTCCCTTGCGCATCTTTTTGCAAAAGTCTTTGTTCTCACGCCTCTGCCTCCTTTACAATAGACACGAAGGCGGTCTCGAAATCATCTGTTCCTGCCCTCGCGTTAAGCTCACTGACGGTTCCCTTTGCAAGAAGCTTTCCGTCCTTCATAATACCTATTCTGTCGGAAAGCACCTCCGCCTCCTCCATATAATGCGTAGTCATAACAATAGTCACCTTGCCCTTCAGGGCGCGGATCATTTCCCACAGATCGTGTCTTGCGAGAACGTCAAGCCCAAGAGTAGGCTCGTCAAGAAACAGTATCCGAGGCTCGCTGATAAGCGCCATCGCAATACTGACGCGTCTCTGCCAGCCGCCCGACAGCTTTCCTGCTTTCCTTTTCATAACCGAATCAAGAAAAAGCTTTTCGGATATCTCGTCAATCTTTGCTTTTGTCTTTTCCTTTGAAAAGCCGTAAATGCCGCAGATAAGCTCGAGGTTTTCCCTAACTGACAGGTTGGGCGCGACTGCCGTTTCCTGAGGGGATACGCCGATCATCTGCTTGATCTGTTGCGCTTGTGTATTTATACTGTAGCCACCGACAAGCGCGTCGCCCTCGGTCGCCCTTGTAAGACCGGTCAGCATTTTTATGGTCGTGGTCTTCCCCGCACCGTTGATACCCAAAAGAGAAAACAGCTCTCCTTCATTTATTTCAAGATCAAGTCCGTCAACTGCGGTAATATTCTTATATCTCTTAACGAGCTTTGTCGCCTTGATAGCCTGCACTTATCTTGCCCCCTTACTGCTTTTATATTATTATAGCACACAAACACAAAAAAAGAAAGCACCCTGTCTGTTCGGTCACGTAAGGTGCCTCTTCGGTTGCCGTAATGCCCAAACTTGACTTTTTTCTCTGTCTGTGGTAAAATATGCGGGTAATATTATCCTACATTATTATATAGGAGTTTTTATGCTTAAAAAAATTGTTGCAATATGCCTGATTACTCTTGTTGCCGCGCTTGTTTGCAGCTGCAGCTCAAGCTCGGTAAATCTCGCAAAATGCAGTATTGTTTATTCCGCAACCGACAAAGACGATATCAAAACAGCTGCCGAAATGCTTCACGATTCAATAGGTATAGAAAAGCTCTCTTTGTTAAGCGATGCCACAAGCACGGAATCGGGCGAAACCGAAATACTTATCGGTAACACAAACCGAGCAGAATCCATAAAATACACCCGCAACCCCGAGCTTTATTACCTCGACTACGTTATATGTCGCGAGGGTAACAAGGTAGTTATCATCGGAGGAAGCAGCAGGGCCACCGTTTCGGCGGTTGAATATTTTATAACGAATATTCTCGCCGATAATAAAATAAACTTCAAGGATTACGCGTACAAGCACGAATATACGGTTAAAACTCTTTCGGTCGACGGCATTATGCTTTCAAGCTATAACGCCATCACCACCGCCACAGACGGCTCGTATGACACTATCGTAAGTAACTTCTGCAACCGCTTCACCGAGCTCACGGGATTCAAGCAAAGCAACCAGCCCGACGCACTCAACATTCTCATAAAGTGCGATAAGGACCTTCCGCCCAATGCGTATCAGATCAAAGTCTCAAACGGTGACATTACCCTTGCGGGCGCAAACACCTACGGTATAATCGGTGCGATAAACACTTTCTTTGACACTATTCTGACCTCAAACACTAATTTGAAAAACGGAGACGTATTCAGCGGCACCCTGGAAATGGAACTTGCAAAATTCGATAGCTACATAGCCCGACGCACACCTCTATTCAATACTTATTACAAGCTTATGACCGAGAAGGAATTGAATATTGTCTATTTCGGAGGCTCGGTCACCGCAGGACACGGGGCAACCAAAGCTGATCTCACCTCCTGGAGAGGCCTCGTATCAAGCTGGTTCAGCTCATCCTTCCCAAATGCAAAAATAAACAATTATAACGCGTCGATAGGCGGCTCGGGCTCACACCACGGAGCTTTCAGGTGCGAGAATGACGTTCTCGCTTATAAGCCCGACCTCGTTTTCGTTGAATTTGCAATGAACGATGTATACTGCGGCACAGACATAAGTAATATCAAGCTTTACTACGAAAGCATTATCAGACAGATCAAAGAAGCTTATCCCGACTGCGACATTGTTTCGCTCTATATAACCGACAAGGGCTCTGCAAGCGATACCGTCCTGCCGGATGCCTCTCAGGCTCAGGAATTTATCGCCGAAGCGTACGGAATACCCTCCATTAATCTTGGCGGAGCGATCTGTAGCACGATGAACTACAAGAGCGACACCGAGTGGGCAAAGCACTTTATCGACATAGTTCACCCCACCGACGCAGGCTACGCCGCTTACTTTGACGCGATCAAGGAATATCTTGAAAGCGAGCTTGTCTACGGTAATGCGTATTCGAGTGAAATAAAGATAACCGATCTGCCTGACAAGATAAGTGAAGCAGACTTCAACCCGATTTATCTTACCACGGATAAAATGGAGATAATAGAAAACAGAGGCTGGGATTACAACGAAAACTCCAACTGGCCGGAAAAAAATTCATATCCCGGTTATTATTCAGTATCTAACGACGATAACTCTTTTACTGTAAAATTCAAGGGAGGCTCAAACCTCGCGCTATACGGTGAGATTGGCAAAAACCGCGTCTACTATAAGATAGACGGTGTTGACGAAAAGATAGTCGCATCAAACGGAAATCAGCCTCACGTGCTTTCAGTGAAGATCGAAGATGACCCCGAAGCTGAGCACACGCTTACCCTTCGCGTTAAGAACAAAAACGAAGCAGCATTTATTCTAAGAGGAATACTCGTGTGGTAATAACAAAAATCCCCTCGATATGTTGTGCCCCAAATTGTACGGACAGCACAAAAAACACCCCTACGGTAGAAAATATTAAATTTTAAGCAACATACTGACTTCGTTTTTCAAGCGGAGTCAGTTTTGTTTTAGTTTGAATACGTTCATTGTTGTAGAAACGTATGTATTCATCTATGAGGAGGCGAGCCTCCTCATAGGTTTTCAGTTTTACACGATGAATACACTCGGTTTTAAGAATAGAAAAGAAATTTTCAGCCATGGCATTGTCATAAGGATTTCCCCTACTTGACATTGATGGTGTAATGTTGTATGATTGTGTTAGCTTAAAATACCCGTGTGAAGTGTATTGAAAGCCTTGGTCACTGTGGAGCTGCAACTCTGCAGTGACTTTCTCTTTTCTCTTAGCTGCTCTGATTGTATCCAAAACAAGATTGATAGTTTGTTGAGTTCCGGTTTTGTATGCAACAATACTGTTATCATATAAATCTCTGATGATAGAGAGATACAACACCCCTTGTTTCGTGTGTATATACGATATGTCGGTT
>JAZSOD010000027.1:0-7883 GCA_045536775.1 Eubacteriales bacterium | reverse complement strand
CTTCTATTCGCGCCTTCAGAACCCCACCTGCGACTACGTCGCGGCAAAGATATGCGAGCTTGAGGGCGGTACTGCCGCTATGCTCACCTCGTCCGGTCAGGCGGCTAATATGTTCGCAATATTCAACATCGCCACCTGCGGCGATCACGTCGTATGCTCGTCCGCAATTTACGGCGGCACCTACAATCTTTTTGCCGTTACTATGAAGAAGATGGGCATCGACTTCACCTTCGTATCTCCCTATGCAACAGAGGAAGAGCTGAACGCGGCATTCAGACCCAACACCAAGGCGGTTTTCGGCGAGACCATCGCAAACCCCGCGCTCTCGGTTCTCGACATTGAGCTTTTCGCCAAGGTTGCTCACGCACACGGCGTTCCGCTTATCATTGACAACACCTTTGCTACACCTATCAACTGCCGTCCTATCGAGTGGGGTGCCGACATCGTTACCCACTCCACCACAAAGTACATAGACGGTCACGGCTCAACCGTCGGCGGTTGTATCGTCGACGGCGGTAGGTTCGACTGGACAAAGTACCCCGACAAGTTCCCCGGTCTGTGCACTCCCGACGATAGCTACCACGGCGTTACCTACACCGAGCGCTTCGGTCTTGCGGGTGCGTTTATAACCAAAGCGACCGCACAGCTTATGCGTGACTTCGGCTGCACTCAGTCGCCTCAGAGCGCGTTCTATATAAACCTCGGTCTTGAAAGCCTCCACCTCAGAATGAAGCGTCATTGCGAGACAGCTCTCAAGATTGCGAAGTTCCTCGAATCACACGAAAAGGTTGCATGGGTGACCTACGCCGACCTCGAATCCGACAGAAATCACGAGCTTGCGAAAAAGTATCTCCCGAACGGCTCGTGCGGCGTCGTTAGTTTTGGTGTAAAGGGTGGACGCAAGGCGGCGGAAATATTTATGAAGGAGCTTAAGCTCATAGCTATCGAGACACACGTTGCCGACGCGAGAAGCTGCTGTCTGCACCCTGCAAGCGCTACCCACCGTCAGATGAACGATGACGAGCTGAGAGCTGCGGGTGTCGGTCCCGACCTCATTCGTATGTCATTCGGTCTTGAAAACGCAGACGATCTTATCGGTGATATTGAAAACGCCCTCAATTCTATAAATTAATCTTGCCGCTATTGCGGCGGAACGGAGAAAAATATGCCAATCAAGATACCAAACGAGCTTCCGGCATATAAGACCTTAACGGACGAAAACATATTCGTTATGACAGAAACCAGAGCATCGGGGCAGGACATACGTCCGCTGAGAATACTTATTCTCAACCTTATGCCAACGAAAATAGACACAGAAACTCAGCTCGTGCGCTTGCTCAGTAACACTCCTCTTCAGGTGGAGATAGAGCTTATCCACACGCGCACACACAAGTCGAAGAACACACCTGCCGAGCATCTGCTCTCGTTCTACAAGTATTTCGACGACGTAAAGTCGCAGAACTTCGACGGAATGATAATCACGGGCGCACCCGTTGAGCAGCTTGAGTTCGAGGAGGTAGAGTACTGGGATGAGCTTTGCGAGATATTGGAGTGGTCAAAAACGCACGTTCACAGCACCTTCCACATCTGCTGGGGCGCGCAGGCGGGACTCTATTACCATTACGGAATAAAAAAGTATCCTCTTGACAAGAAAATGTTCGGAATTTTTCCGCACAAGGTAGTACACACGGGCTCGATACTGTTCCGCGGTGCTGACGAGGTATTTATGGTTCCCCACTCGCGTCACACCACCGTGCGTGAGGAGGATATAAGAAAGGTCCCCGAGCTTAAAATTCTCGCCCTCTCAGACGAGGCGGGAGTGTACGCAGTTTCAAGCGATAACGGAAAGCAGATCTTCATCACGGGTCACTCGGAGTACGATGCAGGTACTCTGCGTAAGGAATATGTGCGTGACCGCGATCTCGGACGTGAGATAGAAATACCGAAGAACTACTTCCCGAATGATGACGACACGAAAGAGCCGCTTGTAACCTGGCGCTCACACGCAAACCTTTTATACTCCAACTGGATAAACTACTTCCTCTATCAGACAACTCCGTATGATCTTAACGATATAAAGTGAAAAAAAGCACCCGTTTGGGTGCTTTTTTGTCGGGACGTCCCGACGGGCACAGCGCGCGTGACGTCTCGTAGGGGCGAACTGTGTTCGCCTGTCAAATCTCGACCCATACCCGTTTTTCGGAAGTTTCTCCCGCGATAGCAGGGCGAGAGGGCAAGCGTCAAACCGCGCTGTCCGAATCTTTCAAAGCCACGAAAAAAGGCACCATTTGGCGTACCTGCGATAAAGCAGGTGCGCCATTTTCACTTTAATGGTGAAAAAAACTCTCTAAACGTGATATTGAATCTATATTTGTACTGTGATACAATATAGGCAGAAAGAAGCGCAACTTTCAATTTTTTAATGAGAGGTATTCATTATGAAACTGAATATTGGAGAAACAATAAAGAAATTGCGAAAGGAAAGAGAGATCACGCAAGAAGAATTTGCAGAGGTGCTCGGAGTGTCCTGTCAATCTGTTTCGCTTTGACAGAACTATACAACGGTATGAACGCAGACATTGACGCGGAACTGACTGCTGATTTAGTTGGTGATTATTTCTTTACCGATAAAGATTTCATTAACAAGCTGACCGGGAACAGAACATTGTTCCAAAAGGTTTGGGATGAAGTCAAATATCTGTGCAAGGTAGCAACAGGCAAGGAACTGACCGAGATCGAAAAGGTCGAGAGAGAGTTTGCAAAGGCTTGGAAAGAACAGGGGCAGATTGCTCAGAGCGAGGAAAGCGGTGATGTGAAGTATTCCGTGAGCAATTCTGCTCTTGACAACGGAACGGATTTGGGATATAATGGAAACGATTTATATACCGCTACAGATGAGTTCCTTGTCGATGTTCCTGCAGGTGACAGAAATCATTTTGCTCGAAGTCTTGCTAACAAAACATCCGACTTGGGAAAAAACGAGATTAGAACCGTTGAGATATACGGCGCTGATAAAGTTTACTATTTTGAAGCAACCGGGTATATGCAGGGGCATATGCTATATTCAGCGGATGTTGGAGATCTTGATGAATACAGAACTGTAAAAAAGGAGTATTATGATGGCTATAACAGCAGCAGGCATACATTTAGTTCGTGGTCTTCAGTTCTTTCCTCTAACGGAACAGGAACGGGGGGCGATATACATAGCATTGAAAACGGACGAACAGAAAGTGATGTTTATGAAGTATATGGCGAATCACGAACACGCAACAGCACAGGAACTCAAGAACGAATTAGGCAGGATTTTGAAGATGACCCTGAAGAAGTAAAGCGTGTCATTGCCGAACTTCGTAAAATGTACGGTCTTACGGAAGACCAATCAACAAATGAAATAGCACCCATAAACGAGACATCATCAACGGATGGTGTCTTTTTTGATGGGGAGAAAAAGCAGTTTTCTATCGGCGACGATGTCAAATACAGGGGTAACTCCTATGTAATATTCGGTCCCGAACAGGCAAAGGATGTTGAAAATCAAAATCCCACTGATAACCCGGATATTCGATATTCTATTTCAAAGGATATTGAAAATTTTGACAATTCGTGGTATAATGAAATTGAACTACCTTTCGCTGAGAAAGAAAGAGTGCAATCTGAAGCGTTGACTTGGAATGCGAATAAGAGAAATCAGCTTATTACACAAACACTATCCAACGGCATTACATATCAATATGAGATTGATGACGAGGGAATTGTGCATATCTATGGAAAGGAAAAATCGGCAAATATTCACGATTGGAAAGATGATTATGGTAACACAGACACAACACGATCTGATTCGATTACTGAAGAGCTTTGGCTTGGATATGGAAACAACGGTGTCGATGTTGGCTATAGCCAAGACGGACGAAAACCGAGCAAAAATGATACAAATGATAATCGCTTTGTATCGGGAAAAGGGCGAAGTAACAGAACAGGATATTCAGAAGATAGGGCTAATGCTTACGGGAAGCCGAAGAAAAGAAGTTGGCACTTCAACGAAGACGGAAGTTATGAAGTAACATATAGCGATGGAACAAAAGTAGAGGTATCGTCAACGGACGATGCCTTTTTTGATGGAAAAATTTCAAAGCATTCCCTTTCCAACGAAGGCGAACAGTTTGCACCTGTCGGCAATTACAGCACACCTCTTAATGAAACTGCACTTGACATTGCACCTGTTGCAGAGGGTGTTGCTAAAACAGAAACTGTTGCAGAAAATGCAACAATTGAGCAGACAGTTGACAAAAAGATTTCAGCTAAACTGCAGAACTTACAGACGGAACTCGAAAACAACAAGAAACTGCGAGATGAGTCTAATGCTGATTTCGATTCAGAGATTTCAAGGCTACAAGCTGAGTACGATGCGAAGAAGGACAAAAACACCAAAGTGGCAAATAACATTCTCCGCAGAATTGAGAGAATCCAAAGGCTCAAGGCTAATGTAATTGCCGACTATGATTCAAGAATCAATTCTCTTGGTGAGAGAGTCAAAAAGATGCAGACACCTCAGTATAGGCGAGGACAGCAACGCAAGGCGAAGCAAGAACAGTTTGCTAACGAGATTCGCAACCTGATTGGAGATACTTCCACTTGGAGAGACAAAAAGCTTGGTATTTCCTATCAAGCAAATACTCTACATCGAAATTTGCGAGATGTTGTCCGTGATGCCAACGGTGATCGAGACATTGCAAAGGCAGACGAAATCTATGAGTATTTGCAAGGCTCATACAATCATAACGAAGCACAGCTCAAGCGAGAGTCGAGAGACATCAAGCAAAGCAACTGCTGTTAAAAAGGAAAAGACTATCAGTGACTATATCGCAGTCTTAAACAAAGTCGGAATAATCACAGATGTTCCGCTGTGGAAGGAAAAGGCAACAAAAGACAATGGCGTTTATTGGCTTATTCGTAAAACGGCAGAGTATATAGAAAGATAACACAACAAAAAAGGCTCCCTCTGGGAGCCTTTTTTCAAAACTATATATCGGTAATAATCGGCAATAAATTTGACTACATTTTGACTACACAAATGACACAAAACGCACCAAAAACTACCTAAAATCCCAAAGCCTCAAAAATCCAAAAAGCCTTGAAAACACGGGAAAATCCAGCATTTTCAAGGCTTTTCGGTTGGCGGAGAAGGAGAGATTTTTTCGCGCGGCTTCGCCGCCGACACATATATTACTTCATATTCTCTTTCAACGTTTTACAACTCGCTATCAACATTCGTCTAATTCTTCCGCAAAGATTTCTGTAATTTTTATATGTATCTTCATTGATTGCGTTTGTGTTGCTTAGCAATTTGAGCCAACCCTCTGTTTCTGAACACTTTTTTAATGATATTTCAAATTTAGAAAGTATATCTGCTTTACTTTGTCCGTAATTGGCTTCTCTTATATTTGCATAAACGCTACTTGAACTTTTGCGAAGTTGAAACAATGTATTGGAAGACACTTTTGTTTTTTGGCAAAGCAACTCGATTTCGGTTGCCAGTTGTTCGGAATGTATCAATAGATAGTTTTTCTTCATAGTTTCACTTCCTTTTGACCATTATACAATAACTAACATCGAAAATCAACGGCGACAGCCGTTGTATATCATCAATTTCGAAGAAATTGCATATCATCAAGGCGAACACGCCTTGCATATCATCATTGCGAAAGCAAATACAGCCTTCGGCTGATGAGATACACGCTTCGCGTGATGATATACGCCTTGCGGCGATGATATACCATTGCTTTCGCAATGGATAAAAAAATCCAAGCCGAATGGCTTGGATTTTTTGGCGGAGAAGGAGAGATTCGAACTCTCGAACCCCGTTAAGGGTTACACGATTTCCAATCGTGCGCGCTCGACCAGCTACGCGACTTCTCCATACTGTTGGTGCGGAAGACGGGACTTGAACCCGTATGGTAAAACCACACGCCCCTCAAACGTGCGCGTCTGCCAGTTCCGCCACTTCCGCATAAAACAGCCTTTTCATTATACTAAACTATTTTTTGTTTGTCAATACTTTTTTTGCTTTTTTTATATCTTTTTTGCTCTCTCTTGCAATAATCCGCTTTATGTGCTACAATTCTATAAGTGTATGATCTCATTATTTCCAAAAGGACTTAAATTATGTCACCTTCATCAATGTCAAAAATCAAACTGATATCGTCTATGCTTATTTTCGGCACAATCGGTATCTTCGTTAAATACATTCCTCTCCCGTCGAGCGTTATTGCGCTCGCGCGCGGCCTTGTCGGCACAGTTTTTCTGCTCGCACTTGCGCTGATCTCCCGAAAAAAGATTTCGTTTTCGGATGCTCGCGGACGTCTTATTCCCCTGTTTATTTCGGGCGGTCTCATCGGCATTAACTGGATACTTCTTTTTGAATCCTACAACTACACGACTGTTGCGGTTTCTACCCTTTGTTACTATATGCAGCCGACCTTCGTTATCATTGCGTCGGCGTTTATTTTTGGGGAGCGCATAAATCTTCGCCGCGGTGTCTGCGTCATTCTTGCTCTCGTTGGCATGGTGCTGGTTTCGGGCATTACGGATACGGGAATTACGGACGTATCCGAGCTGCGCGGCGTTCTTCTCGGACTCGGTGCAGCGCTCGTTTACGCCACAATAGTTCTCATCAACAAAAAGCTCGGCGGAATTGACTCTTACACTAAGACCGTCATTCAGCTCTTCTCTGCCGCGGTGACGATACTTCCGTACATACTTTTGACCGAGGACGTTTCAGAGCTCACGCTTGACGCAAGAGGCGCGCTCTTACTCGGAATTGTCGCCGTGGTACACACAGGCATCGCATACTTCCTATACTTCGGCTCTATGGGAAATCTGAAGGCACAAACTATTGCCATTATGAGCTACATTGACCCTGTAACCGCGATAATCCTCTCCGCGCTCTTTTTGCGTGAGCCGATAACTCCTGCAGCCATTATAGGCGCTCTGCTCATTCTCGGCGCGGCATTTGTCAGCGAGCTTCCCTCACGCAAGTCTTGATTTATTAACATCTTAATGATACAATATATTTAACATTACACAAAAACTCGGAGGTCAGTATGCATTTACAGGAATCCGGCGAAATGTATCTCGAAACTATATACGTTCTCTCAAAAAAACTCAGCTCTGTCAGGTCTATAGACGTTGTTGAGCACATCGGCTACTCCAAGCCGAGTGTCAGCCGCGCTATCGGACTGTTAAAGTCGGGCGGCTACGTCAACGTTGACGACGGCGGCGCACTCACTCTGACCGAGATAGGTCTTGAGGTCGCCGAGAAGATCTACGAGCGTCACACCATCATCACTAAATTTCTGGTAAATCTCGGAGTCACTCCCGAAACCGCCGCAGAGGACGCGTGCAAGATAGAGCACGACATCAGCGACGAAGCCTTTGAGGCGATCAAGAATTTCAAGAAATAAATATCGTGAGGGATGCCCCTTCCCCTACGGTTTGCAGATTTATTATGCAGTCGAGACGAAACGCATCCCTTGATCCTTCCACTTCGATACAAAAAAGCTTCGCGGCACAACACTTCCGCGAAGCTTTTTTATTGTCTTTATTAACCGAGAAGCACCTTATAGAATGCCTTTTTGCCCTTGCGGACCTTTATTCCGCCTTCGAGCATTGTCGAAGTTACCGCATAGCCGAGGTCGGTTACCTTTTCATCGTCAATGCACAGGCCGCCCTGTGTTATAAGTCTGCGAGCCTCGCTCTTGGAGGGAACGATCTCTGCCGCTACGAGAAGGTCCATAATATTGATGGCACCGTCGGTAAGCTTGTCCGCACCGAGTGTTACCGTCGGCATATTGGCGTCATCGCCGCTGCCGCCGAAAAGCGCCTTG
>JAZSOD010000095.1:0-8320 GCA_045536775.1 Eubacteriales bacterium | reverse complement strand
GATCGAGCCCTCTTTGTCGGGATGGATGATTACGTTGTTTCTCCACTCGAAGCCGTTACCGTTTACGGTGGTTGTAGGAACCGCTTTCATAAGATGACGCTTGATACCCCAGAAGTAGTTGTTCTCGATGTAGCAATCGTTATAATATGCGTTTGTTCCGCCGCCGCCGTAGAAGGAGGTCCACTCGAATTTGTAGTGGTTATAAGCCTTCCAGCCGTGGCCCGAGCCTGTTACGAGGTTATTATAAAGTCTGCAGTTTTCAAGAATTGCGTAGGTGTTATCCGTCGGAGCTGTGGTTGTTGAGAACCACACCTCAAGCGAGCCTTCCCAAACTACGTTAGAGTGAATTTCTATATTCCTTGCTATCTTCTTTTCACCTTCGGCAATCTCTCCGGACCACTGAATTGTCGGTCCGCAGTCGAAGCAATCGTGAACGTAGTTATTGTATACGTAGTATCCGTCTGCTGTTCCGTAAACCTCGATGCCGTTACCGTATCTGGTTCTGCTTGTGAGGTCATCGGGCTTCTGGTGAGCACCGCCGATCCAGCCCACCTCACAGTTGCGGACGGTGAGGTTTACCGTGGAGTTGGACGATACGCCGTGTGAGCCTGCGTAAAGCACGCAAAGGTTGTCGATGGTTACGTTTTTGGTGTTTTTTGCAGAAATGCCGTGACCGTATGTGCACAGGTCGATGGTGTCGAAGCGGTCAGCGGGGTTGCCTGTTCGTGAATAGAGATAGAGATCGCCCTTTGCTCTGTCGTAGTAGAACATAAGGTCGGCAACTTCTGTTTCTGCTGCAATCTCAGCGAGAGTAGCGTAACCGTTGAATTTTCTTATCGGCTGATACCAGACGTCAATGCCGTTTGATACCATAAAATCAGAGCCTGCGGTATATGTCTTTGTGCCGTCCTCGGGGTCTTTGACCACCCTTTGACCGTAGCACTCACCGTCATTGAACACAATGTTTGCAACGTCCTTTTTGTTTCTGAGGCGCGACTTGTACCTGTAAACGCCGGGTGAGTCGGTCTCCTCCCAATCAGATGCTTCGTTTGCCTCGACCGACGGAGAGATCAGCGGCTTCGGACCTTCTCCGTACGCGGAGTAGGTTATTCCGGAAGCACAGACAAGCTGCTCGTGCCACTCGTCTCCGCGCTTGAAAAGGACTACGTCGCCTGCCTTTATTGTGCGGTTAGTTTGCATTTTGTCGAGCTTTGTGATAGTTTTCAGGGGAGTTTGGGGGGATGTTCCGTCATTATCGTTTGAGCCCTCACTATATGAGAAGTACCATACCGTGCCGCCGGGAGCGAGTGTCCACTCACTCTCGGTGTTTCTGATTTCTTCCACTCTCTCTGCAAAGGTTGCGTTGAGCTGATCAATAAGACCGTCGGGAACGGGCGCATAGTAGTCGTTCGTATCATTAACGGAGAGCCAAATCTCCTCGCCGTTCTCGTTATGGGTCACGGTGTGCTCAAACGCCGCTTCCATTACGTAGGGATATGCCCAATGCTTGTCGGTAATGTCGGAAAATCCTGCGACTGCAACTTTGTCAAAGGTCTTGGCGCCGGGCACTCTGCCGAGTGCGGTGCAGAGCACCTTTACAACCTCGCTTCTTGTGATGTCGCCATCGGGATCAAAGGTGTCGGCAGACTTGCCGTTGACAAGACCTGCCTTTGCGGCAGCCATAATTACTTCGTATTTCGGATGTGCCTGAGGTACGTCCTTGAAGGAAACCACCTTATCACCGCCCGTGATCTTGCCCATCTGATATACGAGCTCAACGAATTCTGCTCTTGTTATCTTCTGATCGGGCTTGAACTCGCCGTTATATGACTTGAGGTAACCTATGCTCTCAAGGTATGTAACGTACTTGTAGTACCACGCGTCTTTGTTAAGGTCTGTAAACGCGGTAGCCCCCGAGTTATCGAGAGTGCTTTCGTCAACGAGAAGTCTTGTAACGACTGTGCAAGCCTCGGCACGTGTCATGTTGTTGTCGGGTCTGAACTCAAAGCCGTCATAGCCTGTGATAAAGGGCTTATCGGTGCGCTCGGCGACGTTGTCGGGCTCGTTTTCTTTTGACTCGGTGAGCTTGTTGGTAGTGTTGGATTTTTGGGGGAACTTTTTGCGGTAAGCATCGTAATTGAAGCTGTTTGCGTCATCTTCGGTTTTGAAAAAGCCGACATATTCGATTTCAAACCAGATGCTTGAAGGGTCGGTTCCGTCAGCGAGGACGAGCTCTTTTCCTGCACAGGGGTTGATTTTTATGTACTTGACAGCAGGAACTGCGTTGTTGGTAAAGTTTTCGAGAAGTCCGCTGAACATGATTTCTTCTTCTATTATGCCGTCCTTCACTTCAAATCCGGAACGGTCGCAATAAAGGGCAAAATATCGGTTTTTATAGTCAAACGTGCTGTCCTTCGGGAAGTCCAGCTGTGTGGATTTGCTTGATGATGTTGTGTCGGTGTAGTTGGTTTTGAAGCTGATTATCATGGTATCGAAATCGGGAGCGATTTCCTCGGCAAGGGTCCAGGCAAGAACGTGCTTGGTGGTATCCGTTGCTGTCGCTCTCATATAATGATTCGTACCGTCGGTAGACTCGGTGATAGCGAGGTTACTCGGCACAATTCTGCCCTCGCTGTATTCTGTAATAAGGTCTTGTGCCGTGAAAATTCTGACGTTTTCGTAATTATATGTGTCACATGATGCAGTGGAGAGCACAAGCAGGATTGCAAGCGCTGATAGCAGTAAAATTTTGTTCAGATTTTTCATTTATATACCCCTCTATTATAATGTATCTTAATTATAGCACACATAAATAATATAATTCAACTGTTTTTTGTGCAAAATAAAATATTATCGGTTTCACAGGGGAGCTTTCGTAATTTTAGCATAGGTGCGAGGGTATTTTGCTGGTGTTTCGGATTTCTTTTCGACCAAAATCGACACTCGATTGAGTTCTTCGCCTGAAATCGGTGTCAGCACTACTTTATCTACTTTTGCAATGCTTCCGCCGAGGGTGAGAATGCCCTGTTTTGCCTCGTCAAGCTCCATTTCGCCGTCCTTTGCCTTCATAGCGACAAAGCGTCCGCCGACACGCACGAGAGGCAGAGCAAGCTCTGAGAGCACGTTGAGTCTTGACACGGCGCGCGCCGTTGCGACGTCGAAGCTTTCGCGCTTTTCAACCACGAAATCCTCGGCTCTTGCGCACACGGGCGAGAGATTTTCGAGCCCGAGCGACCTTGCAGCCGAGCAGACGAAGTCTATCTTCTTGCCCGTGCTGTCGAGAGGGGTTATCTTAAGGTCGGGACGTACGATAGCAAGAGGGATCGACGGAAAACCCGCACCGCAACCGACGTCGACCACCGTTGCGCCCACGGGAAACATATCCGCGGCAACAAGACTGTCGGCAAAATGCTTGAGGACTGTGTCCTCGGCACCCGAAATGGCGGTCAGGTTGGTCTTTTCGTTGGCGTCCGCGAGAAAAACGGCAAAATCATAGAATTTTCTGACGGTATTCTCGTCCGCAAAGCGCGAAAGACCGTTTTTATCAAAAACGTCAATAAATATCTGTTTGAAGGTTTCAAAGGCTTCAATCATTCTGATTGCCCTTTCTGTATTTTTGGTTTTCAAAATATATCAGCAGCACCGAGACGTCCGCAGGCGAAACGCCACTGATGCGTGATGCTTGACCGATATTTTCGGGCTTGACCCGATTGAGCTTTGCAATTGCCTCAAGCCTCAGTCCCGTTATCTCCGAGTAATCAAAATCAGCGGGGAGCTTGCGGTTTTCAAGCCTTGCGAGCTTTTCGACCTCTGCAAGCTGACGTCTGATGTATCCCGAATACTTGACCTCGATCTGTGCCGAAATTATGACTCTTTCGGGAAGAGCGGGACGGTTTTTGTCAATTGGAGCAAGCTTTTCGTAGGAAAGCTCGGGACGGCGCATAAGCTCGCCGAGCTTAATGCCCGTGTTTATCGGAGTCGAGCCGTTTTCCTCGAGGATCTTTGCAAGAGAGTCGCTCGGACCGATGTTGGTCCTCTCGATCCTCTCGACCTCGGCGCGTACCAGCTCCTTCTCGGCAAGGAAGTCCTTGTATCGTTCATCCGATATAAGACCTATTTTGTGACCGATGGGCATGAGACGCTCGCGCGCGTTGTCCTGACGCAAAAGCAGACGGTATTCACTTCTCGAGGTCATCATACGGTAGGGCTCGTTCGTGCCCTTGACGACGAGATCGTCGATAAGCGTGCCGATGTACGAGGACGAGCGAGTGAGCACAAGCGGCTCCTTGCCCTGTATCTTAAGCGCCGCGTTGATTCCTGCGACAAGTCCCTGACCTGCCGCCTCCTCGTAGCCCGAGGTGCCGTTGAACTGACCTGCGCCGTAAAGTCCCGATATGGACTTGAATTCAAGCGTGGGGGAAAGCTCGGTGGGGTCGATTCAATCGTATTCGATGGCGTAAGCGCTTCTCATCATCTGCGCGTTTTCAAAGCCGGGCAGAGTGTGGAGCATCTCGAGCTGCACCTCCTCGGGAAGAGAGGAGCTGAAGCCCTGAAGATAGACCTCCTTGGTGTTCTCTCCCATAGGCTCGACAAAAAGCTGATGACGGCTCTTGTCCGAGAATCTCACCACCTTGTCCTCGATACTCGGACAGTACCTCGGGCCGATGCCCTCGATCATACCCGAATACAAGGGTGAACGGTGCAGATTGGCCCTTATTATTTCGTGAGTTTTTTCATTCGTGTAAACGATGTAGCAGGGGAGCGCAGGGCGCGCGTTCACCTCGTTTTCGTCCGAGAGGGTGGAAAACGGGATTATGGACTCGTCACCCGGATGAAGCTCAAGCTTCGAGTAGTCGATGCTGTCGCTGTGAACTCTCGGGGGAGTGCCTGTCTTGAAGCGCATCAGCCGCAGACCCTCGCGCTTTAGGGAGTCCGTGAGGTGACTGGCGGGGAGCATTCCGTCGGGTCCCGCGCTGTACGCGACCTCACCCGTAATGACCCTGCCGTTTAAGTAGGTGCCGGAGCAGATGACCGCCGCCGACACGTCCCAGCGAGCGCCGAGTGCGGTCACTACAGACGTGAGCTTTTTGCGTCCGTCAACTATTTCGGTGCGAAAATCAATAATCTCCGCCTGCTTTATTTCGAGATTCAAAGTGTTCTCGAGTGTGGTTTTCATAATGGAATGGTAGAGCGCGCGGTCTGCCTGAACACGCTTTGAGTGAACGGCAGGGCCCTTGCTCGAGTTGAGCACGCGGCTCTGAAGCGTGACCTTATCGGCGGCAAATCCCATCTCGCCGCCAAGTGCGTCTATTTCGTATACTATCTGACCCTTGCCCGTACCGCCGATAGAGGGGTTGCAGGGCATATTTCCGATAGAATCAAGATTTATTGTAAACAAGACGGTCTTCAGTCCGAGGCGTGCCGAGGCGAGAGCCGCCTCAATGCCTGCGTGACCTGCGCCGATAACGGCGACGTCCGCCTTGCCTGCAAAATATTCAGTCATATTTTATTCTTCCGTTTCCAAGAATTTGCATATCTCTGCCCAGGCGACAGCGCGTGACGCCAGCTCAAGCTCGTCGGGGGAGAGTCTTACGCAGCTGCTTGAGCTGCCCGCCGCGGGTAAAATCGTTTCAAAGCGCTTAAGCGACACGTCGAGATACGTCTTGACGTCGTCGCGCTCGATCGCGAACGGGCAAACACCGCCAACCGCGTGTCCCGTGTACTCGATAGCCTCGTCGGGAGTGAGCATTTTCGCCTTTGTGCCGAAGACTGCCTTGAATTTTGAGTTGTCGACCTTGGTATCACCCGACGTAACCACCAAAACCGCGCCGTCCCCGACCTTGAACGAGAGGGTCTTTGCTATCATCGCGGGAATAACGCCCGCCGCCTTTGCCGCAAGCTCGACCGTGGCGCTTGATTCGGTGAATTCCTCAACGCGCCCGTCGAGTCCGAAGTCCTTGAGATAATTTCTTACTGCATCTACTGACATTTTTAACTTCCTTTTTATCAGTCTTTAAGCGCAAGCTCTATAAGGCTGTCGATTATTTGACTGTAGGTCATACCCTCGTTCAAGAAGAGCTTTGGGTACATACTGATGGTTGTAAAGCCGGGGAGGGTATTTATCTCGTTAAACACGATTCTTCCGCCGTCGGTGACGAAAAAGTCAACTCTCGAAAGACCCTTACAGCCGAGTGCCGTATATATCTTCTCCGCAAGTGCGCGTACCGTTTCGGCGGTCTCCTCGGGTATTCTTGCAGGAATTGCGTCGCTCGACACGTCCGAGATATACTTTGTTTCGTAATCGTAATAGTCGGCGCCGGGAATTATCTCGCCGCAGACTGACGTTCTGAGCGTATCATCCTTGCCCATTACCGCAACCTCTATCTCCTTCGCGGTTATGTATTCCTCAACTATCACCTTTGAGTCGAATTTTGCCGCGTTTACAAGAGCCGAAGCAAGCCCTGCGCGGTCTCTCGCCTTTCCCGTACCGATGGACGAGCCTGCGTTTGCGGGCTTTACGAACACGGGATAGTCGAATTTCTCCTCAATTTTTGCAACACAGCCGTCAAGCTCTGCCGACACCTCGGCGTCTGTAAAGTGTAAAAACTCCGCCTGCGGAATACCGTAGTTGTTGAGCACCAGCTTGGTGAATACCTTATCCATCGAAACTGCCGATGAAAGATATTTTGGTCCGACGTAAGGAATGCCGCATATATCAAAAAGGCCCTGAAGAGTGCCGTCCTCACAGTTTGCACCGTGCATAACGGGGAATACCACGTCAATATCCTTGTATTCGGGCGTATCTCTGAGTACGAGAAGCTTCTTTGCGCCGCAGTCGGGAACGAGTACCGCGGGACAGGCCTCGCGCTCGTGCCACGAGCCGTCCTTTATCCCGTCAAGCGAACCCTCGTAGTAAAGCCATTGGCCGTCCTTGGTAACGCCGAGAGTCATAACCTCGTATTTTTCTCTGTCGATATTTGAGAGGATCGAGTACGCCGACATCAGCGACACCTCGTATTCTGTCGATTTACCGCCAAACATACATAAAACTCTTGTTTTGCTCATAACTATCTCCATTTCGATGCGTTTTCTTACATTTATAATATATGTGCTTGCGCATTAACCGTTCTTTTTAAGGATAGCGACCCTGTTGTTTCCGCCGAGATCGCGGATGATCTCGACCTCAAGCCCTGCCGCCCCGCCGAGCGCTTTTACAGCTTCCCCTTGGTCAAAACCTATCTCAAAAGCGAAAAAGCCGTCTGCTTTAAGAGCCGAAGTATACGATGACACGAATTTTCTGTAAAAAGCAAGCCCGTCCGCGCCGCCGTCAAGCGCCGCGCGCGGCTCGCGCTTCACCTCGCGGCTCAGCGTGTCCACGACCGAGCTCGGAATGTACGGCGGATTTGACACTATCGCGTCAAGTCTGCCCACATACCGACTGATATCGAAGTCCAGAGCATCGCCCACGATCAGATCAAGCTTGTTTGACGAAACACCGTTCAATTCGCGGTTTTCTCTCGCAATTTCCACCGTTTCGGGAAAAAGCTCCACACTCGCACAGCTGACGTCGGGCCGGTTTTTAATGACCGATATCGGAATACATCCGCTGCCCGTGCAGAATTCGAGAAAATACGCGTTTTCGGGAAGCCTTTTTATCAGCTCCTCACACAGAACCTCTGTGTCAAAGCGGGGAATAAGACAGTCGGGAGTGACCTTGAATTCAAGCCCGAAGAAATCGGTCTTGCCGATAATATACTGTATCGGCTCGCCGTTTTGTCGCCGTTTTATAGTTGAGTCAAGCTCGGGTGAGTTGTATTCGCGCTCGGGGAACGCCATTACCTGTGCGCGATTTGTATTAAAATGGTGAGAGAGAAGAAGGAAAGCCTCGCTTTCGGGCTCGTCAGAGCCTGCATGCTTAAGCTTGTTTACAAGCTCTGTGTATTTCATTCTCTCACCTGCCTAATTGAAGTCTATAAAAAATATTATAACAGATATTCGCACAAAAATAAAGAGGTATGGGAAAATATGTGAAATAAAAGTGGGAAAAGGGTGTATTTACCCTATATAATATAATGAAAGAAACAACGCGTGCGGGGATAGTTCCACGTGTTAAAAAATTTTTTGAAAAAAATCAAAAAAAGTGTTGACAAGGGAAGAAAAGTGTGCTATACTAATCGAGTCGCCGCGAAAGCGGGGGCAAAAGACGGTCCTTGAAAATTGAACAACAGAAGAAGGAAGTACAAAGCAAGATACGCAAGTATCGAAGCAAAGATACAACCAAGAAAGAAACTCGACAATTCTTTTGAAGCTAAGAGTAAAA
>JAZSOD010000081.1:0-6913 GCA_045536775.1 Eubacteriales bacterium | reverse complement strand
CCATGGAATAATTGTAGGCGCCCGTGACGAGGACGGCGAGAACGACGCCTCTGTGAGGCTTGGGGAGCAGGACGTTTTCCTGGATCAAGTCGCCGCTTTCACAGCATCTGCCGCCGACAGTACACTCAAGATCGGGGTCTGACTCTGCGTCACTCGCATTTACTACCGTATACGGCGACTGATAAAGCGTATATCTCGGATTATCGGTCATACCGCCGTCGATAGAAACGTAGTTCTTAAAGCCCTTGATCTCCTTGACACTTCCGACCGTATAAAGCGTAATTCCCGCGTCTGCCACGAGGCTTCTGCCCGGCTCCATATAGATAGCGGGACTATTGAGTCCGCGCTCTGCACATTTTGCCTTGACGTGAAGCGAAATATCACGGATATTATCGGTAATGCTTATCTCGGGGTCGCTCTCGAGATATCGCACGCCAAAGCCACCGCCGAGATTGAGTATTTCGGCTGTATAGCCAAGCTTATCGCGCATATCCGCGATAAAATCAAGCATTATATCTGCGGCGAGTGTAAAGGGCTCGGTGTCAAATATCTGCGAGCCGACGTGACAGTGGAAACCGCAAAGTCTGATGCTTTTCTTTTCAAGCGCCGCGCCCGTTATCGCTTCTGCAAGTCCGGTTTCGATTGCAGAGCCGAACTTCGAGTCAACGCCGCCCGTGCTTATTTTCTGATGTGTATGAGGGTCGATACCGGGAGTTATACGAAGAAGTATCTTCTGCACAATTCCTGCATTTGCCGCCGCAGCAGCTACCGCGTCAAGCTCCTCGAAATTGTCGACCACAAAATAACCGAGGCCTCGGCTGATTGCGTATTCTATGTCCTTATCGGTCTTGTTGTTGCCGTGAAAAAACGCCTTTTCCATAGGAAATCCGGCTTCTGCGGCGGTGTAAAGCTCGCCTGCCGAAACTATGTCCGTACCGATACCCTCACTCGCCATAATTCTGTAAATTTCCTTGAAGCTCAAAGCCTTTGATGCGAAAAGCGGCATCGAGTCAGCACCGAAATAAGTCTTCATCGCGCTCTTGTATTCGTTTACCCTCTCGCGCACACGACCCTCGTCAAGAATATAGGCGGGCGTGCCGTATTTTTCGGCAAGCGCGACCGTGTCCTTGCCTGCAAAATACAGGTGTCCGTTATCCCCGACGGTTACGTTCGTGTGTACTATTTCTTTTTCTTTCATAACTGCTTTCATAATCTCTTACCCATTATTTTGCGACAATGGAGTCCATATTGTAAAGCCCTGCAGACTTCGAGCTGAGGAACTCCGCCGCGGTTATCGCGCCGTTGGCAAACAGCGCACGGTTGTGCGCCTCGTGCTTAAGAGTGATAGTCTCGTCGCCCGTGTTGAAGATGACCTCATGCTCACCGACCACGTTGCCGAGTCTTACGGCGTGGATACCGATCTCATTCTTCATTCTCTTTGCGTGACCGCTTCGTCCGCAGATAAATACTGCGTTTTTAATCGCTTCCTTTATCTTGCCCGCAAGCATAAGCGCGGTGCCGCTGGGCGCATCAAGCTTCTGATTATGGTGCTTTTCAATTATCTCAATGTCCGCGTCGGGCATAAGCTCTGCCGCGCGGCGTGCAAAGTCTGCAAGCACGGCAACGCCTATCGACATATTTGCCGAATAAAACACGGGGATCTCCTTCGCCGCGGCATATATCGCTGTTTTTTCATCGTCCGAGTGTCCCGTGGTAGCCACTACGCAGGCGAGCTTTCTGCTTTTTGCATATTCAAGCAGATCTTTCGTGCAAGCGTGGTTTGAAAAGTCGATTATAACGTCGCCCTCTCCAGAAAACTCCGAAAGTGATTTGCAAAAGCCGTCGGTCTCGGGTGCGGCGTTTATATCAATGCCTGCGGCAAGGGTGGACTGCTCACTCGTTTCGAGTCTTTTTATTATTTCCGCGCCCATTCTTCCTTTTGCGCCGTTCAGAATTATTCTAACCAAAATCTTAACCTTCCCAATTCTTCAAAAGTGAGTTGTTATCATACGCAAATCTGTCCTTGAAATCTCTGAGTGCCGCCTTGAGCTTTTCGCGCTTAGCGTCCTCCATCGGATACAGAGGCAGACGCATTTCAGCGTCGCACGCGCCGAGTATTGCGAGAGCTTCCTTTACGGGAATGGGGTTAACGTCCGAGAAGAGTGCGTGAATGAGGGGAATGTAGTCGCACTGAGCCTTTGCGCTCTCTTCTACCTTGCCCTCAAAAAATGCCTTGCACATACGCGAGGTTTCTGCAGGCGCTACGTTAGAGAGAACAGATATTACGCCTATACCGCCGAGAGAGAGTATCGGCACCACCTGATCATCGTTACCGCTGTAAAGCGCGAGTCTGTCGCCAACGAGGGACATTGTTTCGGCGATCTTTGAGAAGTCGCCGCCCGCCTCCTTGATAGCAACGATGTTGGGGTGGTCTGCGAGAGCCGCGTAGGTTGCAGGCTCGATGTTGAGTCCCGTTCTCGAGGGTACATTGTAAAGTATGATGGGCTTGTCGACCGAGTCTGCGATCTCGTTATACATATGGATAAGTCCTCTCTGCGAGGTCTTGTTGTAGTAGGGTGTTACCATAAGGAGCGCGTCGGCACCCACCTTGCAGGAGTCCTTGGCAAGTCTGATACCGTGTGCGGTCTCGTTACTTCCCGCGCCTGCGATCACGGGCACTCTGCCGTTTACATGGTTTACTGCATATTCAATGGTAGCTATCTGCTCTGGGTCGGTCATAGTCGACGCTTCGCCCGTTGTTCCGCAAATTACAAGCGCGTCAATTCCCGCGTCTATCTGATAGTCGATAAGCTTCGCAAAGGAATCGTAATCTACCTTTCCGTTCTTAAAGGGGGTGATGAGAGCAGTTGCAGCTCCCTTAAAAATCTGCTTCTTCATATTATAAATCCTTTCAGAGAAATTAGCGAATAAAAAAGCGTTTTCAAAATCCACACGTTCAAAATAACGCACAAACCACCGAAAACGCAAGCATATATATTGCCAAAGCGACTCCGATAGCTCTCCGTAAATCACGACAACCGAGGGGATATTCTCTCCTAAGCCAAGTAATACGGTCCCGCCTGCCGTACTCTTTCGGCGCCGCCACCTTTCGCGCATCGGACGGTCAGCGATGACCTTAACCCGTTTGCACTACTCTTTGACAAGCGCACCTCTATCTCTTCACTTTTTTATTCATTTGTATGGCTCAAAGATACCACACATTTTGCGAAATGTCAATAGTTTTTGTATTCTTTTTTCCTATTTATTTAAGTATACGCAATGCAGAGAGAACACGGACACCCGATTCCGAGAGCTTATTTTCAAGCTCTGTCCACTCGCTCTCGCTTATCTCGTCTGTAACGTACAGGCACTCGGAGATCTCCTTAAGTCCTGCCGCCTTCTTGTCGGTCGACACCATTCTTGCAGACTTTATTTCTGCAAACGGGATAATATCCTTGTCCTCTGCCGCCGTGAAGTCATAGCTTACGCCGTTGCCGGTCAGTATGTTTATAACGTCGGCAACCACCGCGCTGGCTGTCGGGAGCTTGCCCGCACCGCGTCCGTAAAGCATTACCTCGCCGACCTTGTCGCCGTCGATCTTGATGCCGTTAAAAACGTCGCTTACGGTTGAAAGCGGATCGGTGTGCTTTACCACCATGGGACAAACGTACGCGCAGAGTCTGTCGCCGTCGGCATAGGTCCTGCCGATAAGCTTTATCGCGCCGCCGAGCTTTGCGGCGTTGTCTACGTCCGCGCTCGTGATGTTTCTGATACCCTCCGCGTAGGTTTTGTCGGGATTCGGAAGCTTACCGAAGGCGAGAGCCGCGAGGATACATATTTTTCTGCAGGCATCGATTCCGTCAACGTCGGCAGAAGGGTTTGCTTCAGCGTAGCCGAGCGACTTTGCTTCGGCAAGAGCCTCGTCAAAGCTCACTCCCGCGGTGTTCATTCTGGTGAGGATATAGTTCGTGGTACCGTTTAGGATACCGTCTATCTCGGAGATATTGTTCTGTGCGAGTGACGTGTCGATCGTGTGGATAACGGGGATGCCACCGCCAACACTTGCCTCGAACATATACTTGACGTTGTTCTCTCTCGCCGCACAAAGAAGCTCGATTCCGTGAACCGAAACCACCTCCTTGTTCGAGGTGACCACGTGCTTGCCGCGCGCCATTGCCGCGAGTGAAAACTCAAGCGCGGGGTGAGAGCCGCCCATCATTTCACAAACCAGCTCTACCTCGGGGTCATCGAGAATAACGTTTATATCGTGTACCACCTTATCGGCAAAGGGACTGTCGGGAAAATCGCGCAGGTCGAGTATATACTTGACCTCTATCTCAAAGCCCGTCTTTTTTGCAATGGTGTGCTTGTTGTCGTACAGCACGTCTGCACAGCCGCCGCCGACAACTCCGAAACCAAGTATTGCTATCTGTTTTTTCATTTTCGTTTACTTTCCGTCGGGATATCCGACTGTCTTAAAATTTGTATAGACTAAAGTATAGCACACGATGGCCTCAATTTCAATAGTTTTTTGCCATATTCGGCTATTTTGCACAGTTTATGAGAGGTTTTGGCAACAAAAATTTTTCAAAAAACTCTTTACAATCGGCAAAATATGTGGTATAATACCCCAGTATGTACCGCCTACACGGTTTGCGGAGAAAAGAGCCTACGGCTGTATTCACCCACCGCTTGCTGGGTTTGCGGTAACAAAAAAATATTTTTTACGAGGTGAAACTATGTTACTCAAGGACGAAAAGCAGCAGATCATTTCCGAGAATAAGCTTCACGATACCGATACAGGCTCGCCTGAGGTTCAGATCGCTATTCTCACAAACCGCATCAACTCTCTCAACGCTCATCTTAAGAGCAATCCCAAGGACCACCACAGCCGTCGCGGCCTTCTCAAGATGGTTGGTCACAGAAGAAACCTTCTTAACTACCTTGCTAAGAAGGACATCATGCGTTACCGTGCAACAATAGAAAAGCTCGGAATCAGAAAGTAAGACGCAAATCAAGCCGTAATCCCACAACTACTTTCTCGGGATTGCGGCTTGTTATTATGTTAATGTACGGCGTGCGCCTGTGTTTAGCAGTTAAACGTCTGCCGGAAGCTCCGACAGAGGCTTAAATGCTAAACCTTAGCGGGAGTGTGCCGTAAATATAAAAATAAAGGAGAAACAATATGTTCCCGAATTACAAGGTTTTCAATTACACCTATGCAGGACGCCCTCTCGTTGTCGAAACGGGTAAGATCGCAGGTCTTGCAAACGGAAGCGCTCTCGTGCGCTACGGCGATACCGCTATTCTCGCGACTGCCACCGCAAGTGCAAAGCCCCGCGACGGTATCGACTTCCTTCCCCTTTCCGTTGACTTTGAGGAAAGAATGTACTCTGTCGGCAGAATCCCCGGCGGTTACCTCAAAAGAGAGGGTAAGCCCAGCGAAAAGGCTATCCTTACCTCCAGAGTTATTGACCGTCCCGTTCGTCCTCTCTTCCCGAAGGACCTCAGAAACGACGTTAACCTCAACCTTACGGTTATGTCAGTTGACCCCGACTGCTCACCCGAGATCACCGCTATGATCGGTGCCTCCATCGCTCTTTCCATCTCGGATATTCCGTGGAACGGACCTATCGGCGGCGCGTTTATGGGTATGATCGACGGTCAGTTTGTTATAAACCCCACTCTCGAGGAGCGCGCTCAGAGCGATCTTCAGCTTACGGTTGCCGCAAGCGAGCAGAAGGTGGTTATGATCGAGGCAGGCGCTAACGAAGTATCGGACGACGATATGTTCGAGGCTATTATGATCGCTCACGCAGAGATCAAGGGACTCATCAAGTTCATCAATGAGATCGTTGCAGAGGTTGGTAAGCCCAAGTTCGCTTATCCCTCCTGCGAGGTTGACCACGATCTCTTTGAGCAGATCAAGGACTATATCATAGACGACGTTAAGTACGCTATGGATACAGACGACAAGACTGTACGCGACGAGCGTATGCTTGTTGTTTCCGACAAGGTAAACGAAAAGTTTGACCCCGAAGGGGAAAATCAGGTAGAGATCGCAGAGATCATTTACAAGATCCAGAAGTTCGTTGTTCGCCGTTGGCTTCTCGACGAGGGCAAGCGTGTTGACGGAAGACGTCTTGACGAGATCCGTCCTCTCGCGGCTGAGGTATCTCTCCTCCCCAGAACTCACGGTAGCGGACTCTTTACCCGTGGACAGACTCAGGTACTCACAGTTGCCACACTCGGTCCGGCAAGCGACGCTCAGATGCTCGACGGTATCGACGAGGAAACCTCCAAGAGATATATGCACCACTACAATATGCCCGGCTACTCCGTAGGCGAGGCTAAGGCTGTACGCAGCCCCGGAAGACGTGAGATTGGTCACGGCGCTCTCGCTGAGCGTTCGCTCATCCCCGTACTTCCCTCTCTCGAAGAATTCCCCTACGCTATAAGACTTGTTTCCGAGGTAGTTTCCTCTAACGGTTCTACTTCTCAGGGTTCTGTCTGCGGTTCTACTCTCGCGCTTATGGCTGCGGGCGTTCCGATTAAGGCTCCCGTTGCGGGTATCTCCTGCGGTCTTATCACAGCCGAGGACGGCTCTTGGGACACAATGATAGACATTCAGGGTCTTGAGGACTTCTACGGCGACATGGACTTTAAGGTTGCAGGTACAAAGAAGGGTATCACCTCTATACAGATGGACCTTAAGATAGACGGTCTTACACCCGAAATAATCGCGCAGGCATTTGAACAGACAAAGGCAGGACGTGAGTATATCATCGACGAGGTAATTCTCAAGGCTATCCCCGCTCCCAGAGCTGAGGTTTCCAAGTACGCTCCCAAGATGACAACAATGAACATCGACCCCGACAAGAAGTCGGAGGCCAAGCGGTCTTAGGAAGACAAA
>JAZSOD010000035.1:0-3459 GCA_045536775.1 Eubacteriales bacterium | reverse complement strand
GGTTGTCCAAATACCAGTTCTTCAAAAACATCAAGGCAAAAGACTTTGCCGCCTCACCCTCAATGAGCACAGATGCGTCCTTCCAATGACCGAAGCGCTCAAGACGGTTGATGTATTCGTCGCCTATATTGACGCCGCCCGTTATCGCTACCTTACCGTCAACAACGAATATTTTTCTGTGGTCACGGTTGTTCTGGATTACCGTAACCGACGGCTTGAAGGGATTGAACACCATTACCCTTATGCCCACGTCAGCCATTCTCTTTTTGAAGTCGGAGGTCATGGTGGAGCTTCCCATACCGTCATAGATTATTCTGATATCAACGCCGTTTCGCGCCTTTTCGCAAAGCGGAACGTAAAGCTCCCTCCAGAAGCTGTCCTCTCGAATTATAAAGGACTCGATAAATACGTATTTTTCAGCCCTTGCAAGCTCTCTCTTCATAGCCTCGAAGCAAGCCTCGCCCGAGGGCAGATACTCTTCACGCACGCCGCGGCACAAAGGATAGCCGACACCGCTTAAATATTTTGCGGTAATCTCTGAGTCGGGGTCAGCCGCGTGGACCGCACGCATAGCGTCTTCATCACTCGGAAAGTGAGGGTGCACTCTGCTCGCAATCTTCTTTTCCTTGTTACGAAGCTCCTTTGTGGACGCCTGTCCCTTTGAAATTATATAAAGCAAGCCGCCGAATATGGGAAAAGAGAGTATGGGGATTATCCACGCAAGCTTATACGCGGGATTGGTCGGGGTGTTTACAATATACACCACCACGATAAGACTGAGCGCAGTCACGGCTATGGTAAAATATACGAACGCATCGCTCATCAGGAATATGGCAAGCAGAGTAATGACTATCTGCAAAAGCGCAAGAAGCGCGGTTATAACAAGACGTCCCGTTGCCTTTTGGAGTATTCCTTTTTTCAAATCCCCTTCTCCTTTCTTCCGAAAAAATCGTACATATAATATAATATACCACATTTTTCAGAACTTTTCAACCGCACAGCCATTTTTTAACAAAATGCTTGACATTCGTTTTTCGCTGTGTCATAATCTCCCGATTTCCCCCACAGACGTTCTGTAGTAGACGAAATAAGAAACGCAAAATAATGAAAAATGCGTCCGATTCAAGTCGGGCGCGTTTTTGTTTGACAAATTTTTAACTTTTTTTGAAAAAACTATTGCTTTTTGTAGAATTTTCTGCTATAATACGCACTATGGGACCGCTTTGCAATAGTGAGGCGGTATAAAATAAGGGCTATGTGATGGATTCAGAAGATGCGAAAGCAACCGAAGGAGTAACGCTCTCAGGTGTCGAAGGACGAGGACTGAATTCTGATAGCACTCCGGAGAAGTCCGCAAGGATGCCGAAGGTGCAATACGCAACTGCGTAAATCTCTCAGGCAAAAGGACGGAGCAAATACTTATTCCCGAAGTGTTTTTCTTTGGGTATATTTGCAATTTCGGAGTTAAACGGTGTGCGTTTAGCTCTTTTTTTTATTTTTTGTGCCGCTTAAAGCGGCGGAATGGAGGTCATTATGACTCAGTTTTTGGAAAAGCTCGCTGATTACAACGATGCCGTAAACGGTGTCGTATGGGGAGCGCTCGGACTCGTACTACTTATAGGAACGGGTATTCTTATAACGGTGCTTACAAAGTTCTTCCAGGTGTCCCATCTCGGACTCTGGTGGCAAAACACTATCGGAAGCCTTTTTAAGAAGGAAGTTATAGGTCGCTCAAAGGACGTTAAGTCCATTTCACCCTTCCAGGCACTTTGTACTGCTCTCGCGGCTACTATCGGTGTTGGTAACATCGCGGGTGTTGCTGCCGCTATATGCGTTGGTGGTCCCGGTGCGGTATTCTGGATGTGGCTCGCCGCATTCTTCGGAATGATGACGAACTACGCAGAAAACGTTCTCGGTATCTACTATCGCCGCAGAAATAAGGACGGCGAATGGTCGGGCGGCGCTATGTACTACCTCGAGGACGGTCTCGGCTCCTTCAAGGGCTGCAAATACGTTGGTAAGTCTCTCGCTATTATCTTCTCCATCTTCACCCTTCTCGCATCCTTCGGTATCGGTGCTATGGGTCAGATCAACAAAATCGTCGTTAACGTAGAATCTGCGTTCAAGATCGACGCACTTGCAAGCGTTTCGGTATTTGAAGGAGTTTCTCTCTACTCTGTAATTCTCGGTGTTATCCTCGTTGCCGTCGCTGCTCTTATCACCCTCGGCGGTCTTAAGAGAATTGCTTCCTTTGCCGAAAAGATAGTTCCCTTTATGGTTGTCCTCTTCGTTTCGGGAAGCCTGATTCTTATCGCATTTAATTATGCAAAGATAATCCCCGCATTTGCCGCTATCTTCAAGTATGCCTTCAATATCAAGGCTGTTGCGGGCGGTACTCTCGGTGCGTTCATCGCAACGGTAGTTCAGCAGGGCTTCAAGAGAGGCGTGTTCTCCAACGAGGCAGGTCTCGGCTCGTCGGTTATGGTTCACTCGAACTCCAACATCAAGGAGCCCGTTAAGCAGGGTATGTGGGGTATCTTCGAGGTGTTCGCTGATACTATGATAGTTTGTACCATTACTGCTCTCGTAGTTCTCACCTCGGGACTTTACAACCTCGAAACTTTCACTCTCACAGAGGGTGTTACCGACGCAACTCTCGTTGCAAGCGCATTTGACACGATATTCGGCTTCGGAATCGGTCTCGGCTCTAAATTCGTTGCTATTGCGATCGCGCTCTTTGCCTTCACCACCGTTCTCGGTTGGGACCACTACGGCTCAAAGGCCTGGGAATACCTCTTCGGCGCAAAGTCGACAAAGATCTACAAGGTTATCCACCTCGTTACAATTATGTTCGGTGCTATCCTTACCTCCTCTCTTGCGTGGGACATCTCCGACACCTTCAACGGTCTTATGATGATCCCCAACCTTATAGGCGTTATCTGTCTCTCCGGTATCGTTTGCAAGATCACCAAGAACTATATTGACAGAACAATTCGCAAGAAGGACGTAAAGCCCATGATTTCGGTATTCCCCGAATACAATGACGAAAAGGCAGACAACTAAAAGATTGTCTGAGAATAAAAAATCAAACGGCAGAGCTTGCTCTGCCGTTTTTTCTTTGTGTGTGGGTAATATCAAGACTCCAATCAAACATTGTTTTGTGTGTAATTTAATTTGTTTGCTTTTACGGGACGCCGAGGACGTCCCCTACAAGAGATTTGAAATTATCCCGTAGGGCAGGGGCTTGCTCCTGCCGTCTGAATTTGTGCCAATGTTGGCGGTATGGGTCGATACCTCAATTACCGCAAATCCTCACGCGCTGTATGCCTGTGGGGGCGTCCCTGTACAGTGTAGTATGATAGTATACAGGTAGTGCAAGATGATTGTATACAGTTTTGTGATATAATAAAGGCAGAAAAATGACCGCAAAGGAGGTTATTAAAATGCCTTGGAAAGACA
>JAZSOD010000052.1:0-2994 GCA_045536775.1 Eubacteriales bacterium | reverse complement strand
CTAAGGCAAAAGTATCCGCTTAAAGATTTGTTAGAGCTTTCCGGGATAGCAAGAAGCACGTACTATTACTATCTGAAACAGAAGGATAAAGACAAATACGAAAGCGAAAAACAAGATATATTGGAAATCTACAGTGCTCACAAAGGCAGATATGGCTATAGACGTATTTGTTCTGAGTTGAAGGCAAAAGGTTATCCAATTAACCATAAAACCGTGTTAAAACTGATGAAATCCCTTAATTTGCGTGGTAAACAGAGCAAAAACGGTAAATACCATTCCTACAAAGGAGAGGTTGGAAAGGTGGCGGACAATCTGCTGAAAAGAGATTTTCACGCAGATAAGCCTTTTGAAAAACTGACGACCGACGTTACAGAGTTTAAGATCGGTGATGAAAAGATTTATCTTTCGCCTGTGCTTGATATGTTCAACCGCGAAATTATTTCTTATTCCATTTCTACAAGCCCTAACTTGCAGCAAATTAGAGATATGTTAAACGGACTATTTGAGAGGCTTCCTTCCGATGCGCGACCACTATTTCACTCTGATCAAGGTTGGCAATACCAGCATGCCGAATACCAACGTCTTCTTGTCGAACATAACATTACGCAAAGTATGTCCCGAAAAGGAAACTGTATGGACAATGGCATAATGGAAAATTTCTTCGGCAGGCTGAAAGTTGAAATGTATTACGGCGAAAAATTTGAATCCCCTCGGGGATTCATTGAAAAGTTGGAAGAATACATACATTACTACAACAATGAGAGAATTTCTCTCAAATTAAAAGGAATGAGCCCAGTTCAATACCGAGCTCATCCGCAAGCAATTTAATATTTAATTTTTGTCTAAACTTTTGGGTTCACATCAAATTTTGCGGTGGTTTTTGATTATAAACATTTGGGGTTAAATCTCCCGTCTTCCCTCAAGTGCGCGGAAGAGGGTTACCTCGTCGGCGTACTCAAGGTCTCCGCCGACGGGGACGCCGTATGCAAGTCGGCTTACCTTAACGTCGGTGTTTTTGAGCAGTTTTGAGATATACATCGCGGTAGTTTCGCCCTCTATCGTCGGGTTTGTTGCGATGATTATCTCCTTTACCTCGCCGTCCTCAAGGCGTGCGAGGAGTTCTTTTATTTTGAGAGTTTCGGGCGTAATGCCGTTCATCGGAGAGAGTGCGCCGTGGAGCACGTGATAAAGTCCGCGGTATTCTCTTACACGCTCGATACTCATTATCGCTCGGCAATCTTCAACCACGCAGATAACGCTTCTGTCTCGCGTTGCGTCAGCGCACACGGGGCAGAGGTCACCCTCCGAAATATTCTGACACACGGGGCAGGTTCCTACGTCGCTCTTTGCTCGCATTATTGCAGCTGCAAATCTCTGCGCTTCCTCCTCCGAATAATCAAGCACGGAAAACGCCAAACGGACGGCGGTTTTTCTGCCGATTCCCGAAAGATGCTGAAACTGCGTTATCAGATTTTCAAGCGGTTCGATATATTCTGCCATGCTGGATTACATGATACCCGGAATATTCATGCTTCCGGTTATCTTGCTCATTTCAGCGGCATTGGTGTCGTCAACCTTCTTGATAGCCTCGTTTACTGCCGCAACCAGAATGTCGGACAGGGTTTCGATATCGTCGGGATCGACAACTTCTTCAGCTATGTCAATAGAGAGAACTTCGTGCTTACCGTTTATCTTAACGGTAACAACGCCGCCGCCTGCGGATACCTCGTATTCGCGCTCGTCAAGCTCTGCCTGGAGATTCTGCATATCCTCCTGCATCTTCTGCGCCTGACGGATCATGCTGTTCATATTACCGGGGCCGCCGCCCATACCCTTGGGGAGTCTTGCTTTCATTTATATTTACCTTTACCTTTCGTTATATTATATCCGGTCAAGAGCGGACATGATATCTGCAAGGATATCTTCCTTATCTTCAATACCAACGGAGAAACGGATGAGATCGGGAGAAATACCGCCTGCTCTCATCTGCTCGTCGGTGAGCTGTCTGTGAGTGGTGGATGCGGGATGAAGCACGCAGGTGCGGGCGTCCGCAACGTGAGTAACTATTGCCGCAAGCTTGAGGCTGTCCATGAATTTGGTAGCTGCCTCACGACCGCCGCGGATACCGAAGGAGATAACGCCGCAGGTGCCGTTCGGCATATATTTCTGTGCGAGGTCGTAGTACTTGCTGGATTTAAGACCGGGGTACTCAACCCAGGTGATTCTCTCGTCCTTTTCAAGTGCTTCTGCGATATACTGTGCGTTTTCGCAGTGCTGCTTCATACGGAGAGCGAGAGTTTCAAGACCGAGGTTTATAAGGAATGCGTTCTGCGGAGCTTGTATAGAACCGAGGTCACGCATTATCTGTGCGGTAGCCTTGGTGATGAATGCGCCGGGACCGAACATCTCGGTGTAGGTAACGCCGTGATAAGAATCATCGGGAGTGGTGAGACCGGGGAACTTGTCCGGATACTTGCTCCAGTCAAAGTTACCGCTGTCAACTATTGCACCGCCGACGGTAGCTGCATGACCGTCTATATATTTGGTGGTGGAATGGGTAACGATGTCCGCGCCAAACTCAAACGGACGGCAGTTTATCGGGGTGGGGAAGGTGTTGTCAACTATAAGCGGAACTCCGTTTGCGTGCGCTACCTTAGCGAACTTCTCGATGTCGAGAACGATAAGCGAGGGGTTGGAAAGCGTTTCGGCAAAGAAAGCCTTTGTGTTGGGCTTAACTGCCGCGGCAAGCTCCTCGGCAGATGCGTCGGGGTGAACGAAGGTAAACTCGATGCCGAGCTTCTTCATAGTGACTGAGAAAAGGTTAAAGGTTCCGCCGTAAACAGCAGAAGCGGCTACAACGTGGTCACCTGCCGAGCAGATATTGAATACCGAATAGAAGCTCGCCGCCTGGCCTGACGAGGTAAGCATAGCCCCAACGCCTCCCTCAAGCGCCGCAATCTTGGCAGCGACGGCATCGCAGGTGGGGTTCTGGAG
>JAZSOD010000021.1:0-7520 GCA_045536775.1 Eubacteriales bacterium | reverse complement strand
CTATGGTAGGAGCGGAATTGGAGATGCGTCCGGAAGGCGCAGACTTCGCTTCGCTCTGCTACCGCAACTACAAGATCGCGGAGATCGATCTGCGGACTGAGCAGCTGCTCAACCGTCGCATTTCTCGCCTCGATTGAGCCGCGCGCGCTTTTGGAAGCCTCTCTCCGCTACGCTCCGTTCGGCTTCCAAAAGCATAAAGAATGAACATAAAATGTGTATACAATCCTCTTGCACAACTGTTTACAATCTTGCTCTTGACAGCGGACGTTGACCCCTACAAGTGAAACAAACGATTTTAACAAACAAAACTTAAATGTATTTCCCAAAGCCCTTGCATTTGTAGAAAAATGTGATATAATATAAATGATATAAAAATAGGAGGACTTTGAAATGAGTACACTTCATATTATCGACCATCCCCTGATTCAGCACAAGCTTACAATAATGAGAAGCAAGAAGACGGGAAGCAAGGACTTCCGTGAGCTTCTTGACGAGATCGCAATGCTTATGGGTTATGAGCTTACACGCGATCTTCCCCTCAAGGAAATAGAGATAGAAACACCCGTTTCCAAAATGAAGGCGAAGACTATTGCAGGCAAAAAGCTTGCCATAGTTCCGATACTTCGTGCAGGTCTCGGTATGGTGGACGGACTTTTAAGCCTTGTTCCCGTTGCCAAGGTGGGTCACATCGGTCTTTACAGAGACCCCGACACACATATGCCCGTAGAGTATTACTGCAAGCTTCCCTTCGACATTGAGGATAGAATAGTTATCGTGGTTGACCCTATGCTCGCAACGGGCGGAAGCGCGGCTGACGCACTTCAGATGCTCAAGGACAAGGGCTGTACCAATCTCCGTCTTATGTGCCTTGTCGGCGCGCCCGAGGGAGTAAAGAAGGTGCAGGAGGCTCACCCCGACGTTGACATTTTCATCGCGGCGCTTGACGAAAAGCTTAATGACCACGCGTACATAGTTCCCGGACTCGGCGACGCAGGCGACAGACTTTTCGGTACAAAATAAGCAAAGACAAATAAGAGTATCAAGGGGTGTGTTGCTTTGCAATATACCCTTTGACTGATTAAGGAAGAATATGCGGACCTTATATATAGGCAAAAACGACGCGGGACAGAGACTCGATAAGTTTATCACCAAGACCCTCAAAGCCTTCCCGACGTCTCTTTTATATAAATCAATACGTACTAAAAAGATAAAGGTAAACAGAAAGCGCACCGAAGCAGGCTACGTGCTGTGCGAGGGCGACACCGTGGAAATGTTTATTTCCGAGGAGTTCTTCGCCGCAGACGCAAGCGACAACGCCTTTATGCGCCTGAAGCCGAATATCGACGTGGTTTACGAGGACGAAAACATCATCCTCGTAAATAAACAACCGGGACTTATAGTCCACTCGGATGAAAACGAGGAGGTCAATACCCTCATAAGTCATATCAAGGCATACCTTTACCGCAAGGGTGAGTATGACCCGAACGCAGAGCAGTCGTTTGCTCCCGCGCTTTGTAACCGTATAGACAGAAACACGGGCGGCATCGTCATTGGAGCAAAGACCGCCGCGGCACTCAGATTTTTCAACGAAAAGATCAAAAAACGTGAGCTTGACAAGCTTTATCTCTGCGCGGTACACGGAAAAATGCCCGCAAAGGAGCAGACGCTTGGCGGTTACTTAAAAAAGGACGGGGATAATAATCTCGTTGATATAAAGACCAAAAAGCTCTCGGGATACAAGGAGATCGTAACCAAATATAAGGTCTTAAAGGAAAAGAGAGGCCTGTCGCTGCTTGAGGTAGAGCTGATAACGGGTAAGACGCATCAGATACGCGCTCACCTGTCGTCTATCGGACATCCGCTTCTCGGTGACGGTAAATACGGAATCAACCGCGATGACCGCAAAGCAGGCTATTCCTATCAGGCACTCTATGCTTACAAGCTTCGTATGTCCTTTGAAAAAAGCGGAAGTGAATTCGATTATCTGTCGGGACAGAGCTTTTCGGTTGATGACTCAAAAATATATTTTCTTAAAGAATTTGAATGAAAGATGACTTTCGGGGTATAAAAATGCCAATAAATGAAAAACGGGCGGCAGGGACAAAGGCCCCCGTAAAATACAGAGAAATTTCACCTCTTGCCTGCCTTCTTGCGTGGATAGTTAGCTCGGCAGGAGTAAACTTTATACTTGAGTGGCTTCAGAGAGGCTCGATAGTGGAAGCGTTCACGCACCTCTTTCTTAGCTTTCCGACCTTTCTCATAAATACGGCGCTTGTAATGGCAACCACCTTCTTTATGCTAATAGTCGGGCGTAAGTGGTTCGCGTTTGCCGTTCCGACGGTCGCGTGGCTCGTGATAGGTGTTACCAACGCCATCGTGCTGGGCTTCAGACCCCTGCCCATATCTGCATCCGACTTCAGACTCACGGGCGAAGCGACCCAGCTTATCGGTCTTTATATGAAGCCGTGGCAGATATCGCTCATTGTTATCGGATTAGTTGCGGTGCTTGCCGCAATGGTGCTCTTGTTCCGCTTTGGACCGCGTTATAAGACCGATTTCAAGCGTGATATTAAGCTTGCGGCACCCATACTCGTGCTTCTCGCAGTCTACGTTGTCGTAATAGGAGTTTTTGACTTCTTTCCGCGCGGAGACGAGACTCCCAACGAATATTACGAGAGAAACGGCTTTGCGTATAACTTCTATAAGAGCGCAGGCGCGACGGGCGTAAACGCGCCCGATGATTATTCGGATGAAAAGGTCAACACTCTTAAAGAGGAGCTTCACGGAAGCGAGTCTGAGACTGTACCACCCGAAATACCGATAGAGGAGGATAAGCCGAACGTTATCGTTATCCAGCTTGAATCCTTCTTTGATACCTCGTGGATGCACGGAGTGACTTTGTCGGTAGATGACCCCGTGCCGAACTTCAGACGGCTCTGTAACGAGTACCCGAGCGGACTTTTGTACGTGCCTTCGTACGGCGGCGGTACGTCAAACGTCGAGTTCGAGGTGCTGACGGGTATGAACCTAGACCACTTCACGATAGGCGAGTCACCATACTATACGCTTCTCAAGGATAACGTGCTCGGTGACGCGACACCCTTCAATATGAAGAAAATGGGCTACACGGCCCACGCGATACACAACTATAACGCGCTATTTTACGAGCGCAACAGAGCATATAGCCACCTCGGCTTCGATACCTTTACCTCCATTGAGTATATGAACGGCTATAAGCGCAACAGCTTAAGCTGGACCAAGGACGATATCCTGCCGGGCGAGATACTGTCGGCGCTGAAGTCTACAGATGGAAGTGACTTTGTGTTCACGGTTTCGGTGCAGGGTCACGGACCCTACGCGGGCTACGTAAACCCGAACGAGTTTGCCGAGTACATAGACGCCAAAGCGGATAACCTCACCGAAGATAAGAGAGCAGGACTTTCCTTCTACGCAAGTACTGCTAAGGAAATGGACAAAATGGTCGGCGACCTTATAGATAAGCTTGAGGACTATGACGAGAAATGCGTAGTCGTAATCTACGGCGACCATCTTCCCGCCATCGATTTCAGCGTGAACTATATAAGCGAGCACGCTCCCAACGCCTATACCACCGAGTACGTCATCTGGTCGAACTTTGGACTTGAGGGCGAGGATATGAACCTTGAGACCTATCAGCTTCTTGCGCAGGTGCAGAAGATGATGGGAACGAGCGAGGGCACCTTAACAAAGTACCACCATAAATATATGGGTACGGCAGAATATCAGGAGGGCCTCAAGCTGCTTGAATATTCGATGACCAACGAGGAGGTAGAGGAAACTGCTCCGAGCGAGCTTAAATACTCCTGCCATCCCGTGAAGATAAGCTCGATTGAAATAAAGAACGAATTTATATTCGTTTACGGTGAAAACTTCACCCCCTGCAGTAAGATAGCGGTAGGAGAGGGAGAGATACTCGAAACAGAGTTTTCGAGTCCCGAAAGACTTGTTGCAAAGCGTACGGGAAGCTTTGTTGATACGGTAGTGTACGTGGCACAGACCACGCGTGACGGCGCCACCGTGCTTGAATATATAATGCCCGAGGGATAAAATTTTGAATGTGGAGGTAATTATGAGACTTGTGAAAACCAATTTACTTAGATCTGTTTGTATTTTGCTTCTTTTCTGTGTACTCACCTGTCTTTTTGCCCCGCATTTAAGTGTTGCCGCTGATTCGGAGCTTGCTTATATGCTGCTTATTATGTCAAAAAAAGCAACCGTGACCTACGTTCTTGATGACGATACGATCTCAAAGGTGCGGATCGAAAAGGGAACTGTTATTGAAAAGGAAGACCTGCCGGAAAGAGAGGGCTATTACTTCGAGGGTTGGTTTTATGACGCCGGGCTTAAGGAGCCGTTTTGGTTTGGAACGGCAGTTACAAAAAGCATTACTCTTTATGCAAAGTGGGAGGAGATACCGACGCCCGACGAGGAATGGGATAATCCGTTTGAGGACGTAGTGCTCGGAGAGTGGTATTTCGGCGAGGTAAGATATAACGTTGACAACGGACTGATGGACGGTGTTGCAGATAACCGCTTCGGTCTTGACGAGGATATAACGCGCGAGGATTTTGTAACGGTTATATGGAAAATGGCAGGCTCGCCCGTGGTCAATTATATAATGCCGTTTGACGACGTTGATGCCGAGAGCCATAACCTTGAAGCAATACGTTGGGCGGCAAGCGAAAAGCTTGTGCTCGGCTTTGCCGAAAACGAGTTTTCACCCGATAAAGCAATAACGCGCGAGCAGATGGCAACAGTTTTGTACCGGTATGCACAAAAACGCGGAGATAATGTTACGGTGGATAACCCCGTAATGCCGAGACTCAGTGATTTCAAGGACGCAAACGATGTGTCCGAATACGCAAGAGAAGCGGTGGATTGGGTAGTGTCGAGAGCACTGCTCAAGGGCGAAGAGAAGGACGTGTTTGCTCCCCACGGAACAATGACACGCGCACATGCGGCGGCGTTCTTCAGAAGATTCCACAGTCCTGCATACTACACGGGAGAATAGAATAAAACATAACCGCCGAGAGTAACCATTTGGTCGCTCTCAGCGGTATTTTATACATTTTTTGATTTCAACCAATGTTTTGTTATTTCGTCGATAAATCTCCGTTTTGGAGAAATAATAAAATATCGCTCCGTTGACTCTACTGTTGGTTTCGTGTATAATATAGTCACAAGCTCCGGAACTTGAATTTTTTTCGAGAGGTGAAAAATATGTATGAATGTAAGATCGCAGAAAAATTAGTGGAGTTCCGCACTTTAAAGGGAGTAACGCAGGAGGATGTGGCTCAAAGTCTATCTGTATCAAATAAAACTATTTCAAAATGGGAGAATGGCGCTTCAACGCCGGATCTTCCTATGGTTGTAGAACTCGCAAAATATTATGGCGTCACAACCGATACGCTTCTCGGACTTTCCGATGACAAAAAGCAAAGCACAAAAGAAGAAATTCGCTATTTGTTCGAAGGACTTGACCGCCGGGAGTCTGTATTGAAGGCATTTGAAACGGTGAAAGCGCTTGTCCCCGCTATGTACGGAACGGTTTCTAAATATAACGATGAAGTTTATGACAAAGAAAACGTCTTTCCGTCCGAGATATCGCATTTTTACCGATCCAACATTTCGCTTCACGAATTCTTTGAGTTTGTAGCAAGCTCTGAAAATGTGAATGTAGCCGTGATGATGCTACGAAACAAGGCTAACTTTGCATGGATGAACGATTCGAATAAGCAAAAAGAAATCGTTAAGATTTTTAAGTTCTTGTCTAACGAGGATGCTCTTTCCGTGCTGTACTTCGTCCATTCAACCAACTGCTCCGAAAGCTTCACAGCACACTATGTTGCGGGCAAGACGGGATTAAAGCAAGAACGTGTTACAGAAATCCTCGACGAATTCTGTTCTGTCGGTGCTTGTCATTGGGTAACCGCACACCTTACCGAGGGTGAGGTAAGAGTTTATGAGTGCCACGGTGATGGAATTGTTCTGTCCTTGATATCGCTTGCTTTTGAGAGAATGTGCGGTAGACAATCGTATGAATACAACTTCAACGGCAGATGCAAAATGATCGGAGGTAAATAAGATGAGTTTATCGGCTAATATCAAAAGATTGCGTCTTGAAAAGAATTTGACACAAGAGCAGCTTGCAACAAAGCTTGGAGTGTCGGCGCAAGCTGTTTCTAAATGGGAAACAAGCGAAACATACCCCGACGGAGCACTTCTCGTTCCTCTTTCTAACGAGCTTGAGGTTTCTCTCGACGAGCTTTTTGGTAACGATTCGGTTTCTATGTCGGATATATCATGTAGGATTGTAAAATTGATTCATAACACCGCGGCAAATGAGCGCTTCAATGTTGCGCGTGATATCGGGTGGCAGATCGAGCGCGGTTTGTTTAACTGCCGTATGGAAATTGAAAAGAAGTACGATCCCAACGAGATCAAAAATCAGAAAAACGCTTCCTATATTCTTGACGATAACGGATTTACAATCGTATCTAACGGAAAAGAACCTTTCTTTTCTGTATTTCCGCAACCAGCAGAAGGATACGGACATTTTCTGAACGACAAGGACGATCTGAAAAAAATCTTTGCGGCACTCTCTCATACTGACACAATGAACGCTTTGATCTACTTGTATCATAGAACCGAAAACTACGTTTTTGAAAGTTCGGTACTCGCAAAGGATTGCGAGATTTCGAACGATAAGATTGATGCAGTATTAGATGATTTGCTGCTGTTAAAGGTGATGCGGAAGCAGAATCTTACTATTAACGGCGAGGAACGCACGTTGTATTATTCAAGACCGAGCCACAAACTGCTCGCGTTGTTTATCATGGCAAGAGAGATTGGCTATAAGGGGGCTTATAGTCTGCAATCTCATATTAGAAATACGCCGTTTATTAAAGAATAATGAAACACCGCCGAGAGTGATTGTTTGGTTGCTCTCAGCGGTGGTTATCAGTATTAATTGGATAATTATAGTAAAAAACAAATCCGAACCAATTTCGATTTACGAAATAGTTCGGATTTGTTACGTTTGGTGACCCGTACGGGAATCGAACCCATGTTACCGCCGTGAAAGGGCGGTGTCTTAACCGCTTGACCAACGGGCCTGGTAGCGGGAATTGGACTTGAACCCATGACCTATCGGGTATGAACCGATTGCTCTAGCCAACTGAGCTATCCCGCCAAACTGCCAACGCTCGTCTATTATAACACAAAGACTGTTGTTTGTCAAGCCTTTTTTGAAAAAATTTCAAGTTTTTTATTTGCTTTTGATAAACATCCAATTTCACAATAAATATCCCCCCGTATAACGGGGGGTATTTCCTTTTCGGGCATAGCCCTAATGTTACCGGCTACGCACAAGTGCGTTTTAGCTTGGCCTGCCAGCCATGCAATTGTTACGTTAACCCGCTTGAGCGGGCTTTCATCGAAGCCTCCCCCTCGGGGGAGGTGGCGGCATAACCAACGAAAAG
>JAZSOD010000026.1:0-10251 GCA_045536775.1 Eubacteriales bacterium | reverse complement strand
CTATGGTAGGAGCGGAATTGGAGATGCGTCCGGAAGGCGCAGACTTCGCTTCGCTCTGCTACCGCAACTACAAGATCGCGGAGATCGATCTGCGGACTGAGCAGCTGCTCAACCGTCGCATTTCTCGCCTCGATTGAGCCGTGCGCCGCTTTTGGAAGCCTCTCTCCGCTACGCTCCGTTCGGCTTCCAAAAGCATAAAGAATGAACATAAAATGTGTATACAATCCTCTTGCACAACTGTTTACAATCTTGCTCTTGACAGATGACGTCGGTCCCTACAAAATAAATTCCAAATCTCTTGTAGGGATGACCATCGGTCGCTTGCAATAGTATGCGAGGGAAGGCCTGCCGATTTCGTTATCTCCACCCGTTCTCTTTAGTTTGACGAAACTTGCCAACAAAAAGAAGGAGAGTTCACCCTCTCCTTCTCTCTACTCACAGTAGAATCGCCGCAAAAGCTCCGCAAGCGCCGCATCGTTGCCCACGTACCTTATGTGTCTCCAATGTGACGGAAACAGGCGCGTGTACTCGGGTGTGGCAAATCGGTCGTCTATAAGAAGCACCGCACCGCGATCAGTTTCGCTTCGTATAACTCTGCCCGCCGCCTGAAGCACTTTTATCATACCGGGGATACGGTACGCAAAATCGTAGCCCGGCATATTTTCGTCACAGCTTTTCTTGTTATAATACTCTGAAATTATGTTTGATTCATCATTTATTCCGGGCAGACCCACGCCAACGACAGCACAGCCGATAAGCCTCTCGCCCGCATAGTCCACGCCCTCGGCAAACACTCCGCCGAGCACCGCAAACGCAAGCAGCGAATCGGTTTCGGACTCGTATGCCGCGCTGCTCTTGACCGCGGTATTTGCCGCGCCCATTCGTCCGAAAAGGGCAGCTCCACGCGTAAGACCGAGCTCTGCGAGAATTGCGGCGCGTTCATCCGTACCGCCCTTTACACTATCACTCTTTTTCTGCATTTTCGTGACTGCAGACGGGTTTTCAAAGCAGCTTATGAACTCAAGTCTCTCGTCCCCCGTCATCGCGCTTTTCTGAATAATGGTACGCGCGCTCGGATAAAGCCGCTTATACTCGTCATGGACCGCGCTCATATACTTGTACGATGGGAAAAAGACGATATAATTTCCGCTTTTCGCGCTCACGAACACAGAAAGTAGCTTTGCGAGTGCGGTATTTGTCGCCTTACGGTCATCAAGTCTTGTACTGAACTTATAGGTAGAGCAAAGACACAGATTTTCTTTGGGAAAGGGTGACGGCAGGGTCAGATACAGATCGTTTTCCGAACCGCCGAGAATACTTTTATAGTAATCAAACGGCGAAAGTGTTGCCGAGAAGAATACTGCGCCGCGTCCAAGCGATGCCCGTGCCGAAATAACGTCCGACGAGTCTACGCAGAACTCACGGAAGGTGTACTCGCCGTTTTTGAAATCAATGGTACTGACATACTTGTCAGAGTAATATTCCGCTATTTTAAGGTGGTTTTTTATCTCAAAATAAAGCTCGCCAAAGCGTCTCTCCGAGCCCTTGTGTCTGTCAAAATACTGATCAAACGCATACACCAACTCACCGAGGCGTCTATTGAGTATGCCGAACGGCTTTTCGGAAACAAAGGTTCCTATCTCGCCTTCCTTGCGGCTTGTTTTCTCAATGAGCTTATCGGCACTCCTCATATATTCAAGCACCTCAAGCGCCTTGGGATAAAGAAGTCTGTCCTCGCTACTAATCTGAGCTATAAGCGCCTCGATATCGCTGCTTTTTACCGAGTGAGTATACATCTCACGCGCTCGGTCACCGAGGTTATGCGCCTCGTCTACAAGGAAAATATAGTCGCCGTACGCCGAAAAATAGCGGCGGAAATACGCATTCGGGTCAAACAAATAGTTATAGTCGCATATAACGAGTTCACACCACTCGGACACCGAAAGCGACAGCTCAAACGGGCACACTCGGTGCTTGTCTGCATATCTGTCAATAACCTCACGGTCGAAAAAGGTCTCGTTTCTGACAGCGTCGAGCGTGGCTTCGTTTATTCTCTCGAAGCAACCGTCTGCGTGACCGCACACCGACGGCTCACAGGTCTCGGGTGTGCATCTGCATATACGCTCTCTTGCGCTTATAACTATCGCGGAGCCGCAAAGCCCGCCCTCGCGGAGAAGCTTAAAGGTGTCGGCTGCCGCCTTTGCAATAGTAGTTTTTGACGTAAAATAGAAGATCTTTGAGCCGTATCCCGCACCGAGTGCTTTGATCGCGGGGAAAAGCGTGGCAATAGTCTTGCCCGTGCCCGTCGGTGCCTCGGCGAAAAGCTTTTTTCTTGTGCAGACTGCCTCGAGAACGTGCTCGGCAAGAGTTCGCTGACCCTCGCGATAGTCACCGTACGGAAAGGCAAGGCGCTTTGTGCTTGCGTTGAATTCTGCCCTGCGGACAAGCTTTTCGGATTCTATCTGAGTAAACTCAAAAACAAGATTATCGGTAAAGTCCTTTAGCGAGGACACGTCGTAAAGGTAGTCGAAATTCACGGTCTCCTCGGTAGAAATATCGCAGTAAGTTAGGCGAACTGTTATTGAGTCAAGACGGTGGTCATCGGCGTAGATATACGCGTAGCACATAGCCTGTGCGAGATGAGTGGGGCAGAAGCCCGACTCGAGCGTCCTTACGGGGACGTTAACGCATTTTATCTCCTCAACGATATAGCCGTCCTCGGTCTGAATAACGCCGTCGGCGCGACCCGACAGAGTAACGGTGAAGCCGTTCGACTCAAAGCTTGCGGTAACGGGGAGCTCGGCGGTGTAGACGGCGCCGCCCTTTTTCTGTAGCTCCTTATGCAGACGCACGCTTTCGACAACGCGGAAGGCGCTTCGGCGCGTGTCAAGGCTTCCCCACGGAATTACCTTTTCGCACAAGTCCCGTATCCCGATATTGATATGCTTATCCACAAGAAAGCCTCCTTTCCTATTACTGCCGACCGTCATCGCTTTTGGGTCGATTCTTACTCTTTACCTCAAGAACTCCCGTACCTTTTCGGTGTTCTCTTCTGAATATTCTATCTCAGACGAGTACATTCTGACTTTATCGAGCATCTCGTCCGTGCTCTCGCAGGACGCACATATTGCGCTCACCGCAAGCATACTTACAAGCACAAATCCGACTCCGCCGTCAAAGTGGCGGAATACGAGGTAGCAGGCGAGCTGCTCAAAGAAAATTTGTGTGTCTTCCCTCTCGAGCGCGGCTGCTCCGTCTGAACTTTTCAATTTTTCAAGCTCCGTGTCCCAGCCTGTGTCAAGCCTTTCAAGTGAGGAGTACAGCTCATAGAGCGAGTCGCCCGAAATTTCAAGCTTCAAGCCGTATTTTACCGCGAGTTTTTTGAGTCTTTCAAGCACGGTGACGCTTCTGTCCTGAAGAATATCAAACACCTTTTGGCGTTCTGCAAAAAAGCTCATATTCTTAGCGGCTTCGGGCAGGTCAAGCGAAAACTTTTCGGTTTCGGTCAGCACGATACGCGCCGCCTCCTCACAACAAAGCCCGAGCCCGATCTCTGTAAAACCGTCGTAAAAATTGCAAAAGCGCGGGTGCAGTCGGCATATATCGCAAAGTCCGCCCTCGCCGAGCTCGGATATAATATCGCAAAGTCCGCGCGTATTCAAAAACGGACAACGCTCGCCCTCGCCGAGAACAAAGTGCGGTGCATCTCCCTCGATGCTTTTCCTTATCCTGTCTCCAAGCTCGGAGTCAAGGGTGTTATAGTAGTCAAGCGTATCCTCGTCAACGTCGATCTCCCAGCCGATACAACAGCTGTGTCTGCATTTGTCGGCGATACATTTGAATTTTTTGTAGTAATTCGGGAATATTTTCTGCATATATATCCTCGTTTTTGCGTCTTTGCTTCATTATATCACTTGTTTTTGCTTTTTTCAACACTATTCGGTCAAGCATTGACACATTATCTGTTTTCATGTATAATTTAAGTATATGTTGCTTGTATCAAGGAGAGCCAATATGTTCAACGCCCAAAAGGTCAAGGATGACTGCGTCAATTGGATAAGAGATTTTTTTGAAAAGAACGGTCGCGGATGCAATGCCGTTGTCGGCATTTCGGGTGGCAAGGACAGCTCGGTTGCCGCGGCGCTCTGTGTCGAGGCTCTCGGCCGCGACCGCGTTATCGGCGTGCTTATGCCAAACGGCGAGCAGCACGATATCAATGCGGCTTACGCATTATGTAAGCATCTCGGAATCAGGCATTTCGTGATAAATATAAAAAATGCGGTTGACGGGATACTTGAAAATTTCCCCGAGGGTGTGGAGATAACCGAGCAGACCCGCAACAACGTCCCGCCGCGTGTCCGTATGTCAACCCTTTACGCCGTATCGCAAAGTCTTAACGGCAGGGTGGTCAACACCTGCAATCTGTCCGAAGACTTTGTCGGCTATTCCACCCGTTACGGTGATGCGGCGGGCGATTTCAGTCCCCTGTCAAAGCTGACCGTTACCGAGGTCAAGGAGATAGGTCATCTTCTCGGTCTGCCGTATAAGCTTGTTGAAAAGGTACCCATTGACGGACTTTGCGGCAAGACTGATGAGGAAAATCTCGGATTTACCTACGCCGTGCTTGACAGATACATTCGCACGGGCGAGATAGACGACCCCGAAATCAAGGCGCTTATTGACAAGCGTCACGCGGCAAATCTTTTCAAGCTTGAGCTTATGCCCTGCTTCGAGCCTTTGCCCTTTTTGTAAAAAGGGCACAAAAACTTTCAAGACGCGCATTTTGTTTTGCGGTGAGTGAAATCTCCACCCATACTCCATTATCTGCGCGAATTTGGTTTATTACGGTTCTTCGCACCTTTGCCGCTTTTTGAAAAAAGCGGCGCAAAAACTTTCAAGACGCGCATTTTGTTTTGCGGTAATTGAAATCTCCACCCATACTCCATTATCTGTGCGAATTTGGTTTATTACGGTTCTTCGCACCTTTGCCGCTTTTTGAAAAAAGCGGCGCAAAAACTTTCAAGACGCGCATACAGCTTCTCTGCAACCACCGTCTCCACCCGTACACGCTTGTCGGCGTAAATTTCGTTTTTTTCAGGTGATATTATGAACAACTCAAACCTCATCTTTATCTCTCATAAAAGCGAGGACGATAAGCTCGTAACAGAGCTTTACGACATCCTTCTCGAAACGGACCCCTCTCTTGAAGGGAAAATATACTTTGACCACCGCCCCGACCTTCCTCTTGAAAAGGTCGAATCGTGGTGTCCGGGTATTCTCCGTGAGGTCGACAATTCAAAATACCTCATTTTCGTCACAAGCGACCTCAAGCACCTCAGAGAAGGCGGCGGCTGGCTCTATGAGGAGGTCTCGCAGTTCCAGAAGCTCAAGGCGTCAAGACACGCAAACGACCGAAGTGAGCTCAACGTCGCCTACTTTGGCATATTCCTCTGCGACTGCGACTTTGAAACGGGTATCTTCAGCGACCCCGAGCTTGGAAGCGAATACCGTAAGCTTTATCAGAGCCCCGAACACCTCGTTCTCGGTAACGGTGCCACGCTCTCGGGTGCAAAAGAGCGCATCAAGGACAAGGTGAACGCTCTTCTGTCCGGAAGTACCAACGAAGCCGCCTCGCTCATAATAGACAAGGTGCGCGCTTTTGCCGAAGCAAAAAAACAGTCCGACTATATGTTCGACCTGAGTGTCATCGACGAAAGGCTTATGCCGTCGATCAAGGCTCCTCCCAAAAAGTCCGAGGAAAATCTGACCGAGGATGAACCCGACAACGGCGCGGAGGTCGCGGAGACCTTCTCTGCCTCGGGCAAAAAAGGCAGAGTGGGCAGGGGAAAAGGATCCGACGGCTCGTCAGAGCTTTGCTTTGAAGAGCTTTGTGAGCGTGTAAAAAACACTCACGTGTCCCTCGTCGGATACGAGGGAGGCTGCGGAAAGACCACCATTCTCACCAAGCTCTTTTACGATTTTCTTGACAAGGCGGATTCGGCGAGATCCGACTGCCTTATACCTATATACGTCGATGCAAAAAGCCTTGCGGGCGAAAACCACCTCATACTCCGCCATCTGTCAAAGGTGCTCTTTGACGAGTACACCGCAACCACCGACAAAAGCACGGGTCAGAATGCAGGTATGCTCGACTACGAGTTCTCACTCAAGACTCAAAGTCCGAGGTATTTACTTATAATTGACGGCTACAACGAAATATCCGAGAGCGTTTTGCCTCAGTTCAGGCGCGAAATGCTCGAATTCCTCCCCGGAGGAAGATATTCAAACGTGCGCGTTATGATATCGGGCCGTCACATAGACCTGAATCTCCCCGACGAGATTTTCGAGCATCAGAAGGTAAAACCTCTGAGCTTCAATCAGATAAAAAATTACCTTTCGGAGCTTGGATTATGGCGCGACGGCATTGAAAAATCAATGCTCTCCATTCTGTCTATACCTATGTACCTCAGGATGTACGCTCAGACCGTTACGAGCGACACCGTTCACAACAAAACGGACCTTCTGAATTCCTTTATCAACCGTCAGCTTGACAAGGATGGGGCTTCTGCCGAGAACGACTCAACAAAGGCTCTGTATTCGGTGTTTCTCACCCATATTCTGCCCGTTATCGCCCACCGCATGATCACAAACGATACAAGCGGCTCAACATTTTTGCTTTCCTCAGAGGAGCTTGAGGACACCCTCGCTTACGCGTCAGAGCTTCTTCAGGAAACCGCTTACAAGCGTCTTTGCGGCGAGGAATACAGACGTCTGCTTCGCGACTCGGCCTTTTCCTCATACGACGAGCTTGATCTTGCTGACCTTGCGAAAATATATTTCGTGCGCGTGTGCAAAATGCTGCGTCTTGACGGCGACGGCAAGCTCGATTTCGTTCACCAGATATACCGCGACTTCTTCTGCGCGAAATTCGTGTCCGAGCAGATGAAATATTCACTAAAGGCAGAATCTCCGAGCGACGCTCTGTCAAAGCAGCTCTTCGACCCCGAAATTATAAGCTTCGTGTCAGAGCTTCTCCGCGAGGGGGCGCCGCGCCTTGATGCCGACGGCTGTTGGGACTATTCCTGCAATGACGGCTCGGTCACGGTTTTCTTTATTGATCTGTTCAGAGAACGCACGAATAGTGCAATAAGCGTGGCTAACGCCGCGGAAATATTGAAGAGTGCAAGACGCGGCGACCTGTCGGGACTTGATCTGTCTCGCCTCGATCTCACGAGGTCCTCTCTTGCCACCTGTCACCTTTCCCGTTTTGATAAGCGCGGTATACATCCGACAAGCTTCGCACACAGTATTATAGAACGCTACAACGTATTCACCGAAAAGCATTTCGAGGAAATAATCGCGGCTTGCACAAACCGCGCAAGCGTTGCCTGCATTGATTCCACAGGCGTTATCAAGATCTGGGAAAAGGCGAACAACGCCACTTTCCCCGTAAAAATAATATCCGACGTGCGCTATTCGGTCAGAAAGCTTCTCTTTGGTAATGACGACTTAAGCCTTTTCGCTATGACCGACCACGAGATCTTTGAAATACCGATACCCGAGGAATTTTCAAGCGTCGCTGCACCGCGTCTTGTTTTCAAGACTCCGAGTCATCTTCAGGACTTCCGCATCGACTCAGACGGACGCATATCCTTCTCAACTATTCTCAATTCGTTCAATTACAAGCACGTAGATACACCCGACGAGATCGACGAGCACAAGTTTTTGTGCATAAATTCTGCGGCGTGTATGCTTCCGTCCAAAAATCGCCTCGCCTTCGGTCACGTAATCGGCTACGATGCACTCAAAATATACGATTATTCAGAAGAAAACGACGTCTGGACAGAGCGCAAGTTCGGCTACTCGAAGATATTAAGCGATTACATTGCCGAGCTTGAGGAGCTTTTCAAGAGCTTTAAGCTATATCATCTTTTCCCGACCGACAATAAGGCCCGTGATGAGAAAAAGACCTTCTTCTCTTACACCAAGCAACAGTTTGAGGACTCCACTCACGATCACGAACGCATTCCGAAGCTTATTTTGGAGCGTTGTATTGCCGAGGTTGAAAAGTCGGTAACTCTATATAACTGGCAAAAGAAAAAGCTCAATGAGACCGCGAAAAAATACGAGCGCATCTTCGAGGAAGCGGAAAAAGCAAATTATTTGCTTATGCTTTTGCCCGGAAGAAAGATCACGAGCATTTCGGCAAAGGACGGCAGCGACGTAATTTTAGTATCTGCCGCTATCGACTATCAGGACAAGCTCAAGATAAGGGTTGACAAAAACAGAAGATTCAAGAGCACGGTAATAGAGATCAACACCGAGACCTTTGAGACCCGTTACATAATGAACTTTATTGCCAATACTCCCCTGTACGCCGCATACTGCGGCGACGATATCGTTATCAGAAGCAAGTATCACGTCACGGTCTACGACAGCACGGTAAACGATATTTGTCACGTAACCACTTGTCCGAAGCCGTTAAACAGTCTTGTGCCCTGTGCGGATAACTCCTCCTTCTACATACTTAGCTCGCATTTCATATACAAGATGGACAAGAATATGAAATGTCTCAAGAGCGTAAACAACGCCTTCGGCAACACATCCGTATGTATCATAGAAGATAAAGACGGACGGGAGCTTGCAGTCCAGAAGAAGCCGTTTTCCGATATTGACGGACAGATAAAAGCCATCAATCTCGAAAACGGCTCCGAGTGTAGCTTTTCCCTGTCCGAGCTTGATAATTGCGAAAAGTACAACCCCAACAAGACGGTAACGCTTGATGAGGTCAGCTACAAGTCCTGCTCGGAAAATCTCGTGGCATTTCGTGATATGATAAAGCAGGACGAGTACGACGTGCCGTACAAGCTGTTCGTCAGCGGTTGTGATTTCACGGGGGTCTCGGGCAGTATTGCCAATCCCCGATACCTGCGTATGCTTGACTGTATGGGCGCTACAACCGACGCCTTCGATCTGCCGCGCATCGCCACCACCACAGAAATGGGCGAAGCGTTCGACAGATCGTCCGCCGAGCTTATTCTTCCCAAGTTCGATCCCGATTGGCACTCTCCGTACGCATTCCGTCCCGAAATGAATCTCAAAGAGGAGTGTTTCCTCAGCAATATGGCGGGCGGAAACAACCTCTATTTCCAAAAGACCTGGAATCTCATCAACAGAGACTTCTTCTATTCGGGCAGACTCGGACAGGCCGATTACGCCATTCTTGAATGGATAGACAACTTCAGCTTCTGCACAACCGATATGATCAGCGATCTTATAGAAGCGGGAATAATTCCCACCCCCGCGCTTTTCTCTCACGTTGACAAAAGAATGCTCGGCTCTCTTCACAAGACCTATAAATTTGCTTTCCGAAGCAGATTCTTTGAAAACGGCGAAAAGACCGATCCCCCCGTTTTCAGCGTGTATTTCCCGTTTGGAGCAAAGCTTCTTTATCATATCACGGGAAAAATGCCGAAAAACCATCTTTTAACCCGCGACACCAAGCGTGCAGCATCCCAAAACAGAATTCCCGACAAGGATCACGATCTCATCGTAATAAACGATGGGGAAATGCTCAGGGATATATGCCGCAAGCTCGTACTCAATCATTGGTTTGCCGCAACTGCAAGACGGTACAAGGATATTGTACGGGACTACTCTCTGGGCTCTACCTTTGACACCGACAGTCATTTCTCGGGCAGAGCGACCGTTCACGGCTATCTCGAGCTTGGTGAGCGTCCCGTGTTCGCTCAGGCGTTCCGCGTTATAAACGACGAAAAGCTGTTCAAGGACTCGGTCAACAAGGTCCTGCGTCTGTGTCTGCTTTCGACCTATTATCCGTCGCTGACGAGATACGAAAAGCAGCTTAACAAGCTCAAGCGTCAGCCGATAATCGTTATAATTTGCGAGAGTCTCGAGGAGTGCAAGGCACTTAATGCGAGAGTGGAAAAAATATATCCCGACGTGCGTAAGCTCTTTACCTTTGACGCTTTGTTTATGTCAGAGGAAGCGTTTGCCGGCGCGGGTAACTATTTTGAATTCACGGACGGCATACCTCATTCGGTAAGACTCGAGGACGTGCTGTAATCTGAGTAAACTGAAAAAAGCACTGCTTTCGCAGTGCTTTTTTCTTGCGATACCAGTGTAAAACACGTCCAAATCACGCCGGAGGCGTGTATATCATCAAGACGAAGTCTTGCATATCATCAATTCCGCAGGAATTGTATATCATCATTGCGAAAGCGCAATACA
>JAZSOD010000084.1:0-14391 GCA_045536775.1 Eubacteriales bacterium | reverse complement strand
TATCGACTTCCATTGCGGCGGTCAGGACCTGACCTTCCCCCACCACGAAAACGAGATAGCTCAGTCCGAGTGCGCGACAGGCTGCACGTTTGCTCACCGTTGGATGCACAACGGATACATCAATATTGACAACAAGAAGATGTCAAAGTCCGCAGGTAACTTCTTCACAGTCCGCGAGATATCCGAAAAGTACGGCTATATGCCCATCCGTTTCTTCATCTTGAGCTCACACTACCGCAGTCCCGTAAACTTCTCGAAGGACATCATCGAGCAGTCAAAGACGGCGATCGAGAGAATCTTCAATTGCCTTGATAGCACAGAATTCTATCTAAAGAGTGCAGAGGCAGGCGAGCTTGATCTTACGATCAAGGAAAGCGTTGACGCGAAAAAGGCAGAGTTTATCGCAAAGATGGACGATGACCTCAACACCGCTGATGCTATTTCGGTAATATTCGACCTTGTCAGAGATATAAACTCGTACGTCAACGAAGCTCACGCCTCGGGCGAGAGCGTAAAGTACGCCTACTCCCTGCTCGCCGAGCTTACAGAGCTTATGGGCTTTAAGCGCGAGGGCGCAGACTCTGCCCTCGAAGCCGAGATAAACGAAAAGATCGCTCAGCGTCTTGAGGCAAAGAAGGCAAAGAACTACGCTGAGGCAGACAGAATACGTGCAGAGCTTCTTGAGCGCGGGATCGTGCTTGAGGACACTCCGAACGGCACGAAGTTCAAGATTATTAAGTAAAGGCGGTGCGGATGATGAAAAAAATTATTGCACTTGTTCTGTGCGTGGTGATGCTCGTGTCGCTTGCAGCCTGCTCGAGCAGCATAGATTCAAAGGATGACTTAAATAACGTCACTATCGGTCTTATCCACTCCTCAAAAGCCGTCATTGATCTTGAAAAGTATAAGACGGAAAACGGATGCTCGCTTATAGGCTTTTACAGCTTAAGCGACCTCAACGAAGGCTTTGCCCTCGGTACTATCGACTGCGCGGTGATTGACCGCAATATTGCAAACGCATTTGCGGAAGCTTACCCCGGTTATTCGGTTTCCAAGGAATCGTTTGGAGAAGGTGCCGTGACATTCTCGGCGCTTGAAAGCAAAAAGGTTTATTCCATTATGCTTGACAAGGCGCTTACCGCGCTCAAGGAGGACGGAACCATTGACAAGATAGTTGACGGTTACCTCAAGGACAAAAGTCTTAAATACACTCACAAGAAGCTCGATAACAGCAACGGTGAATTCATTATCGCAATCGACCCGAACCTCACACCGTACTTTGAAAACGACGGACTCAACGTTTCGGGTGGACCTATGCTTGAAATACTCGACGCGGTATGCGAGTATCTCGGCTGCGATTACACGATCATCCCCGTTAAGACCTCGGATATGACAGCCACCCTCGTAAACGGAAAAGCAGACTTTGCTCTCGGCGATTTCGATAGCAGAATTACAGAGCTTGCAGGACTCAAGCCTCTTGTTGAAACAAAGCCCGTTATAACCTTTGATTACGCAATAATTTCTAAGTAAGCTTAAAAGACCGCCGAATTTTCGGCGGTCTTTTTGTTTTGGACTGCGGGAGGGGCAACCCCTCCCCTACAAACAAATTTCAAATCTCTTGTAGGGGTCGACGGTCCCTACAATGAAATTATAATTTGTTCACAAGGCGAAAAAAGAAGCAGGGTTTCCTGCTTCTTTTTCTTTTAATTGTTCGCGTCGGGGTAGATCGTGACTCCGTTTATTGCCTTTTCGGCGTCGTCCACTATCTTTACCATTCTGTCGCGGATAACATAGAAGTCGCCCTTGCCGTTAATGGTATAGAAGCTTCTTCTCGTTTCGTACGGATAGAATTTACGCACCGTCTTCTCGCCGTTTTCCATTATCACGGTGAGGGTGAGGTACGCACCGTCCGCTTCAAGCTTACTTATCTCTTCCGCGGTAAGCTCTGCGTGATCCTGAACAGTAGTCATCAGTATGGTCTGATAGAATTTCCTGAAGTTGTCGATATCAGCAACCGTTACGAAGCGGTTCTTTTCTCTGACCGTGGTCAGCTGTCCGTCCGTAAACTCAAGCGCGAAATGGTAATTTCCCTTTTCGCTCTCTATGATGATGTCGGTAATGCTTGCAATATTCACCTGCATTACGGGTCTTTCTATCCAGTCGATAAGCGTGTAATCAAGGAACTCCACCTTGTCAGGATCAAGCTCACATATCACGTTAAAGAGAGGCGAATATGCGTAGCGTGTTGACTCGGTCGTCTTTTCGCTGAAGATAATATTGTTCGGTATGGTGTTGTACTCGAAATACAGGTCGAATTCAGGTGTATCGAGTCCGTATTTTTCCATATCCTCCTTACTCGGAGCATACTTGATTACCGACCTTCCCTTATAATCGCAGAACAGTGAAAATACGGTCAAGTATCTCGTTTCGTTCGGAGTATACTGCTCGGGATAGAGGAACTTATGAAGCACAATCGAGCCGTCCGCACGCCTGGTCTCCTCGGTCATAGCCTCAATAGCAACGACCGGCTCCTCTCCTCTGAACAAGAAGAAGTTCTCTATGGTGTGATACTCGTTCTGAGGGATCGGGAACCCAAGCATAGGCGAAATTATGGCTTCAATCGGAGACAGGAGAGTTTCGGATATGGTACTGTCAAGCACGTATACCGCGCCGCGTCCGTCATATCTTACGTAATATCCCGCATTTGAGGGAATAATGTCACCGATATAAAGCTTGTGAACGTTTCCGTTTCTGTCACTTATCTCGTACCACGCGGGATTATCAAGCTCAGAGAGTCCGTACTCGCTGAAATTCTCGGCATTATCGGTGATTCTCTCCATTGCGAGAGTGTATCCCGCCGCCGACAGAAGCTCCTGCAGCTTTTCCTTATCGTATACTGCACCGGGATCATCGGTTACAATATAGCCGCCCTGCTCCTCGTCGTAGGTGATACCGTACTCGCCGTGCTCGTTATGCACCTTGATATGACCGACGTTATTCTTGTCGATATATTCCATTATAAAGATTCTGTTCTGGGGACCGATGACCTCGCCATCAAGAAGAACTACCTGCTCCTCGGGCGTATCGGGCACCGCCTCTACAAGCGGCTTTATGACGAAGAGGTACGCCGCGACACCCACCGCAACCGCGATAAGCGCGGTAAGCATCACCTTAAGCTGACGCTTTGCTTCGCTCTTATGCTTGGTCTTTGCGGTTATTTTCGGCATTGTCGGCTCGTCAAAGACGCTATCTTCAACACCGTTTTTGTTTTCATTCTGCTCGCTCATGCGTGCCTTCTCCTTACAAGAACAATTATACAAATAAATATTGCGATAAGCGGTAATATGGTAACGAGAGCTACCGTCCAACCCGTTGCCTCGCTTGCGGTTATATCGAGAGCACCGTTGTCAAAGGGCTTAAGGTCAAGGTCAACGGGAACTCTCTCCTTACCCATCTGCTTCATTGCCGCGTAGAGTATGTCGCTGTTTGAATATGCCTTCTGACCGATATACTCCTCGGTAGCAAACGCGGTCGTGCCTGCCGCCAAAACGTACGAATACTGAACCTGATTGTCAATATATCTGGTTTCACGGGTCAGAGTCATAAGGTTGTACTGACCGCCGTCCGCCGCAAGACCGTCGTCACCGAAGATCCTCGCATCGTGCGTGGTCAGAAGCACGGGAGAGATGATTCTGTTGCCGTTTTCGCTGTACGCCATTCTGACGGGTGTCGCGTTCTTCACTATCGCCTTAGGAGGAAGTGCCAGCGACGTGATGGGGCTGATGAGGGATGCGCCCGTGTTTTCGCCCATCGAATACTGTGCCACGATAGCGGTACCGTCTGTGGTGAGTGAGCTTTCGTAATCCTTTACCACGCGTCCGTCGAACACCACTCCCCACTCTTTAAGGAAGGAGTAAAGCACGGGAAGCTCGGCGGTGTCGGGGTCAACGAATACCATAAGGCAGCCGAAGCCGTCAAGGAAATCGTCTATCTTCTCAATTTCCGACTTTTTGCCCTCGGTGTCGGCGCTGATACCCTGAAAATCGTAAACGGGATCGTTTATTACGAGGAATCTTGCGTCGCCGTATTCGGAAATGTCGTTCTTTGTGAGGTCTATGACCTCAACCGTATAGCCTGCGTCAACAAACAAATTCCAGAGTGCCGCATCGGCAAGGCTCTCGCCGTGACCGACCGTGAAATACGCCTTGGGATGCTCTGACGCGGTTATCTGCAAAATAGTAGAGATTATTCTGTATTCGCCGTTATACGCCCATAAGTCACCATTTTCGTTAAAGGTGAAGAAGGACTTGAGCGGGAACACACGGAACTCACTTCCGCTTTCGATTATTACGCTCTGATCGTTTATCTTTGTCGCCGCGGTGGTCTTGTACTTAGCGACCGACGAGGGATTCTTATAAACGTCAAGGGTCTTTATGTGGATATTATCGTATGCCGCGGTAAGCTCGAGCGCGGTGTTATATACCGACTTCTGATAGAGATTGCTCTGAAGCGCGTCAATATCGTTACAGAATATGATATTTATCTCATCGTCAATTCCGTCGATAACCGCAAGAGCCTCGTCCGTGAGCTTAAAGATATTGTCCTTGGTCATATCTATATACCAATAGTACTTCTGCGCGAGCGCGGTGATTATGATATTGAGAACTATGACCGCGGCGATCACTATTACCGTAAGAGCTGCCGAGAGCGAGCCTCTTTTGAAGGAACGGCTTTTTACAAACATTGAAAGCTTATTCATTTTTCCGTCCCCCTCTCAACCCCAACGGCGCTTATCGTAAACTCTGACCGTCAAGAAGATGAATACGAAGCACATTGAAAAATAATAGAAAAGTGAGCTGATATCGAGTATTCCGAACGTGAAGTTCGAGAAGCGTCCGTAGATGGAAAGCCAGCTAAGCACCGCACGTACGGGGTAGAAATCAATAAAACCGTTCACGAAATTCAGAACTAACATCAAAACCAGCACGCCCATTGTTGCAAACGCGGCGATAAGCTGATTTTCGGTGAGCGAGGAGATAAATATACCGATAGCGGTGTATGCAGCGCCGATAAGCAGTATTCCGACGGAATAGCTTACGAGCACGCCCACGTTCGGCTCACCGTATCTGAAAAGAGTGTAGTAATTAAGGCAGGAGAGTATAAAGCTTCCGGCAAACATAGTGTAAGCGGAAAAGAACTTTCCAAGCACCATTCCCGTAATGGAAACGGGTGCGGTAAGAAGTAACTGCTCAGTACGCGTCTTTCTCTCCTCGCTGAAGCTTTTCATTGTGAGAAGCGGAACTATTATCGCGTAAACGAACATCACTATAATGAAGAAAGCCGAAAGGCTACTCTGCTTTCCCTGAAACAGAGTAAAGATGGAATAAAAGCCTGCGGTCATAGCAAGGAATACCGCAACGAATATGTATCCTATCGAGCTCGTGAAGTAGGATAGCATCTCTCTTTTGTATATTGCTCCCATTTTATATCTCCTCTCTTATATTTCTTCGCCGCCGTCCCATACTGCACGGCGTGGTGTATCGCTTGTTTCCTCAAGCTTACTGTCGACTATTGAAATAAATATGTCCTCAAGACTTGCGCTGTTTTCTTCAAGCCCCATAAGAGGGTAACCCTTATCGGCAAGAAGCTCAAACAGAGGCTTTCTTATATCCGCCTTGCCGTCGGTCTCGACCGTATACGTGTAGATGCCGTTTTCGTTTTCGCCCGTTGGCTCGACAGAGCTTATTCCGTCAAGCTCACGAAGCAAGAGCGCTACCTCTCTTGCAGGTCCAAGCACCTTTGCGGTGTACTTCTTGCCCGAGTCGCCTATTCTCGCAAGCTCTATCGCGGGCTTGTCCGCGATAAGTCTTCCGCGGTCGATAATAATTATACGGTCACATATCGCCTGCACCTCGGACAGTATGTGAGTGCTGAGTATTACCGTGTGCTTTTCTCCGAGGCGGCGGATAAGGCTTCTTATCTCGATTATCTCCTTGGGGTCAAGACCGACCGTCGGCTCGTCGAAAATAATTACCGCAGGGTTTCCGATAAGAGCCTGCGCTATTCCGACTCTCTGACGGTATCCCTTTGAAAGATTCTTGATTACCCTGTTTTTAACGTCGGCTATCTTTACCACCGAGCATATCTCCTCGATATGCTTCTTTCTGCTGAACTTACAGCCCTTTAAGTCAAAAACGAAATTCAAGTACTCAAGAACCGTCATTTCAATATAAAGCGGCGGCTGCTCGGGAAGGTAGCCTATCATTGATTTCACTACCTTAGGATTATCAAGTATGCTGATATCTCCCACGAACACGCTTCCCGAGTTTGCTGAAAGGAATCCCGTTATTATGTTCATAGTAGTTGATTTCCCCGCACCGTTTGGTCCGAGAAAGCCCACAACCTCTCCCTTTTTTATATGCAGCGAGAGGTCGTCAACGGCAAATTTTGAGCCGTAACGCTTGACAAGATTTTCTATCCTTATCATTTTTTATCCCCCAAATTAAAGTTATATCAAAGCGAGATCATAGCGCACAGAGTGCCACGGCTTTGTCCGTGGTATCTGTGTGAAAAGAACTCGTCAGGATTACAGTAGGTGCAAAGCTTCGTGACGTCGATATTTGCGTCTCTTACGGAATTTTCGAGTAAAACAAGCTTGTTCAAAAGCTTCAGGTCCGCGTGCCACTTGCCGTCCTTTCGGTAGGTGAAGCTATCAAGCAGCGCTTTTCCGAGCTTCTGTTCGCACTCAGTCATAAAATCGTCGCCGACCACAAAGCATTCGGCGCATATTGACGGGCCAATCGCCGCCCTGATGCTTTTCTTTTGGGCACCAAGCGACACCATTCTGTCAATACATTCGGTAACTATCTTACCCACGCTTCCGCGCCAGCCTGCGTGTACCGCGCCGATAACGCCTGCGCGCGCGTCCGCGAAAAGCACGGGTACGCAGTCTGCGACTCTTACGGTAAGAAGCGCGCCGGGAGTTTTTGACGCGTAACCGTCGAGTGTACGGTCGGTTTTGGTATATACCCCGAGTCCAAACTCCCTTTCGGTGACAGTCATTACCTCGGTCGAGTGCACCTGTCCGAGCATAACTCCGAATTTGGCATCTGCACCGATGGCGGACGCGAATATCTCAAAGTTTTTTATTACCGTTTCGTCACGGTCGCCGCGACCGAACGCAAAATTCATACTTTTCGTCTGCTCACAATCGCTCACGCCTCCCTCTCGGGTAGCAAAGCCGTGCGGCAGAGCTATGTAATCGGATTTGTAGTAAACAACTCCGTTTACTTCGGTTTTATAAAACATAGAATTACCTTACAAATCGAAGATTTTTATTGACTTGACGGCACTTCCGTCGGGATAATCCATAACCTCTCCGAGAGCAAAAAATCCGTTCTCGCCGTACATTCTGACCCTCGTGCCCACGGAAAGCGAGGTCTTTATCTTTTTCTGATATATCTCGGCGCCGTTACGCGCGAGTCGCTCGTAAAACTGAGGCAGTCTGACAACCTCAAGCTCAGCAAAAAGACTCTCGATGGGTATGAGCATTTTCTCCCGTTCACTCTGCTCGAATCCGTCAAGCTCTTCAAGCGTGTGCGCGTCGCACACAGTGTAGCCTCCCGCACGCTCACGTCTGAGCGAGCTCATCGCCGCGCCACATCCGAGCGTTGCTCCGATGTCCGCGCAAAGCGTTCTTATATAAGTGCCCTTTGAGCAGTCGACCGTGAGGATATATTCGTTATCCGTCACCCTTTCACATTCAAGACGGTCAACGGTAATATCACGCGCCTCTCTTTCGACCGTGACGTTTTTTCGCGCGAGGTCAACAAGCTTCTGCCCGTTCACCTTCAGCGCGCTATACATTGGGGGTATCTGCTTTATATTACCCCTGAAGCTGTCAAGCGCCTCTCTCACGCGGCTCTCACACGGAACACTGTCGCACTCCGTGAGAATATTTCCCGTCGTATCCTCTGTGTCGGTGGTAATACCGAGCCTTATGCCCGCGGTGTAGCTTTTCGAGTCGGCAGAGAGATATTCCGCCGCCTTTGCCGCCCTGCCGACAAGAACGACTAAAAGTCCCGTCGCCATAGGGTCAAGGGTTCCCGTATGCCCGACACGCTTGGTATTATAAAGTCTGCGGACTCTGTTCACAACGTCATGCGAGGTCATACCGCAGGGCTTATCAATAAGCAATACTCCACTTATCTCTGCCACAAAAGCGCTCCTTTATAAAAGATTGTTTTCTATATCTTTTCTGATGATCTCCGTTGCCGCCGCCATACTGTCGGCAAGGAGCGTACAGCCTGCCGCGCGCACGTGACCGCCGCCGCCGTGAAGTGCCGCGATCTCCGCAACGTTTGCGTAGCTGTTTGCTCTTAGCGAGACCTTATATTTGCCGTGCTCTGCGGGGTCGGGTCTTACGTATACACCCACCTCGACGCCTGCTATCTTCCGCGCAATATTCACCGAATCGTCAAAATCGTCGCGTGTAAGTCCGGTTGAAATAAATACGTCCTCGTCTATCGCAACAAGTGCCGCGAGACCATCGGCAAAAAACTCGAGCTTTTGCACAGCTATCGACTCCGCCTTCAGCTTATCAAGCGAACGGGTGTCGAAAAGCAGACGCGATATTTCCGCGTTGTCGATTCCCGTATCGAGAAGCTCTGCGCAAATTCTCAGGGTATCGGGAGTTGTGTTGGAATACTTGAAATTGCCCGTATCCGACGCTATTCCCGCATAAAGCGGATATGCGATGCTTTTATCAATTTCACGGACCACTCCGCGGCGCACAAGCTCAAGTGCTATAAAATACACCATTTCGCTTGATGCGGACGCATTGCCGTCGGTAAACGTCTTTTTTGCAAAAGGTGTGCATACCTCGTGGTGATCGATGGAAAGAGCAACCTCATTAGCGCTCTCCTCAAGTGAGCCGAGTCTTGAAGCGGCGGCACAGTCAAGCGCAACCGTAAGAGTCGGAACAAAAGCGTCCATATTGTCGGGGGTTGCGTATCCTCTGCCACAAAGTATGAATTTAAGTCTGTCCGCAGGCTCGTCGGGGTAGACCACCTGTACTCGCTTCCCCGCCGCTTCAAGCAGCGCCGCAAGTCCGGCGGTCGAGCCGATGGCGTCGCCGTCGGGGGTCTTGTGTCCTATTATGCGGATGCCGTCCGACAAGACAAGCGTATCGCAAATAAGCTTTATATCTTCAGTCTTCATTCTGGCTTTCCTCAAGTGCCGCCCTCTCTGCCGCCTCCGCAGCCTCAGCTGCTCTCAGCTCGGGCTCGATTTTGTTAAGAAGTCTTGAAATGTTTGCGCCGTATTCCATCGAGGTGTCCTCATAGAACTTAAGCTCGGGGGTTATTCTGAGGTTAAGCGTTTCAGCAAGTCTGCGGCGTATAAATCCGACCGCGCTCTCGAGACCCTTTTTGACCTCCTTCGCGTCCGACCCCATTGCCGAGAAATAAACCTTGGCAAACTTTAAGTCGGGAGTTACCTCTGCGCCCGTGATGCTCACAAACGCACCTGCGACCCTGTAGTCCTTGACCTCTCTGATTATCACCGAGAGAGCTTTTACGGTCTCGTCGTTTATTCTTGCTTTTCTATATCCTGCCATTTATATTTTTCCTTTCAGCTACGGCTTTGCAATATGCTGTTTTATACAAATTTATCAAAGGGCACATCTCCCCTTATACTATAAAAGATATTATATCATATTATGTGCAGAAAATCAACAAATTCACGAGATTTTCAAAGAGAGTTCATTTTAGGAGAGAAGTTCGTTTTTGCGGGAGGCTGATAGCCTCCCCTACGAGAGAATTGAAATCTATGCCGTAGGGGCGAACTGAGTTCGCCCGTTTGATGTGGAATTTGAAAATTATCTCAAGGCGGCTTGCTCCCACCGAAATAATATTTTTTACAAATCAAAAACGGACGACCAATGGTCGCCCCTACAAAACGAATTGTCATTTCATAAAAACGAAGCGGCGGGAGCAAGCCCCCGCCCTACGTTATGAAATTAACTTCTGTGCTGAGAATGCAGAGGAGAGGTGATGCCTTTTGGGGCAGAAAACACCGCTTCTTTTTAGAGAAGCGGTGTTTTCTGTAAGAATTACTTAATTTCTACCGTTACCTTTTTGCCGTCGGCGTTTGCCGCAGCTTTCATAACGGTACGGATAGCCTTTGCGATCCTTCCGTGCTTACCGATAACCTTACCCATATCATCGGGCGCTACCGAGAGCTCGAGATTAACGGTACCGTTTTCCTCGCTTTCGGTAATGCTGATGCTGCTCGGGTCGTCAACTATCGCCTTAACGATGTCGCAAAGAGTCTGCTTAAGATCAAGCATTTAATCTTCCTCCGGAAAATCAGTCAATGATACCGTTCTTCTTGAGAAGGCTCTTAACTGTTTCTGTGGGCTGTGCGCCGTTCTTGATCCAGGTCTTTACCTTGTCGGGGTCAACCTTGAATTCTGCGGGGTTAACGAGGGGGTTGTAGAAACCGATCTCCTCGATGAACTTACCGTCACGGGGACTTCTGGAATCTGCTACGATTACGCGGTAGATGGGGTTCTTCTTCATACCCATTCTTCTGAGTCTGATCTTTACTGCCATTTTTAATGACCTCCAAAAATTTATAAAAATAAAATTATATTAATCACCGAACTATTTCAGAACGGCATATTAAACATACCTTTTTTACCGAAGCGGCGAGCCATCTTGTTCATATTTCCGCCGGTAAACTGCTTCATCATCTTGCACATCTGGTCATACTGCTTGAGAAGTCTGTTTACGTCCTCTACCTTGAGTCCGCAGCCGTCCGCGATGCGCTTTTTTCTCGACGCGTTGATGATGGACGCGTTTTCTCTCTCCTCGGGCGTCATTGAGAGGATTATCGCCTCGATCCTCTTTATCTGCTTTTCGTCAACGTTCGCGTCCTTGAGTGCAGATGCGTTGACTCCCGGCATCATACCGAGAAGCTGATCGAGGGGACCCATATTTCTGATGCTTTCAAACTGCTCGAGAAAGTCCGAGAGAGTAAATTTCTGCTCTCTCATCTTACGTTCAAGCTCCTCAGCCTTCTTTTCGTCAAAATTCTGCTGAGCCTTTTCGATAAGTGAAAGCACGTCGCCCATTCCGAGAATTCTCGACGCCATTCTGTCGGGGTGGAAGGGCTCTATCATATCGAGCTTTTCACCAGTACCCACGAACTTTATCGGCTTACCAGTTACGTGACGCACGGACAGCGCCGCACCGCCTCGGGTGTCGCCGTCAAGCTTTGTGAGGACAACTCCCGTGATGTCGAGAAGCTCGTTGAAGCTCTCCGCCACGTTCACCGCGTCCTGACCCGTCATCGAGTCGACAACAAGGAGTATTTCAGCAGGATCGGTTTCGGCTTTGATGTCGGAAAGCTCCTTCATCAGCACCTCGTCAACGTGAAGTCTTCCTGCCGTATCAATGAACACCATATCGTGTCCGTGGCGCTTTGCGTGCTCGATACCCGCCTTGGCTATCTCAACCGGACTTACCTTATCGCCGAGCGAGAAAACAGGAATTTCAAGCTGTGCGCCCACCACCTCGAGCTGCTTTATAGCGGCAGGACGGTACACGTCGCAGGCAACCAGCAACGGTCTCTTTCCCTGCTTCTTATACATTCCCGCAAGCTTGCCTGCGTGGGTGGTCTTACCTGCGCCCTGAAGTCCCACCATCATAACAACTGTGGGCGGGCGAGAGGATATATTAAGCTTGGAGTTGGTGGTGCCCATCAGGGCAGTCAGCTCCTCGTTTACTATTTTTATAAGCTGTTGGGCGGGCATGAGACTTTCAAGCACCTCGGAGCCCACTGCTCTCTCGCTTACCGTCTTTATAAAGTCCTTGACCACCTTGAAGCTGACGTCTGCCTCGAGAAGCGCAAGCTTTATCTCACGCATTCCCTCCTTGACGTCCTTTTCTGTGAGCTTACCGCGGCTCTTGAATTTCTTGAACGCCGCCGCAAGCTTATCTGAAAGGCTCTGGAACATTTACGCCTCCACGTGTTAAAGTTCTGCGAGGCCTCTGACCTCTGAAATTATCTCGTCAAGCTCCGTCAGATCAGTCTGCGAAGCCTTCATTTTTTCAAGCTTTTTTATAATACCGTCGGACTTTTTCGAGATCTCCCCGAATCTTGCCGCGAGTCCGAGAGCTTCTTCGAGGGATACAAGCTGCTCCTCGGCCTTCTTTACCGTATCGCGCACTCCCTGTCTGGTTATTCCCACCTGCTCGGCAACCTCCGAGAGAGACAGGTCCTCGTTATAATAGAGGGAAAATATTTCTCTCTGACGCACTGAAAGGAGCTCGCCGTAAAAATCAAAGAGATATCCGATTTCAAGATCCTTTATTTTCATAATCGTCACCGTGGTGTAAAGCAAATTACTTTACACATTGTAGCACAGCCTGATCTCTTTGTCAAGAGTTTTTTCAAAATTCTTGACATATCGGGAATAAACATATATAATATAGTATGGATTTTTATCAGATTTATCACGAAAGGATAATAAACATGGCACAGGATAAGAAAATGGTTGAGCAGATCACCTCTATGAAGGACGATTTTGCACAATGGTACACAGATATAGTTAAGAAAGCCGACCTTATCGACTACTCAAGCGTTAAGGGCTGTATGATATTCCGTCCGTACGGTTACGCTATCTGGGAAAACATTCAGAAGATTCTCGACGGAAAGTTCAAGGAGACGGGACACAAGAACGTATATATGCCTATGTTCATTCCCGAGTCGCTCTTAAACAAGGAAAAGGATCACGTTGAGGGCTTTGCGCCCGAGGTTGCGTGGGTAACTCACGGCGGCAGCGAGCCGCTTCAGGAGCGTATGTGCGTAAGACCTACCTCCGAGACTCTTTTCTGTGAGCATTACTCCAACATAATCCGTTCCTACCGCGACCTTCCCAAGCTCTATAATCAGTGGTGCAGCGTTGTAAGATGGGAAAAGACCACACGTCCCTTCCTTCGTAACCGCGAGTTCCTCTGGCAGGAGGGTCACACCATGCACGCAACTGCAGAAGAGGCAGAGGCAGAGACACTCAGAATGCTTAACGTGTATGCGGATTTCTTTGAAAAGGATCTCGGCATACCAGTTATCAAGGGAAGAAAGACGGATAAAGAAAAGTTCGCGGGCGCTAACGCTACTTACACGGTCGAAGCTCTTATGCACGACGGTAAGGCGCTTCAGGGCGGTACCTCCCACAACTTCGGCGACGGCTTCGCCAAGGCGTTCGATATTCAGTACCTCGACCGCGACAATCAGATAAAGTACTGCCACCAGACCTCGTGGGGCGTGTCAACCCGTATGATAGGTGCTATCATTATGTGTCACGGCGACAACAACGGTCTTGTGCTTCCTCCGAACATCGCGCCGACTCAGGTAGTTATCGTTCCGATCCAGCAGCACAAGGAAGGCGTGCTTGAAAAGGCAAACGGGCTTTACGACAGACTTAAAAAGGTGTTCAGAGTCGAGATCGACGACAGCGACAATACTCCCGGCTGGAAGTTCGCCGAGCACGAAATGCGCGGTGTTCCGCTCAGACTTGAGATCGGTCCGAGAGATATCGACGAAAACAAGTGCGTTCTCGTAAGACGTGACAACAGAGAAAAGAGCTTCGTTTCTCTTGACGAGCTTGAAACCGCAATTCCCGCGCTTCTCGACACCATCACCGAGAGCCTCTACAATTCTGCTCTCGAAAGACGCAATAATATGACGTTCGTTGAAACAGAGCTCGACAGCTTTATCGAGACCGCAAAGACAAAGCCCGGTTACATCAAGGCTATGTGGTGCGGCGAGCTCGAGTGTGAGCTTAAGCTCAAGGAGCTTGCGGACGTTTCCTCGAGATGTATGCCGTTTGAGGACAACGCGCCCGTTGACGACAAGTGTATTTGCTGTGGCAAGCCTGCACACAAGCTTGTTTACTGGGGCAAGGCGTATTGATTTTTACGAGATAAGATTAACCGACGGTTTAATAGACCGTCGGTTTTTGTTTGCTAAAGGCGTTTGTTTAACGAGGGGTGTTCATTTCTGTACGGACAGAAACGAACCAAAGATCCGTCTAAGGAGAGGCTCGCTGCCTCTCCTTAGATATCCTCTCCTCGCCAAAGGGATACTCCCTTTGGAATCCCACGCGATGCGTTTATTTACACGCTGTGTGAAATCGTGGGCGCATAATCAAGTAATGAGATTTGAAATTTGCATCGTAGGGCGGGGGCTTGCTCCCGCCGCCCAAATTTCTGCCAATGTTGGCGGTATGGGTTGATATCTCACCTGCCGCTGACTCCACGCGCTGTTTGCCCGCGGGGGCGTCCCCGTCCCTTTGGAATCCCACGCGATGCGTTTATTTTCGCGCTA
>JAZSOD010000038.1:0-38263 GCA_045536775.1 Eubacteriales bacterium | reverse complement strand
AAAATCCCGAAGCCGCGGCTTCGGGATTTTTTTGTTTTCTCCGGTATTTACCGTGCAAATCGCCTCAGTCTTCAAGATAGCGCATCGCCGTGAACGCAAGGAGCGCACTTCCCGATGGCAAGGCGTCTTCATCAAAACGTACGGCAGGATGGTGAAGCGGATGAGTGTATCCCCTCTCGGTCGAGCCTGCCGCAAGCGCCACCATTATTGACGGAACTTCACGACTTACGTATGCAAAATCCTCCGAGCCCGAGGTTTCATTTGAACGCTCGCTCTTTTCGGCAAGCTCTCCGCTTGTAAATACCCGACTCTCCCCGAGAAGTTCACGTGCAAAGCCATAAACGCTTGCAGAAAGGCTTTTATCATTAAGAAGCGACGGGCAACCGCTTGTAAACTCCACCTTTGTCTCGGCTCTGAACGCCTTTGCCGCAAGCTCGGATATTTCGCATATCCTTTTCTTCATAAACTCGCGCGTGTTCTCGTCAAAGGCGCGCATTGTTCCCGAAAGGCGCGCGGTGTCGGGAATTACGTTCGCGGCGTCGCCTGCGCTTAAACTGCCCACCGTCAACGCCGCCCTCTCGCTCATCGAAATCTCCATTGATTTAATATTATGAAGTCCCGTTACGATATGCGCGGCGGCGGTTATGGGGTCTACCCCTGCGTTTGGCATTGAGCCGTGGCAGCCCTTACCCGAAACGGCGATATTAAAGTAGTCGGCGGCAGGCGCGCTGACTCCGCCCGATGATACGATCGCCATCCCCGCTTCAAGCGGCACATCCGTCATAACGTGGAGCATCATAGCCGCATCGGGTCTTGGGTTTTCAAGCACCCCCGACTCTATCATATTTTTAGCTCCCTCGAGTAGCTCCTCCGCAGGCTGAAACATCAATTTCACCCTACCGCGAAGCTCGTCCTCGTGTGATTTTAATATCTTCGCCGCGCCGAGAAGCATCGCGGTATGCATATCGTGACCGCAGGCGTGCATACTGCCGCCCGTAGAAGTAAAATCCTCGCCCGACTCCTCGCGAATGGGTAAAGCGTCCATATCGGCGCGCAGAAGAATCACTCTGCCATCACTCTTTTTGCCGACGAGTGCGACCACACCCGATCGTCCGCAGTCAGAGCATTTTATCCCCATTTCAGAAAGCTTTTCTTTCACAAACGCCACCGTGTTTTTAAGCTCAAAGCCGATTTCCGCATTCTTGTGAAGATGCCGTCTTATCTCAATGATATCGTCTTTTATTTTATTTGCCTCGGCAAGTATTTTTTCAGCCGTCATAGTAACCTCCGCGCTTTTTGTTTTAGTATGCGCAATTTTACAGAAATCACAATAAAGTTATTAATCCTACTTGACAATATTTTGAAGTTTGTGATATAATAACTCTGTAAGTATTTTATTGCCGGAAACGGAGGATTTATCATGAGCAGAATCAAGACTGTTGAAACTAAAGACATTGCTAAGACAGTAAATAACGGCGGTTGCGGCGAATGCCAGACTTCCTGCCAGTCCGCTTGCAAAACATCTTGCGGTGTTGTTAATCAGCAATGTGAAAATCACAACAAGTAAGAATGATTTTTATGATGCAAACGCTGCCTTAAAGGGCAGCGTTTCGCATTAAGTAACACTTTTGCCCAAAATGGCAGAATGGAGATACAATGGTACACCAGTACAAATTAAACGGATACAATATTGTGCTTGACACCTGCAGCGGCTCGGTACACGTTGTCGACGAGGTGGCTTATGACATAATCGAAGCGTACAAGTCAAAGAGCACGGACGAGATAGTATCCTTTATTCTTGAAAAATACAAGCACCTCCCCGACGTTACACGCGAGGAGGTACTCGAATGTATCGACGATATCAAGGCACTCGAGGAAAACGGCAAGCTTTACTCCGAGGACAAGTTTGAGGAGCTTGCGTACTCTCACAAGAACAACAGCAAGGTAATAAAGGCTCTCTGCCTTCACGTCGCACACACCTGTAATTTAAACTGCTCGTACTGCTTTGCAAGTCAGGGCAAGTATCAGGGCGACCGCGCTCTTATGAGCTTTGAGGTGGGTAAGCAGGCGTTTGACTTCCTTATCGCAAACTCGGGTGACAGACGTAACCTTGAGGTCGACTTCTTCGGCGGCGAGCCCCTTATGAACTGGGACGTTGTTAAAAAGCTCGTAGCTTACGCGAGAAGCATTGAAAAAGAACATAACAAGAACTTCCGCTTCACTCTTACCACAAACGGTATGCTTATTGACGATGACGTTATTGAGTTCGCCAACAAGGAAATGAGCAACGTGGTTTTAAGCCTTGACGGAAGAAAAGAGGTAAACGACCACTTCCGCCGCGACTATGCGGGCAAGGGCAGCTACGACACCATCGTGCCGAAGTTCCAGAAGCTTGTACGTGCGCGCGAGGGCAAGAATTATTACGTTCGCGGCACGTTTACCCACAACAACGTGGATTTCACAAACGATCTTTTGCATATGGCAGACCTAGGCTTCACCGAGCTCAGTATGGAGCCCGTGGTTTGTCCTCCCGGTGACCCTTATGCACTCACAGAGGAGGATCTGCCGAAGCTCTTTGAGCAGTACGAGATACTTGCCAAGGAAATGATAAAGCGCAAGCGCGAGGAACGCGGTTTTACCTTCTATCACTACATACTTGACCTCAAAAACGGTCCTTGCATATACAAGCGTATCACGGGTTGCGGCTCGGGAACAGAATATATGGCGGTCACTCCGTGGGGTGAGCTTTTCCCCTGCCATCAGTTTGTGGGTGACCCCAAATACAGTCTCGGTAACATCTGGGACGGTGTCAAGAACACCGAAATTCAGGACGAGGTCCGTTCCTGTAACGCATATTCGAGATAAGAATGCAGAAGCTGCTGGGCAAAGCTTTATTGCTCGGGTGGCTGTGCGGCAAACTCCTATCACGCAACGGGCAGCATAAACGGCGTTTACGGCTACGGCTGTGAGCTTTTCAAAAAGCGTATCGAATGCGCGGTCATGATGCAGGTTGCAGATTCCGAAGAAGAATGAAAACTCCGATATACGATTTTGTAAAAAAGTACGCAGAGTCGGACGTATCCCGCTTTCACATGCCGGGTCACAAAGGGCACGGTCCACTCGGTGTCGAGGCTTATGACATAACCGAGGTCGAGGGCGCAGACGTGCTCTGCTCTGCCGACGGCATTATTGCAGAGAGTGAAAACAACGCGACCGAGCTTTTCGGCACGGCGCACACCTATTACTCGACAGAGGGCTCAACCCTTGCAATAAAGGCGATGCTTGCTCTCGCATGCTCAAGATGTGGTAGCGGCAGACCGCTTGTTCTTGCTGCAAGAAACGTGCATAAGGCTTTTGTTTATTCCGCGGCTCTGCTTGATTTTGATATTGAATGGGTATATCCAAACGAGCCAACTCATCTGTGCACCTGTATGTTAACGGCTGGCGATGTTGAAGCGGCTATATTGGGCGCTGAAAGGACACCGACTGCGCTGTACCTGACCTCACCCGACTATCTCGGCATATGTGCGGATATTGAGTCGATAAGCAAGGTTTGCAAGCGTCACGGCATACTGCTTCTTGTTGACAACGCTCACGGCGCGTATCTGAATTTCCTTGAAAGCTCGCACCATCCGATAGCGCTCGGTGCTGATATGTGCTGTGATTCAGCGCACAAGACCCTCCCCGTTTTAACAGGCGGTGCGTATCTTCACATTTCAAAAAATACCGACCCCGAGCTTTTGACTCTTGCAAGGAACACCCTCTCGGTGTTTGCGTCAACGAGTCCGTCATATCTGATACTTGAGTCGCTTGATCTGTGCAACGCGTATATTGCAGACGGATACAGAGAAACGCTTCAAGCAACTGTACGCAAGGTCGATGAAATAAAGAGGCGTCTGAGTTTGCTTGACATAAGTATACTTGACGGTGAACCGCTTAAAATTACGGTTTCTCCGCGTTCGGTAGGTTACACGGGCAATGAGCTTGCAAACTACCTGCGTGACAATAAAATTGAGTGCGAATTTGCGGACGGCGAGTACCTTGTACTGATGGCGAGTGTGTCAAACACCGACAATGACTTTGACAGACTTGTCCGTGCATTTGAGGCTCTTGCAAAAAAATCTCCGATTGAGCCGTGCGTGCCGTTTGAGGCACAAAGGCACGAGCAACGTATGCGCGTGCGTGAGGCGGTATTTGCACCGCGCGAGGTGATACCCGCAAGCGCTTCAGCAGGCAGGATCCTGGCGTCTCCCACGGTTTCGTGTCCTCCCGCAGTACCGATAGTTATCAGCGGTGAAGTAATCACCGAACGTGACGTTGAAGCATTCGTGCGTTACGGCATCACCGAGGTCGAGGTTGTAAAAAAATAATCAAAAAACGCAGAGCGATGCTCTGCGTTTTTTAGTCAAATGCAAGTCCGAAGTAGGTTGGCGGTGAGGATTTTTTGTCAAGAAAGTAATACATCGTGAACGGTCTGCCGTTACCCACGGTTCTGAAAAAGCCTCTCTCAAAGCCGAGTGCGCGCGTGACTCCTGCGGCGGCATTCGTGTCCCCAAGAAGCTCGGCGCAAAAGAGTCTGTCACCGTCAGGGCGCGCGGTCAGGACAAAGCCCTCGCCCGAATAAAATTTTGAAAAGGTTTCGAGGAAGTCGATATTCTCCCTCTCCTGCACTACTCCGCCCTCGGGCAGATATTTGCGGCGAAGACGCGCGTACTCGTCCTTTGTGATCTCGCGTACGTTGACCGCGTCACCTGCGGTCACCTCGCACTCGTTTGCGTATGTGCAGGTCTTGTACCCCATTGACTTATAAAAATCGAATAGACTGTCGCTTCCCGGACACAGTATCGCGCCCGTATAGCCACGGTCTGTAAGGTACGAGTGTGTTTCTTGAAAAAGTTTGCGGCAAAGACCTTTTCCGCGATATTCTTTTGCAGTCGCGACTGCGTAAATATACGCAATTCGTCCGCCTGCGTACTCACAGTCAAAGAAATAGAGCGCAGACACCACCTCACCGTCAATAATTACGGCACGGTAACGCTCGGGCGAAAACGCGGTCCTGTCAAAGTCATCAAGAAAGTCGTCGCTGTCGCAGAACGCCTCACGCCACAGTCTTCTTCGCGACTTGGTTTCTTTTTGAGTAAGATTTTCAATAATCACAGCCATCCTCCAGAAGACACGCCCAGCACTTCTCTACTAAGTGGTGGGGCTGATAGCTTTCCTTGGCGCGTCTGAGCCCCTCAAGTCCCATATCCTCTTCTCTGTCGAGAAATTTCATCTCGGGATATTTCTCTCTTATATATTTCGCAAACTCACAGTTTATCATCGCGTAAGCTCCGTCATAACCCGTAAGCGCCTTTTCAAAATGAACGTCAAAGGTGTCGAATGAAAGCTTACTTCCCATCGTGAGCGCCACGACCTTGCCGTCAACCAAAAGCAGGAGTCCATCGAGTCCGAGAGCCTCATAGTCACGGAAAGCTCTTGCAAGTGCCGCCTTTTCCATATGAAAATCGGAGTCGGGATTTTCGCTTATTTTCGACTCATACCACTCGTGCACCATTTTTTCGGCAAGAGCCATATTTTCAGTACTTATAGGCTCGATCTTGTATTCGGTGTATTTCTTTTTGAACTTATTTATATGATTGCGCTTGCCGTCATATTTTTTGCCTGCAAGCTCCGCAAGATCGTCAACGGAATACACGTAATCGTATGAGCCGCGGTCCGTGTGAAAACGGAACATTCCCGGAAAACACTTCTCGATAAACTCTCTCTGCTCGGGACGAATTCCGGTTATTCTGCAAGGTATTCCTCTTTTTCTTGAGTCTGATATTACAGCGTCAAGCGCGCCCTTAACGTCACCGTCACCAAGCGGAAACGGGTAAACGCTTCTGCGGTCAAACTGCGAAAATATCAATATGCAGCCGTGTGAGCGTGCTATCGTCTGACGTCCCCATAAATATAGATTTGCAAACGAAAACTCGCATCCTCTGCCCGACTTGTCGGCAAAGAGGAGGTCTTCGTAGTATTCCCTGTCAAGTGTGCTAACGTGCTTGAAATCTATCATTTTACCACTCCGTATTTTCTTATCTGCTTTAATTTTAGCGGTATATACCGTCAAAGTCAATACTATGATTTACAAAACAGACGATTTTATCAAAAAAGCACGCCATTTGGCGTGCTTTTTCTAATTCAACCTACCATGATTGCACCTATTTCAAAGTTGCTCTTGCCGTCGGGAGTAGCGCCCGTCAGCTCAAACACCGCCTGCAAAAGCTTGCAGACGCTATATCTCATCGTTATAGTATCACAAAATATATGGACATTCAAGGACATTACAGGACATCAGAGGACATTACAGGACATCTTTTTGCAAAAAAAGAACTCCAACAATGCTGGCACATCGTTGGAGCCCGAAGAAAATCAATAAAGTTAATGATTGACTGTTTGCTTATATCATTAAAACGGTCTTGTTTATTTATATTTGAGTGGGAATACAAGAGGGAATACAAATTAAAATCGCTTAAAACAGCTTAAAAAGAGCATTCGTATTTGAACAAAGAAAAAAGCCGCTAAATCCTTGAATTTAGCGGCTTTTGGCGGAGAAGGAGAGATTTGAACTCTCGCGCCGGTAAAGCCGACCTACACCCTTAGCAGGGGCGCCTCTTCGGCCTCTTGAGTACTTCTCCGAATTTTTTGTTTATTTTATCCCCTCTCTTGCCATGAAAAGGGGTTGGCGGAGAGGAAGGGATTCGAACCCTTGTGGGATTGCTCCCAAACGGTTTTCAAGACCGCCTCGTTATGACCACTTCGATACCTCTCCGTATCTTGCGCCGACGTTCGGTCTTATTTCGCCTTCTCTGTCTGCGACAAGCCTTATAATACCATAAATAACTCACGTTGTCAATACCTTTTTCCTATTTTTCCTTACTTGTTTTTTGCTATTTTTTATCCTCCTCTATCCGTATTTTGCCCGTTTTGAAAACAATTTATATCTTTTTTTACTTTTTCTATTGATTTTTTCCTTTGTTTGTGTTAGAATAATTGTGCTTTGCAAAAAATGTATTCACCATCGTGGAGGTTTTATAAAATGGAAATCGTATTAGGTATTATTCTTCTTGTTGCGGCTATTTTCCTTGTTGTCGCCATTCTTATGCAGAACGGTAAGTCTCACAGACTCTCCGGTGCTATCGCAGGCGGCGCCGAAACTTTCTTCGGCAAGACCAAGGGTGCTACTATCGACAAGACTCTCAATACTCTTACTACAATCGTTGCTATCGTTTTCGTTGTCATTGTTGTTATTATGTATATCGTTCAGCCTGACACAGTTGTTGACAACAATATTATCATCGACAACAACGTAGTAGTTACAGATGCTGCTACAGATGCCGCTACCGAAGAAGCTACAGAACAGGCTACCGAGTCTGACGTAGTTACCGAAGAAGCTACAGAAGCAGTTTCCGAATAATCTGCTATACAACCGCACACAAAAAACGCTTCCCTTGCGGAAGCGTTTTTGTTTTGCCGTGATTGACAAAAACAACAGAGCGTGTTATACTTTATTTGATAATCTTTCTAATGAAAACGGTAAAAACATGAGTCGTAAAAAGAAAAAAATCACAGTAAAAATTAATCTGTTCAACAGCGACATCGCGGCAGCGTCCGCGCACAAGTCAAAAGGTGCCGCGAACAAGGGGGAGCCCTCCCCCGTTGAGATCATGACCGAGGGCTTTATGAAGCTTGAAAACGAGCGTCTGAGTATCAAATATTTCGAGCCCGCACAGTTTGAGATGGACAAGCAGATGACTTCTCTTTCGTTCGAGCCAAGCTACCCCGATATCGTAACCATGACTCGTACGGGTCTTTGCACCACCTCACTCGTTTTCGAGGCGGGTAAGCGCTATATATGCGCATATTCTGCATTCGGCGCAACCTTTGAGCTTTGTGTAAACACCTTCAGTCTTACAAACGATCTGACCTTCGATAAAGGTGGTCGTATCAAGCTTTCCTACTCGGTAGAAAACGGTGGAGAAACCGTGTCTACCGTACGGATGACGGTAGACGTAACACCCGAAGAATAACCTTTAACGGATGGAATTTTTATGGCAGACAAACGTGTAACGCAAAACGCGGATTTTTTCAAGGACGAGCTTAAGCGCGGACTTCACGGCGTTTATTTTTTCTGCGGTGAAGAGGACTATATGAAGCAGTACTATCTTCACGAAGCAGAAAAAAATATCGTCGGCTCACGCGACAGTCTCAACCTTATCAGAATAACGGGCGATGAGTTCTCGCCCGACGCGCTTGAAGAAGCTCTCTCTTCCGTCTCAATGACCGATCTCTTTTCAATGACCGACGAATCCGAAACGGGCAAGCGTCTTATCGAGCTTTACGAGATCGATTTTAAGTCACTCAAATCGAGCGAGCTTACAAAGGTGTGCGAGTTGCTTGACAGAAAAGTGGACGAGGACACGGTGGTTATAATTTTCTCCACAGTCGCCGAGCTTCCCCTCGACTCAAAGCCCCACCAGACGATAATCAAGGAGCTTTCGAAGGTAGCACAGACTGTAGAATTCAAGCTTGAGAGCGATGCAAAGCTTATAAACTGGATCTCGCGTATGGCGTCTAAGCAGAAGCTATCCCTAACACCCGACGCCTGCAGATACATTCTCGAGCGTGTGGGTCACAATATGCTTATGCTCAAAAACGAGGTTGAAAAGCTTTGCGCTTACGCCGAAGTAAACGGCAAGGAAAGCGTAAACCGCGCCGAGATAGACCGCATTGTTTGTTCAAATATGGAGATATCTCCCTTTGACTTTGCAAACGCTCTTATGCGCCGTGACTCAAAGACTGCGTTTTCGATACTTTCGGATATGAAGATGAGAGGCGAGGAGCCGATAGTAATTCTCTCTACGGTTACGAGAGTCATAAACGAGCTTATCGGCGTTCGCGGCTGTCTTGACAAGGGAATGACGAGGGACGAGATCACGGCAAAGACCAAGATGCACGCATACAAGGTTAAATTATACAGCGAATCGCTGAAGAATACCGATATCAATATGCTTTTCAAAACGGCAAAAGCGGCTCAAAGCGCCGACGTGCTTCTTAAAAGCGCACCCGTTGACAGTTATATGATAATCGAAAGGCTCATTTGTGAGCTGACAGGAGTAAAGTAAGACTATGAAAAAAATAAAGGTAGATATGCCCGTCATAGTCGAAGGCAAATATGACAAGATAAAGCTTGAAAGTATTATCGACGCGCCGATCATAACCTGTAACGGTTTCCGCATATTCAAAAATCACGAAAAGCGCGCCTTGCTACGCGCTCTGTCCGAAAAAAGCAAGCTTATAATACTCGCCGACAGCGATCACGCAGGTATGCTCATTCGCTCACACATCAGCGGTATAATACCAAAGGACAGGCTTATAAATCTATACACGCCTCAGATAGAGGGCAAGGAAAAGCGCAAGGAGAAGCCGTCCAAGGAGGGCTTTGTCGGAGTAGAAGGTGTTGACGCGGACATATTGCGCCGTATCTTCGAGCCATTTGCAAGCGGGCACACCGAGGTCGAGCGCAGGCGCGTCACCAAGACTGACCTTTACGTTCTGGGTCTCTCGGGCACCGAAAATGCAGTTCAAAGACGCGCGGAGGTATGTTCCGAACTCGGTCTACCGAGCGACATTTCGGCAAACGCTATGCTTGAGGCTATAAACCTGCTCGTAACGTTTGAAGAATTGAAAGAGGTTGCAAAGAAGCACTGACACGAAGGCTGTGTCAGTGCTTTCCTCGCGGTGCATATCACCGCGAGGGCGTTTTTGTTAAAATGTCTTGTTGCAAATAAAATTTTCGATCGGGACTCTTATTTAACTTACAAAATATGTCGGCAAACCCTTGACAAATAGGTCATAAATAATATATAATATAAACTATAAAACTGTGGCGTGGTTTCGCACCGCAAACCGTACGGATATAAAGCGGTCATTACGTCAAATACCCATATTATGTGCAAAAGGATTTTCAAAATGAGCAATCACGAACTTTCTAAGGCTTACGCTCCCCGAGAGATCGAGGACAAGATCTACAAAGCCTGGAACGATAACGGCTACTTCAAGCCGAGCCTAGACAAGAACACCCCTGCGTTCACCATAGTTATTCCTCCTCCGAACGTAACGGGTCAGCTTCATATGGGTCACGCACTTGACGAGACCCTTCAGGATATTCTCATCCGCTATAAACGTATGCAAGGCTTCTCTACCCTGTGGGTTCCCGGCACGGACCACGCGGGTATTGCCACACAGATAAAGGTTGAAGAAAACCTCAGAGTCAACGAAGGACTCACCCGATACGACCTCGGACGCGAAAAATTTCTCGAAAGAGTATGGGCGTGGAAGGAACAGTACGGTAACAGGATCATAAATCAGCTCAAAAAGCTCGGCTCGTCCTGCGACTGGGATCACGAACGCTTCACTATGAACGAGAACTGCTCCAAGGCTGTACGGGAGGTGTTCGTAAACCTATACGATAAGGGGCTTATCTACAGAGGAAACAGAATAATCAACTGGTGTCCTCACTGTACCACAGCTCTTTCGGACGCCGAGGTCGAATACAGCGAGCAGGCAGGTAACTTCTGGCACATCAGATATCCCATCAAGGATTCCGACGGCTTCGTTACAATCGCCACCACTAGACCCGAGACTCTTCTCGGTGATACGGCGGTTGCAGTAAATCCCGCTGACGAAAGATACAAGGATCTCGTCGGAAAGATGCTTATCCTTCCTCTCGTTAACAGAGAGATTCCCGTGGTTGCGGACGATTACGTTGACCTTGAATTCGGTACGGGTTGTGTTAAGATCACTCCTGCGCACGACCCCAACGACTTTCTTGTAGGTCAGCGCCACAATCTCCCGATGCCGAGAATCATGAACGACGACGCAACCATCAATATGCCCGGCACACGTTACGACGGCATGGACAGATACGAGGCAAGAAAGGCAATCGTCGCTGACCTTGAGGAAGGCGGATACCTCGTTAAGATCGAGCCTCACAGCCACAACGTCGGAACCTGCTACAGATGTAAGACTACGGTCGAGCCGCTTACGTCAAACCAGTGGTTCGTTAAAATGGAGCCGCTTGCAAAGCCTGCTCTTGATGTTATCAGAACAGGTGAGGTCAAGTTCGTTCCCGAAAGATTTACAAAGACCTACACCAACTGGATGGAAAACGTTCACGACTGGTGTATTTCCCGTCAGCTTTGGTGGGGCCACAGAATTCCCGCCTTCTACTGCGATACCTGCGGTGAGATGACGGTTTCCAAGGAAGATATCGAGATTTGTCCGAGGTGCGGTGCTAAGGTTCGCCGCGAGGAGGACGTGCTTGACACGTGGTTCTCCTCGGCGCTCTGGCCCTTCTCAACACTCGGTTGGCCCGAGAACACGGAAGACCTTCAGAGATACTTCCCCACAAGCGTGCTTGTTACGGGCTACGATATCATCTTCTTCTGGGTCGCGAGAATGATATTCTCGTCACTTGAGCACACAGGCAAGCCTCCGTTTGAGCACGTGTTTATTCACGGTCTCGTTCGCGTTGCTCAAGGCAGAAAGATGTCAAAGTCTCTCGGCAACGGTATTGACCCGCTTGAAATTATTGACAAGTACGGTGCAGACGCGCTCAGATTTGCGCTTACTACCGGTAACTCGCCCGGAAACGATATGCGTTTCTCGGACGAAAAAATAGAATCTGCAAGAAACTTCACTAACAAAATATGGAACGCCGCAAGATTCGTGCTTATGAATCTTGACATTGACACGGTAGAGCTTCCCTCAGAAGACAAGCTTGACCTCGAGGACAAGTGGATACTTTCCCTCTTTAACAAGCTTGCCGCAGAAGTCACCGCGAACCTCGACAACTTCGAGCTCGGTGTTGCTCTTGCAAAGCTCTACGACTTCATCTGGGATATATACTGCGATTGGTATATAGAGCTTACTAAGCCCCGCCTTTCCGACAAGGAGGGGGACGGCAACAAGGTTGCGCAGAACGTACTCGCGTACGTGCTCCGCGAGACCCTCAAGCTCCTCCATCCCTTTATGCCCTTCATCACAGAGGAGATATACCAGGCTCTTCCCCACGATGAAGAAAGCATTATGATATCACGCTTCCCGAAGCACACAGATACACTTAACTTCGAGGCTGAGGAGGAAAGAATGAGCGCACTTATCGATTCAATCTGTGCTCTCAGAAACCGCCGTGCGGAAATGAACGTTCCGCCCTCCAAGAAGGCCACTGTGTATATAGTGAGCGAAAGAAGTGATATATACAATGGCAAGACCGCAAGATTCTTTGAAAAGCTCGCAGGAGCATCCAAGGTCGAATTTACTGAATGTGCCGACAAGAATCCCGTTCAGATAGTTGCAGGAAGCGCTACTCTGTTCGTGCCGCTTGCAGACATCATCGACTTTGACAAGGAACGCGAAAGACTCACCAAGGAGCTCGAAAAGGCTCGTGGAGAGATAGAGCGTATCGAAAAGAAGCTTTCAAACGAGGGCTTCGTATCAAAGGCTCCCGCAGCAGTCATTGACAGTGAAAAGGCAAAGCTTGCCAAGTACCGCGAACAGTACGAAAGTATTGAAAAAGCAATTTCCAATCTCGGCGCATAATCAATTTATTTGTTTAAGGAGAATAAACATGAAACGTAACGCATACTTACGCTTATCACTCACGCTTTTGCTTGCTCTCGCCGTATTTGCGGCAATGGCAGTTACTGCCTCGGCTGCAACCGTTGAGGCTGAGATCGGCTCAAGCACTATCGACACAAGCGCAGCGAATCCGGAAAACGGTGCCTACACGGTCAACGTACCGATAAATATCACTTCAAACGAAGGATTTCTCACGGTTATAATGGAAATAGAATACCCTGACGAGTTCACTCTTACAGGATGGGCAGAGGGCACTGTATTTCAAGTTACAGATGAAAACCCCGAGGAAGGTCCCGCAAGATCCTCCGCCAACAGTACAAGCTGGCGGGACGATGAACTTGAGCTAAACCCCTTTACGGTTATGTACTACGGTTTTGAAAGCAATAACACCAATATAGGTGATCTTATAACCCTAACATTCGGGGTTCCTATGGATACTGAACCGGGCACCTACGAGATCTCCGCAACGGTAACTGATGCACTTGCACAGGGTACGGGTGACGACCAATATGCTCTACCCGAAGATATTACAGCAGATTTCACTGTAAATGCCGGACAAGTAACGTTCGTTGACCCAACACAAATCACCGTAAGACTTGTTGCTGTTTCTGACCCGGAACGCGGTTATATAAGCTCAGACGGCTACGCAAATACACCATCCTTCAATGAATACATTAATTCATATGAGTATACGACACTTAAAGCCGTTGCAAAAGAAGACTATGTTCCCGCATACTGGAGAAGATGTACTTCAGACGATACCACCGAAGTTTTTATAACAACAGGCAATATCGCCAACGTATATCCGCTCGGCGGAGAAGTGCGCTATGAACCCGTATTCCTTGAAAACGGCGAAACAGCTACTCTCTACATAGATTCATCAACAAAAGAGATTCTTTCCTATACTGATGTTCAAACCGGATATACAGATACACTGATGAACGAGAATCTCTCAACCAATCTCGTTACAGTTTACGAATGTAAAAAGGACAAGGGATCTGCTGAAGGAAATCTCTTTACCGCTTACGATATCGGCGAAAATGTAATTGGAGAAGCAAAGACTCCCGCATACGGAGACAACCTTATCATAAAAAAGACCAAGACAAACGCAACTCCCGTATGGGAACTGAAGCTTGATGGCAAGGAATTTACCGCATCCTTCGATGATAGTTTCTCCTTCCACTACATGTTCAAGGCAGGAACTGAAGTTGAGGTTTGGGAAAAAGAACTCGACAGCCCAGCTGCTCCTGCTATTTCGACGGTAACAAGCTGGAGTGATGATAATATAGCAAGGTTTACAGGTCTGTACGCTCTTCCCGGGGGCTATACTCTCATAAACCACGGTATAATGATGGATCAGGACAAGAACTCCCTTAAAGCTCTTAAAGACAATTCAACAGGTGTTTTGAAAGTATCGGAGAGTACAATCGTTGGACGCGTTAGTGACAATTCTGAAACCGCAACACCTCTCTATACCGTAGCGAAGAGACTAGCAAACAAAGATGACATATGGTATGGAAGAGCATTCCTCGTATACAGTGACAGCGCAAACAACATCTACGTTAAGTACGCAGACGATATTCTCGCGAGTGCTGACAGCGCAGATATTTCCGAGGGCTCCACACCCGGTGACGAAGGCATTTACAGTCCTATCTACAAGGATGACGAAATAGTTTTCGAAAACTGATTCTCCTTAACAACAAAAGACCTCTGCAACAAGTTTGCAGAGGTCTTTGCTTTTAATATATGAGAGCTATAGACAAAAATATCCGCGGCGGCTGCCGCGGATATTTAATTAGTTCTTCTCGACTATTTTTATGTTTACGGGATCTATTCCCGCCTGCTCATAAACTATCTCTTTTATCTGAGAAAGCTCGTTCTGGAGAAGTCCGTCAGATTTCACTATTATGTTTGCGTTCGAGCCTGTTACAACTGCAATACATTCTTCAAAGCCCTTGCTCTTGATAAGGGTCTCGATATTAGCCTCAACCTCTATCTCTCCCGCTATACGTGCGATATCTCCGAGCGCGGTCTCCTTAGCGCTTTCAAGCGCCGCCTCGTTGTTTACAACCGTTTTAAGAACCTCTATCGCTTCGTCACGAGCCTGTTCGCGACTGAGTATAGAGGAGGCGAAGTACGTGTCCTCTACGTACATTGATCCATCGTCAGTCATGTCGCCAGTCGGCTCGAATTCGACAGGGTCGGTCGTGTCGGCAAGAGCATAGTTAAGTATTACTGCGAAGCCTATAAGTAATACCGAGCATATTATTACGATAGTTCTGGTGCCTATCGACATAACTGCACTTTTTACCTTCTTCGCCGCCATCTTAACCTTTGATAATCGGTAAGCCTCCACAAGCTCGGTGCCCTCTTCGCTTACGGGGATATCGGTCAACTTGCGGTCATATTTTTCGTTTGCGTTGTTATCCATAATATTTCTCCTTTAATAACGTTTACATTCAAATTATATGTGTGATTTTTTGATATATGACTGTTACATAAAACCGGTTACGTATATTTGCGATGTCGGAATGGAATAAAGAGTACTTAGCATTTCGCAAACGGTCAGCTTGACTCCTGCCATGTTCCCCTTCTCGCATACGACTGCGATCCCCGTGACTTTGCCCGATACGTCGGTATTTACGGTGACGTAGACCTCTGTGTCGGGACATACCCTTTCGCAAAGGCGCTCTATCTTTTTTGCTTCATTGACGCGCAGTTCGGGAAAACCTCCGCCAAACGCCGTAAGAAGTACCCCGACGACAAGAAGCGCCGCCATTATTGCGGCGTGTTTACCGCCACCGATAGCTTTCACCGCTTTTTTTATGAAATCCGTCATTTACTCACCCCCGTTCCATATACTCTGCATCCGAGAGTATTCTCAAGGTAATCGCGCACGTCGCTTTTGAGGTATCTGCTATCCCTGCTTATATTAACGTAAGCACATATAAGACTGATATCCGACACGTCTGACAGGTCAAAGGATATACCTATACTGATCTCACTTAACTCAAGTGAAAATTTGCTTGAAAGCGCACTCTTTGCGTTTCTGATTATACCAAAGCAACACTCCCTTATATACATATCACAAGCGGCAGTACTGTCCCGCTTGGGCACTCCCCACTCATCACTCTCGCATAAAAAAGAGTCGTCTTCAAAATAAATATAACCGGTATCTGTACGAACACCTGTATCCCCTCTGACGTCAAGCGCCGCAGCTATCTCCCCAAAGCTTACCAAGTCTGAAAACGGAGCTACAATACATAGTGACAGGACAAGCGCAAACACGTAACGCAGGTATTTTTTCAGGGTAGCGTCCTTTATAAACGGGGCAAATTCAAGTATAAGCTCAACGGCACACGCCGCCGCAATTGTTGAAAAAATATAATTTTGCATTAGTCCTCCCTATGCGTACGAGCTTGCACAATGCGCAAGCACGGTCATGGAGTAAATAAACAAAACCGCCATTAAAGAAACCAAAGCGATAAGGTAATTTACAAGTCCACCCGCCTCCTTTATGACCGCGCACTCCCTCTCGCATCCGAGCAGATCGGCAAGAGATGCCGCAAGTGCGAGATTTATTCTTGTTATCATAAGCGAAACGAACGGCGGCAAAGCTATTATCAAAATAACCGCGATCCCGATGCCTCCCACCGTTGTTCTCAGATAGCTTATACTGCCCGAGACCGTCCTTACCGCCTCGCTGACTGCGCCTCCGACTATTGGAATAAAGCTCGCCGCCGCAAATTTTACAGCCCTTGCCGCAAGTGAATCAGCAGCACCTGCAAGAGTATTCTGGAACGCCACTATCGCGGATATCGCCGCAACCGTTATGCCGATACCCACACCGAGCACACCTTTTATAAATCCCGAAAGCGTACCGAGTCTGAGCTTCGGAGATACGGCTCGTGCAAGGGCGAAAGCAAGGCTTATCTGAAGCACGGGAAAAAGGACACGGGCGTTTATATTTTCAAGCAGAGTAATACCGAGCAAAAGTCCCGTTCGGCTCACCGCGCCTGCAGTTATATTTCCACCCGCTATATAAAGCGCGGCAACGGCAGGAGTAATAGCATTTGCAAAGGAAGAAAGAGCTTTGAGATAACCCTCGGTCATTTCAAAAAGCTTTGTCAGACCTCCGAAAACAGACACGCACACGCACAGACCGCTGACGGCGGAAAATCCGCTATCAAGTCCTCCGATGCGTGAAGACTGCGTCATATTGTGCATAAGTGATGCAATGACCACGAGAGCCGCAAGTGCGCCAAGCTCTATTGTAGCACTTCCCGTTGCCCCCTTCAGCGTATCGACGATAAGCCGTAAGAAATATCCCGCTGAGAGCTTGTTCGCGGCACCTCCGTACTCAAATATTCCCTCGGGAAGCTTCTCAAGCGCCTCCTTCGGTATGTATTTTTCAAGTTCGCTTATTTCAGAGAATTCCTCGGCATATGAGCTTATGCCAAACGCTTGTCCCAAAAACAGAAGCAAAACGAGAGAAAGTAAGATCTTTTTCATAGTAAAAGTGACCTCGCCCTCTCGATAAGCTCACTTATAAGAGGCAGAGAAAGCAGAAGAAGCTCAGCTCTGCCTATCATTTCAAGCTTTGAGGCAAGTCCTCCCTCTCCGGCATCCTTGCAAACGTCTGCACTTATCTCAACTGCAAGGGCAACACCGAGCGCCTTCAAAAGAGTAGACGCATAATCTGACAGGGGCGTGTCCGATATAAGACTGCTTAAATATTTGTACGATGGGTACAGACTTGCAACGGCGGCGCACAAAAATCCTGCGCATACGGTAAGGGTGACCAGCTTTGAAACGCTTGGCTTAAGCTCAGCTATTATCATAGCCGCGGCAACCGTCACAAGCGCAAGCCCGCAGTATTTTACTATGCTCATACCAGACCGAATACCGTCCCAATGAGTCCGAACAGCTCCTTCATCTGCCCCACAAGCAGCACAAGCACAACTATTATCCCTGCTATCGTAACGAAGGTGGACTGCTCCTCTCTTCCCGATTTTGAGAGTATCTGCCCCGCCACGCTGACAACAAGTCCTATCCCTGCCACCTTCATAATAAAACCGATCTCCATTTCCCTTTCCTCCGCATTTGTCCTTACCTCATTATATTAAAAATACCGCCGCGAGTATTCCGCACATTATCCCCGCACTTCTGAAAAGCTTTGCTTCGCCCGGCAGCTTGAGCCTCGCGTCATCAAGCAGCTTTTTTATCTCTCCTATATAATAAGCGCACCTTTTAGCCTCCTCGTCGATCGAATACTGACCGAGGCCTCCGCCAAATTCCGATATAAGCGATACGTCACGCATATCAAGGCAGAGCTCGTCCGCTTTTTGACGAACGGCTTCGGAAAGGCTTGTACTTTGAACGGCAAGCTCAAGAAATCCCGACTCTGCAAGAATCCCGTACTTATGCTCGGCAAGTATCGATCTCACGGGGACGTGAAAGCTTCTGATTTTTGCTTCAAGGTCTTCTGCGAGGCGTAAAAGCGCCTCGAGAGCCTTGATCCGTTTCTTTTGCCTTGCAACAAGACTTTCTCCCCATATACTTACGATAACCGTAATCAAACCTATCCCCAAAATTTTCAACATTTTCAATCTCCGTCAAAGCTCTGTGGTCTCAAATTCAAAGCTGTGCGAGGAAAACTCACGTTTTATTCTTATGCATCTCTCAAACACACGGGCATCAATAAGTCTTTTTATATGAGGGCGCTTCACAAGCGATTCAAAGCCGTCTGCGTGGGCACTCGCTATAAGGGGGACACCCGTGTTTGCCGCCTCGAGTATAGACATAGCGTCACTCTCAGAGCCGATCTCATCACAGAAGACTACCTCGGGCGACAGGGTACGCGTTGCAAGCTCTATGCCCGCACCCTTGGAATAGCCGAAAAGATAGTCGGTAAGAGTATTCGACGCACTCCTTGCGGTATAAAGCTCACGTTTGGTGTCAATAACCGCACCGCGCAGCGGCGAGTCTCCCGAACACATACTTCTGATAAGCATTCGCAGCACGGTGGTCTTCCCAACGCCGGGAGGTGAAAACAACAGGCTCGGGATAACTCTGTTACCGTCAAAACAAAGCAAGTCAATCCCGTGTGCGCACTCTGTATCGTACGGAAAACGCAGGCAGAGCGATGTGATCTCGTCTACCGACGCGCCCCTGCCGAAGCTCGGGCAAACACCGCAACGTATTCCGTCGGTCATTGGAAGATATCCTTGCTCTATTTCGGATGCAAACGCATACGGCGAGCCGCCGCAGAGAGCAAGCACCGCCCCTTTTATTTCGGACGCCATACATCTGACGGGAAGAATTATATTTTTGCCGTCAACCGTGAGCGATACGGGACGGTCACGTCTGAGCCTCAGCTCGTTTATATTGCTTCCACTTATACCGTCGCACGCAGCATCTATTGCAGCGCATATTCTCGCAGGCAGCAAGGCAAGAATTTTATCAAGTTCTTTTCTGTTTTCCATCAAAATCTCCAATCGCCGCAGGAGCGGTTTATAAATCAGCAAATCAATTCAAAAAGCGCCATCGGCGCTCCTCTGATACAAATGTATATGAATCCCCCCAACTCTCTATTCCGTAAAGTTTTTATGAATTTACACAAAAGCCTTGAATTCAGGCGAAAAGTGATATATAATCTTGTTAACTAACTTTCAAAGGAGAACTCTACTATGTTATTTTTACTCGACGAGGCAGCTTCCGCAACACAGCAGGCAAACGCAGGAGGCACGATCTACACCTTCATTATGCTCGCAGTTCTTTTCGTTGTTTTCTACTTCATTATGTACAGACCTCAGAAAAAGCAGGAAAAGGAAACCGCTAATATGAGAAATAATCTTCAGGTAGGCGACGAGATAACCACTATCGGCGGTATCATCGGCAAGATAATCAGCATCAAGGACGAAACCGTACTTCTCGAAACAAGTGCAGACAGAACCAAGATAAGAATCCTCAAGAGCGCGGTAAGATGCGTTGACGTAAAGGCCGAGGACGCTCAATAAGCTTCTCATAACGTGATTTTTTTCTTCATATAATCTACTGAACAAAATTTTTTGGAAGGATTGATTATTTATGAAGAAAAAATCAGGCGCAAAATTTAACAAAGCAAAAGAAAGATCGGTTGCCGAAAGCATACTGTGGTCAGGGCTTAAAAGCTTAGCCTTGTCCGTATGTGTGCTTTCGGCATTGCTTTTTTGCGGTGCCGCAGCCGCTATGAGCACAAATGATCCCGACAGTCTTTGCGCTCCCATCGGATACGCATCGGTAGCTATTACTCTTTTACTTTCGGGCGTCTTCTCTGCAAAATTATGTAAGGAGATACCGAGCGTTTGCGCTATCGCTACGGGTGCTGTGCTTGCTCTCGTTTCTTTTTGTGTCAGCATTTCCATTGACGGAGGCAGCGGCTCTCTCTCTCAATTTGCTTTTTTTACGTATCCCCTCGTATCTTTTATCGGCGGACTTTTAACATCAAGCAAAAAAGGCAAAAAGAAGGGTAAATTCAACAATCGATGACCATATTCTGCGTTCTCTGCAAACAGCTTCGAGTATTACGTAAAATCAAAGAAAAAACTTCATGATTATAAGAAAAAAAGCAAATAATGGGTTGACTTTTGTATTTGCAATATGGTAAAATTAAGTAAATCCAAAAAGGGGGATATTTATAATGGCAAATGAAGATAAGATCCTGAATGCGTTTGAAGACGTACAGGACGAAAAAAAGACTATTGATACCGGCAAAAAGCTCAGAGTTGGTATCATCGGTACAGGTTGGATCGCTGACGCTCACATCAAGCAGTACAAAGAGTTTGAAGACGTTGAGATCGTTGCGGGTGCTGACCTTATTCCCGGCAAGGCTGAAGCTTTCTTTAAGAAGCACGGTGTTGATGGTGTTAAGTGCTACCCCGACCACAAGTCCATGCTTGACGATGAAAGCCTCAAGCTTGATGCAGTAAGCGTATGTACATACAACATGCAGCACGCTAACTGTACAATTTACGCTCTCAAAAAGGGTGTAAACGTTCTTCTTGAGAAGCCTATGTGCGTAACTCTCGAAGAAGGTATCGAGATCTGCAAGGCTGAAAAGGAATCCGGAAAGATCCTTTCCATCGGCTTCCAGCCCAGATTTGATGAAAACATGAAGATGGTTAAGAAGGTAGTTGAATCCGGAGTTCTCGGTAAGATCTACTACATCCAGACAGGCGGCGGAAGACGCCGCGGTATTCCGGTTCCCTTCGGTACAACATTTATCGAAAAGGAAACAGGCGGTCTCGGTGCTCTCGGTGACATCGGATGCTATTCTCTCGATATGGTTCTTAATGCCGTGGGCTATCCGAAGCCTCTCACAGTTACAGGTTACGTTTCCGATTTCTTCGGTAAGGATCCCAACTATATAGCATACGCTACAAGAAACCATCCTGATTACGCTGAAAAGTTCGGCGTTGACGACTTTGCTGCTGCTTTCGTTCGTCTTGAGAACGACATCATTCTCGACTTCAGAATAGCTTGGGCTATGAACATCAATACTCCCGGCGATACCATTATTCTCGGTACTAAGGGCGGTCTCAGAATTCCTTCAACCGACTGTTGGAACGGTTCTATCGGCGGTCCTCTCACCATCTACTCCGAGGTAGGCGGCGAGCAGGTTGAAACCCAGATTCCTATGAAGCAGAACAAGGTTAACTGCTTCAACGTTAAGGTTCGTTCCTTCCTCGACGCTATCAAGGAAGGTGGAAAGGCTCCCGTTCCCACAAGCCAGATCATTTACAATCAGGCTATCCTTTCGGGTATCAAGAAGTCTGCTGACCTCGGCCGCGAAATCGAGATCGAGATTCCCGAAGTTTAATCTTTACAATTTTAAGGAGGTCGGCTACGGCCTCCTTATCTTTTACTAAATTAATAAAGAGGACATAAAAAGTGAGTGAATACGTTTTGAGCGAGGGCACAAAGGAAAAGGCACCCGCAAAGATCGATAGAAAATTAAAGGTAGGCATCATCGGAACCGGCGGTATCGCACATTCCCATATGAACAAATACGTGATGATGGACGATGCTGAGGTAGTATGTGGCGCAGACCTCGTACCCGGCAAGGCAAAGGCTTTCTTCGAGGAATACAAGCTTGACGGAGTAAGATGCTACACCGACTACAAAAAAATGATAGACAACGAGGAGCTTGACGCTGTCAGTGTATGCACCTACAACAGAACTCACGCTGAGTGCGCGATCTACGCACTCGAGCACGGAGTTAACGTGCTTCTCGAAAAGCCCTTCACCGTAACTCTTGACGAAGCAGTCGAGGTTTGCAGAGCAGAAAAGAAGTCCGGTAAGATTCTTTCAATCGGTTTCCAGCCCAGATTTGACCCCAATATGAAAAAGGTTAAAGAAATAGTTGAGTCGGGCGTTCTCGGCAAGATATACTACATCCAGACGGGCGGCGGTCGCCGTCGCGGCATTCCCGTAAGCGCAAACAAGACAACCTTCGTCGAAAACGAGACTGCAGGTATCGGCGCACTCGGCGATATTGGGTGCTATGCGCTTGACCTCGTTCTCAACGCTATCGGATACCCGAAGCCTCTGACGGTTACAGGTTACGTTTCAAACTACTTCGGAACAAACCCCGAGACCGTTTGCTCGAGTGCAGGAAACACTACGCCCTGGGCAGGCGAATACTGCGCGTCCAAGTTCGGCGTTGACGACTTCGGCGCAGGCTTCATCAGACTTGAGGGCGGCATAATCCTCGACTTCAGAATCGCCTGGGCTATGAATATTAACACTCTCGGCGACACTATCATCCTCGGTACAAAGGGCGGTCTCAGAATTCCCTCGACCGACTGCTGGAACGGTGTTCTTCCCTCCCCCATGAAGATATACCACCAGACGGCAAACTCACAGGTTGAAACCGAGATCCCTCTGCTTCCAAAGGTTGACCACATCTTCTGCAAGATCCGTTCCTTCCTTGATGCAGTCAAGGAGGGCGGAAAGGCTCCCGTTCCCTCAAGCCAGATCATCATAAATCAGGCTATTATCGACGGTATCGTAAAATCCTCCGAGCTTGGCGAGGAGATCAAGATAAACATCCCCGAAATCTGATAATGTAATACCGCCGCAATCTCTGCGGCGGTATTTTTCATTTTTCTTGTACAAATGTTTAACTTTATATTGACAAATACATAGTTAAATTGTATAATATTTGTGAACATAACAATAGGATAGAGGCGCGAAGTCTAAAAGTAGCCACATTTATACGTCGGAAATGCGGTGTGCGGTGAAAGGAGGCTTTGCCGAAGTCGGCATCGGATTCCGCCGATCTCGGCTGGGGGCAAGTAAAATATGCTTGCCACTGTCACGTTTCGTGGAGGGCTATCTCTTTTCTTATGGTATAATGTTCCTTGAAAATACCGTGTGTTTTTACTGCGGTATTTATTATTTTTAAGGAGGTTCATTTGATATGAACACAAGAAAACTCGCGTGGTTTCTTCTCGCGGTGCTTCTTCTTTCTGCTCTCACCGTTTTTTCGGTAAGCGCAACAGAGGGCGAGTTTCCCGGCTATGCTCAGTTTGTTAACGAGTTAACCGGAGAATCTCCTGATCCCGACAAAGAATTATACGACTATGCTAAAGAATACTTTGACGACGACAACTACAAGCTTGCTTTGCAAAATGATGAAAATCTTAATGCAAACTACAATGAAGCCGTTAAAGTTATCAGAGAAAACGAAACTCCATATTTTGCTACAATATGGGGACTTCTTCCTCCGATTATCGCTATAGTTCTCGCGCTTATTACAAAGGAAGTTTATTCTTCTCTGTTCGTTGGTATTTGTGCCGGCGGATTAATCTATGCTAATTTCAACCTTGAAAAGGCATACACCACCGTTGTTGAAGACGGCTTCATCGCAAGCCTCGCTGACTCGTGGAATGTTGGTATACTCATATTCCTTGTAGTTCTCGGTGTGTTCGTATCACTTATGAACAGAGCCGGCGGCTCTGCAGCATACGGAAGATGGGCTCAAAAGCACATCAAAACTAAAGTTGGTGCGACTATCGCAACCTTTATTCTCGGCGTGCTCATATTCATAGACGACTACTTCAACTGTCTTACAGTCGGTTCGGTTATGAGACCTGTTTCCGATAATCACAAAATATCAAGAGCAAAGCTTGCATTTATTATAGACGCAACCGCTGCTCCTGTCTGTATGATAGCGCCTATCTCCTCATGGGCTGCTGCAGTTTCCGGGTTTGCTCCCGAAGGAACAAACGGCATAAAGCTCTTCTGCCAGGCTATTCCTTACAATTTCTATTCTCTTCTCACTATAGTATTTATTATTGCAATAACTCTTATGAAGTTCGACTACGGCTCTATGAGAATTCATGAGCTCAACGCAGTTAAGAACGGAGACCTTTTCACAGCAGGAAAGAATGAGTATGCAGGATCTGCTAATGAAGAAGTAAACGAAAAGGGAAAGGTAATAGATCTTTTCTTCCCCATTATAATACTCATAGTATGTTGCGTAATCGGTATGATATATACCGGTGGATTCTTCTCCGGAGAAACATTTATAGACTCGTTCTCTAACTCCGATGCAGCCCTCGGCCTTTCGCTCGGTTCGATTGTAGCTCTTATGATAACCTTCGTTTATTATCTCTGCAGAAGACTCTTTACACTCAAAACATTTATGTCTGCTCTCCCGGATGGATTCAAGGCGATGGTGCCCGCAATTCTTATCCTTACGTTTGCTTGGACACTTTGCAGTATGACCGGTATGCTCGGCTCCAAGTACCTGATTTCCAACTTCATTTCAAATCAGGCTGCAGGATTCCAGAATCTCCTTCCTGCAATTATATTTCTTATTGCAATTGGCCTTTCCTTCGCAACGGGAACCTCTTGGGGTACCTTCGGTATTCTTATCCCGATCGTTGTCAGTGCAGGCTTCGAGCCCACTCTTCAGATCATCGCTATGTCCGCTTGCCTCGCAGGTGCGGTTTGCGGCGACCACTGCTCACCTATTTCAGACACAACAATCATGGCGTCGGCAGGTGCACAGTCGAATCACATTAACCATGTAAATACTCAGCTGTCTTATGCGCTTACAGTAGCGGCTCTTTCGTTTGTAAGCTACATAATTGCAGGCTTTGTACAGAACATCTACATAGTTCTTCCCATCGCTATTGTTTTGACCATAGTTACTCTCTTTATCATCAAGAAGATCATGGTAAAGAAGTACGGTGCTGATAACGTATAATTAGATCAATAGTAAAAATCCGTATGCGGTCATCCGCATACGGATTTTTTTGTTTTGAAAAAGCTTGATTTTGAGAGAAAACAGTAGATTTCGCGAGATAATGCCTGTTTTTTTGCCTAAAATCATTCGTTTTTGACTTTCTTTGACTTTGACTTTCTTTGACTTTGGTTTTATAATCAAAGCGTAAGGTCAAAGAAGGTCAAACAATATGCCGTAAGTGGCAGAACGGAGATACAAATGCTGATTTCAGATGCTATTGCAAAAATGATAGAAGAAATGCTCAATGAAAACGGAGGCTCGCTTGACATAAGGCGAAACGAGCTTGCAGGTCAGGTCGGCTGTGCGCCGAGCCAGATAAACTACGTTATAACCTCTCGCTTCACTCCCGAGCGCGGCTACATAATCGAAAGCCGCAGAGGTGGCGGCGGTTACGTAAGAATAGTCCGCAAGGATATGGCGCGTGACAATTACCTTATGCACTGTGTTTTCGCGCTTGGTGAGAGCATCGACGAGCGAAGCGCCGCGGCGTTTCTGACAAGCCTTTACGACAGAGGCTTTATAGATAACGGCGTCCGCGCTGCTATGTGTGCCGCTATTTCATCCGCGGCACTCACCAAGGTTCCGCCAAGCTACAAAAATTCCATCAGAGCCGATATAATCCGACAGTTTGTGCTCTCCCTCATGAAGTAAAATTATTAGGAATGTTTTGGAGGAAAATAATATGTTATGTTCAGAATGCAATAAAAACAACGCAACGGTATATTATCAAGAGACGGTCAACGGCAAGAGCCGTGAGCTTGCGCTATGCCCCGAATGTGCAAGCAAGATGGGGATAACCGCAGGCGGCTCTTTGTTCGACGGATTTTTCAAAATACCGTCGGTAGTCAGGACAAAGCCCACGGGTGACAAGGTATGCTCGCTGTGCGCGTCAAACGAAAACACGTTTATAAAGGACGGCAAGGTAAGCTGTCCCGAATGCTACAGCACCTTCAGAGACGAGCTCTTGTCTCCCATAAAAAGGATTCACGGAAACGTTAGCCATATCGGTCGCGCACCTGCAAAGCTTAAACGCCAGAATGATAAAAAAGCGGTGCTTGCCGAGCTTAAGAGAAGGCTTGATGAAGCCGTCAAAAACGAAGAATACGAGAATGCCGCGGTCATCCGCGACAAAATCCGCGATATCGAAGCGCAGGCGTAAAGGGTGGTGATATTATGGCATGGTACAATGAAAGCGGACACGACACAGACGTCGTTTTAAGCTCAAGAGTAAGATTTGCAAGAAATATAAAGGACTACCCCTTCTCTCCCCTGCTTGACGAAACCGGGGCGTCCGAGATAATCTCAAAGGTCAGGGATGCTCTCGTCGGATTCGACCTTATCGATATGCGCTCCAAAAGCCAGCTCGAGCGCACCTCTTACGTCGAAAAGCATCTTATAAGTCCAAATTTTGCGGCGTCGGCAGCACCCGGTGCTCTCCTTATCGACAAAAAAGAGACCGATGCCGTTATGGTCTGCGAGGAGGATCATATCAGGATACAATCCATACTCCCCGGACTTGCGCTTAAGGAAGCTTTTGAAGCAGCGTGTGAGATCGACGATAAAATAGATGCGTGTGTCACGTACGCATACGACGAAAAACTTGGATATCTCACTCACTGCCCCACAAATCTCGGCACGGGAATGAGAGCCTCGGTTATGATGTTCCTGCCCGCGCTGACAATGACGAATCTCCTAAACCGATACGCAGGTCAGCTTGAAAAGCTCGGTATGACCCTTCGCGGAATCTACGGTGAGGGAAGCGGCTCAGAGGCGTACGTTTATCAGCTTTCAAACAGCGTAACAATGGGCATCACCGAGGACGAAACGATATCAAAGCTCGAAAACATTATAAATCAGCTTATTGAAAGTGAAAGAAAAACAAGAGAAAAGCTTAAAGCTCAGAACTATGACCGTATATGCGATAAGGTGTGCCGTTCCATGGGAATACTTAAGTCGGCATATATGATGTCATCAAAGGAATTTTTGAAGCTTTTCGCAGACGTCAAGCTCGGATGCGCCCTCGGTATGATAGACGGTGTAGATGACACGGCACTGTCACGGCTGTTTATAGCCGCTATGCCCGCAACTCTTGTTCTCGGCGAGGACGGCGAGGCAAGAAGCAACACCGAGCGCGACAAGCTTCGCGCAAAATTTATAAAAGCATATAATTTCAAAGGTAGAGGATAAATAAAATGGAAATTAAGCTCACACAAAAGGCAGAGCTTGCCGTTAACAACTCAATGAGCGCGGCACTCGAGCTCGGTCACTCATACATCGGCTCAGAGCATATGCTTCTCGGTCTTCTTTCGGTCAAGGACAGCGTTGCCGAGAAGTATCTTGCTGGGTACAACATAGAATACAGTAAAATTGAAGAGATCATCACAAGCATTTCCGGCAAGGGCGACTCTTCGCTTTTGACAAGCGCAAGTATGACACCAAGGTTCAAGAGGATTCTCGAAAAATCAGGACTCGTTGCCCGTCGCTTCGGTCAGAACTATATCGGCACAGAGCACATTCTGCTGGCGCTGCTCAATGAAAGCGACTGCATTGCGGTAAAGGTTCTGACAAATCTTGGTGTAAGGGTAAATGAGCTGATACAGGACGTCAGCGAGTACTTAAACAACACCGAAAACGGCGGCATCGGTGCAGGCGAAGCTCCCGATAGCTTTGACGATGACACCCGTACATCAAGGCGCAAGGACAGCACCAAGGAGGAGCTTGGCAAGACAAAGTATCTCTCAAAATACGGACGCGACCTCGTTAAGCTTGCAAAGGACGGAAAGATCGACCCCGTTATCGGACGCGACAGCGAGACCGAGCGAGTTATACAGATACTTTCGCGCCGTACCAAAAACAACCCCTGTCTGATCGGAGAGCCCGGCGTCGGCAAGACTGCCGTTGCCGAGGGACTTGCGCGAAGGATAGCCGACGAAAACGTGCCCGAATCTCTGCTTGACAAAATCATAGTTTCGCTCGACATTACCTCTATGCTTGCGGGAAGCAAGTACAGAGGCGACTTTGAGGAACGTATCAAGGGCGTTGTTGACGAGGCGATGAAGAATAAGAACATAATTCTTTTTATTGACGAGATACACACGCTTATCGGCGCTGGTGCCGGCAGCGACGACGCGCTTGATGCGGCAAATATGATAAAGCCTGTGCTTGCGCGCGGCGAGATACAGATAATCGGCGCTACTACCGTTAAGGAATACAGACAGCATATCGAAAAGGACGCGGCGCTTGAACGCCGATTCCAGTCGGTTATGGTCGGCGAGCCGTCGGTCGAGGAGTCCATACTCATACTCGAGGGTCTGCGCGACAAATACGAGGCTCATCACAAGGTACAGATAACCGACGATGCGATAGACGCGGCAGTGAAGCTTTCAAAGCGCTACATCAGCGGCCGTTACCTTCCCGACAAGGCTATCGACCTTATCGACGAGGCGGCATCTAAGAAAAGACTTTCGGTACAATTGCCTTCCCCCGACATCAAGGAGGCAGAGGAAAAGAAAAAATCCGCGGTTGCAGAGCTTGAGGAGGCTGTAAAGGCACAAGAGTTTGAGAAAGCGGCAAAGCTACGCGATACCGTGCGTGAGCTTGAGGCAAGCATTGACGATATGCGTGCGTCAAGGAGCGAGAGTGCAAGCAGCACCTCGCTCTCGATCGGTGCTGACGAGATCGCCGATATTATAACCGCGTGGACGGGCATACCCGTCAAAAAGCTTATTAACGAGGAGAGCGAAAGACTTGCTCATCTTGAAGATATAATCGGTAAGCGTGTGATTGGTCAAGATGAGGCGGTCAAAACCATTTCTGCGGCTATCAGACGCGGCAGAACCGGTCTCAAGGATCCCAAGCGTCCCGTGGGCTCGTTTATATTTCTCGGCCCTACGGGTGTCGGTAAGACCGAGCTTGCAAAGGCAGTCGCTGAGGTTATGTTCGGTGACGAAAACGCAATGATAAGAGTGGATATGTCCGAATATATGGAAAAGCACAACGTATCAAAGCTCATTGGCTCGCCTCCCGGCTACGTCGGCTATGACGAGGGCGGTCAGCTTACCGACAAGGTAAGAAGCAGACCTTACTCCGTGGTGCTTTTCGACGAAATAGAAAAGGCTCATCCCGACGTGTTCAATCTTATGCTTCAGATGCTCGATGACGGAATACTCACCGACTCTCAGGGCAGAGCGGTAGACTTCAAGAACACCATCATCATTATGACATCAAACCTCGGCGCTTCGCTTATAACAGAGGCGGCAAGGCCTCTCGGCTTCGCCACGGTCGCAGATGAAAACGCAAATATGCGCTCATCCGTTATGAAAAAGCTCAAGGAAGCGTTCAGACCCGAATTTCTTAACAGAATAGATGATATTATCGTATTTAATAAGCTTGGTGAAGAGGACATTGAGAAGATAACGCTTCTTATGCTTGATGAGTTAAAGACAAGAATTACCGCCATCGGTATCGAGGCAGAATTCGACGAGTCCGTTGTCAAAATGCTTGCAAAAGAGGGCTTCGATCCCGTTTACGGTGCCCGTCCCTTAAGACGTGCCATTACGCGCAAGGTCGAAGACAGCTTCTCAAGCGCAATGCTCTCGGGAAGCATCTGTGCAGGCGACAAGGTGCGTGCGGTGCTTGATACAAACGGTGATATAGCATACGAAAAGATCTGACAGACAGCATAAAACAGAGATTATCGGCCAAAAGGCTTGAATAATCTCTGTTTTTTTGTTACAATTATGGAAAAGACGCGAAAGGGTGAGTTTTTTGGAGAAAAAAAGATACGTAGGTCTTGATATCGTTCGTGTATGCGCTATTTTATTCGTTGTGCTCCACCACAGTGTTACAAATCTCGGGCTTATGGGGGGAGACGTGTATTCGACCAAGTGGACTCTGTCCTTGTTTTTACGCGAGCTTACATACTCCTGTGTACCGCTGTTCATTATTTTAAGCGGATATTTACAAAAGAACAAAAAGCTGTCGTTTTCGTATTACAAGTCTATATTCCCTCTGTATTTGTCATACGCGGTCATAAGCATACTCACTCTTGCCGCAATTGCGATCTATGACAAAAGCTTTTACATTGACCCGATCAACGCGGTTTTCAGAATTCTGAATTTTACAGCAAACGACTACTCGTGGTATTTCGAGATGTTCCTCGGACTCTTTCTCCTGATACCGTTTCTCAATATACTCTATAACGGAATAGAAGCAAAGGGCGGGAAGCTCATACTTATATTTTCACTCGCATTCCTTACTCTCCTGCCCGACACGATAGTCGGCTTTTCTCCATACTATGATAACACAGAGGCAACGCTCGCTCTAAACGTGCTCCCCGACTTTTTTGAGCCGCTTTACCCCGTCACCTACTACTTTATCGGCGCGTTCATAGCAGACTACAAGCCAAAACTCAAAGCATGGGCAAAGCTCCCGACGATTGTGCTTGCAGCAATTATCCCCACACTTATAACCGCAGGCTATACACACGCGCGCGGCGAATACGCGTGGTATATGATGGTGGGCTTCCAGAATATCTGCGTTTGCCTTACCGCCGTCGCAGTATTTATTGCGCTTTATGACATAAAGCACTGCCCTGCGCCTGTCGGCTTTGTGCTCAAGCATATATCCCTTTGCGCGTTTGAAATGTATCTGTTTTCTTTTATCTGGGACAGCTTTGTATACAAGGTAAGCTCTGTTCCGATGCCCGTTATGCCGCTTGTAGTTTTCGCGCTTTCGTTTATCTCAGCGCTTCTCCTCAGACTTTGTCTGACACCCGCAAACCGCCTTATAATGCGCATTTTTGATCACGCAACTCCCGCCAAAGACTAAAAATACACAAATTTTTAATTGCCGTTTTTAATAAAAACGGCAATTTCGCTTATAGACTTTATTGGCAAAAAAATGTATAATTTTGTATATAATTATTACTTTGGAGATTACTATGAAGCTTTTCAGATCCTACGCTCAGATGTATAAGGATGAATTTGCGGGCTACAACCTTAAAAAGTTCATCTCTGACCTGCTTGCAGGTCTTACTGTCACCGCGGTGGCTCTTCCCCTTGCTCTCGCCTTCGGCGAGGCTTGCGGTGCAAGCGCAGCGGCAGGTCTTGTGACCGCTATAATCGCGGGAATTTTCATAAGTCTGCTTTCCGGCGCATCCTTCCAGATAAGCGGTCCGACAGGCGCTATGTCTGCGGTTCTCGTTTCCATAATCATCAAGTTCAAGCTTGAAGGAGTTTTCGTAGTTACGTTTATTGCGGGACTTCTGCTTATTCTCATGGCTGTGTTCAAGCTCGGAAGACTCGTTTCCATGATCCCGCGTCCCGTTATCACGGGATTCACCTCGGGTATCGCAGTAATTATCGCACTCGGTCAGATAGACAATTTCTTCGGCACAAAATCTGTTGGCGAGACTGCGCTCCAAAAGCTTGGAAGCTATGCACAGCTTGGCTTCAAGCCCGATATATACTCGGTCATTCTCGGGCTTATCGTAGTTGCTATAATGATAGTATGGCCTAAAAAATGGGGGGCGAAAGTCCCCTCCTCGCTCATTGGTATTATTGTTGCGACCGTTGTTTGCACGGTGTTCAAATTCGACGTTGTGACTGTAGGTGAGATCCCCAAGACCTTATTCCTTTCCGAAAGACTCACGTTTGCATCTGTTGAATGGAGCAGACTGCCCGAATACATATCTCCCGCTATCAGCATTGCAGCTCTCGCTATGATTGAAAGCCTGCTTTGCGGTGCAAGCGCGTCCAGAATGAAGGAGGAGAAGTTTGACGCCAACAAGGAGCTTATCGCCCAGGGTGTCGGCAATATGCTTATCCCTCTGTTTGGCGGCGTTCCCGCTACTGCGGCTATTGCACGTACGAGTGTTGCTATAAAGTCGGGGTGTCAGACGAGAGTGTGCGGTGTTGTTCACGCGCTCGGTCTTCTTGCTGCTATGTTCGTTCTCGGTCCTATAATGGCTCTCATTCCCCTCTCTGCTCTTGCAGGCGTGCTTATGGTAACCGCGTTCAGAATGAACGAGTGGGAGGAAATAAAGTACATATTCTCACATAAATTCCGCGGCGCTATCAGCGAATTTATCATCACTATGGCGGCAACCGTTGTGTTTGATCTCACTATCGCGATCATTATCGGTATCGCGTACTCGGCTCTCGTATTCGTGCTCAGATGCACCAAGCTTGACCTTAACTGCCGCGCAGAGCACGGCAAGGCTGAGGTCGACATTTCGGGTGCGGTATTCTTCATAAATCTCGGTGAGCTTGAGCGTACTGTTGAAAATATGCTTTCAGACAACGAGATTGTAGTTATCGATCTCTCGGGCGTAAGCGTTATTGACGTAACTGCCGCAGAGTACTTCCTTGAGCTTTGCGAAAACAACCCGAACGTAAGGTTAAAGGATGCAAACACACGCGTGAGAGCTATGCTTAAGCGCGCAGGAATCTCCGAAAGCGAAGAAAAAGAGACTCAAAACGCATAGAGTGCGCTAATATTTGCGTTTGTCTTATCTTTTCTTCAAAATCTCTTGCAAAAACGCAAAAAAAATGGTATAATAATCACAGTGTTTGTTTTTGACAATCACTGTGATTTTTATTCAGCCGACACGTCGGCACGGGAGTAATTATGATTAAACAGGGCTTTGATAATGACAAGTACATAAAAATGCAGTCAGAGCATATCAAAGAGCGTATCAGCGATTTCGGGGGAAAGCTTTATCTTGAATTCGGCGGTAAGCTTTTTGACGATTATCACGCGTCACGCGTACTGCCCGGCTTTGCTCCCGACAGTAAGATAAAAATGCTTATAAACCTCAAGGACGAGGCTGAAATAGTCATTGTTATCAACGCCTCCGACATTGAGCAAAACAAGATACGCGGTGACCTCGGCATCACCTACGATCAGGACACACTCAGACTCATAGACGCGTTTCGCGGCTTCGGTCTGTACGTAGGAAGCGTGGTCATCACGAGATTTGCAGGTCAGAGCTCCGCCGTTGCATTCAGAAAAAGACTTGAGGCACTCGGCATCAAGGTATTCTACCACTACACAATTGCAGGATACCCTACCGATATCAAGAGAATCGTCAGCGACGAGGGTCTTGGCGCTAACGATTATATTGAAACCGAGAGATCTCTCGTTATAATTACCGCACCCGGTCCCGGAAGCGGCAAGATGGCGACCTGCTTAAGCCAGCTCTATCACGAAAACCATCGCGGCATCAAGGCGGGATACGCAAAGTTTGAGACCTTCCCTATCTGGAACCTTCCTCTTATGCACCCCGTTAACCTCGCTTATGAGGCGGCAACCGCAGACCTCAACGACGTTAATATGATAGACCCCTATCATCTCGAGGCATACGGCAAAACTACCGTCAACTACAACCGCGACGTTGAGATATTCCCTGTTCTCTCGGCTATATTCCAGAAGATTTCGGGAAGCTGTCCCTATAAGTCACCGACGGATATGGGAGTCAATATGGCAGGCTTCTGTATCTACGACAATGACAACGTATGCGAGGCGTCAAAGTCCGAGATAATCAGACGTTACTATATGACTGCTTGCTCAAAGCGCAAGGGTCTGACCGACGGCAAAGACACGGAAAAAATTGAAATTATAATGAATCACGCGGGAATTTCGGTGAACGACCGCAAGGTTATCCCCGCGGCGCTTACAAAGGCTGCCGAGACGGGTGAGCCTGCCTGCGCGCTTGAGCTTCCCGACGGCAGAATAATTACGGGAAAGACTACTAAGCTTCTCGGCGCGTCCTCGGCTATGCTGTTAAATGCACTCAAGGCACTTGCCGCCATCGACGATGACGTACACCTCATTTCCCCTGAGGTCATCGAGCCTATAAGAAATCTCAAAACCGGACATCTCAACTGTCACAACCCGAGGCTTCACACCGACGAGATACTGATCGCGCTGTCAATATGCGCTCTAACAGACGAGAACGCCGACAAGGCGCTCAAGCAGCTCGGCAAGCTTATGAACTGTGAGGCCCATTCAACGGTCATTCTCTCTCCCGTTGACGAAGGAGTTATGAAAAAGCTTGGAATCTTTATGACAAGCGAGCCTGCGTATCAGTCAAAAAAGTTATTCCATAAGTAAACGTATTTACCCCCGACGAATTCGTCGGGGGTATCTCTTTTACAAACTCTCAGGCAATGTGCGCGTGAAGTTAACAAATTTTGAAATTTCGACCGATACTATTGCATTTAATTAAATTTATGGTATAATATAATTGTAATATTATTTATTATAAAGGAAGGATAAATTATGAGAAAGAATCTGCTCGGCTTTGCTTTGCTTACTATGCTCTTAGCCGTAATACTGACCTTCTCCGTAAGCGCCGCATCACCCAAGGTATCCTTATCCGATGCTACGACCACCCGAGGCTCTACTTTTACGGTTGACGTTAAACTCGATAACAACCCGGGTCTTATAGTTCTCAAAGCGTCCCTTAAATACAACAATGAGTATTTTTCTGTTAAGTCCATCACCGACCATGATCTCCTCGGTGATAATACTCACTCCATAAATTACACGAGCTCACCCTACATTATGTTATGGGCAAACCCACTCAGCACCACCGATATTAAAACTAACGGTAAGATCGCAACCATTACCTTCAACGTTGCGTCAAATACCCCTCCCGGTGATTACGAGCTTGAGCTTTCCATAAAACCCGAGGACGTTCTTAACACCAACCTCTATGAGATAGGCGATGAGTTTGAATGCATTTCTGGTACGGTAACCGTAACAAGCGGTGCTCAAACGCCGCCCGAAGACGAGTCCGACACAGAAGGCCCATCAAGTAGCACCAATTCTCCGAAGCTTTCTATTGATAACACAACAGCGACCGCAGGAAACGAATTTTCTCTCACTCTCAATATAACCAACAATCCCGGTATAATTGCTCTTCGCACTTACATAGATTACAACGATGAGTATTTCAGTGTTGTCAGCATCAAGGATCACAAGCTTATCGGTACTACAAGTTCTCTTGAAGAAAGCACATCCTCACCCTACATTGTGTTCTGCTCCGATCCGCTTTCCAAGAACAACATAAAAAACAACGGTAAGCTCATCACAGTCACCTTCTCATCAAAATCCACAACACCTGCAGGTAAGTACAACTTCGACGTGTACAGCAACAAGGCAGATATAATTAACACTAACCTCGAGCAGCTCGGTAAAGATTTCATTTATGACGGTGCTGTCGTAACGGTTTCAAAGTCAACTGCTCCAAAGAACGAAGATTACACCGTCGAGCTCAAGAGCAACAAGGCTGTAATAAATCTCTTCGTTTCTCCCATCTCGTACGGTGAAGGCACACTTCTGAGCCTTGATACAAAAGTACTTGAAGAAGCGATTGCGGAAGCAAAGAAGTCCTATCCCTCCAAGAAGATCGACATTATCGGAACTACAAACAACGTATCCGATGACGAGCTCATTCTCAATTTCCCTGAGGGATACGGTGCGGCCTTAGATGAAGTTGACACTTTCAAGTTCACTGCGGCAGATGTTACTCTCGAGTTCGATTCCAAGGCACTTGACACAATTGTTTCAACAAAAAAATCCGTTCAGATAATTCTCCGTGACAAAGAACTTCCCGAAGCGCTTTCCCAAAAGCTCAAAAACGGATACGAGTATTTCGACCTCTCTGTTTCCGAAGAAATTACGGACGGAAGTGTTACTGTAACCCTCCCCTACAAGAATGCGGCAGGAATTAACGGAAAGCACGTTGTAGTTTATACAACCGACGGCGAAAAGCTTATTCCTATTGGCACTGAAGCAAGCTATAGCAACGGATATCTCACGTTTGCGGATTCTACCATTAGACCTTATATCCTCACGGTTGAGGAGCTTGGCTTTAAGGATATTGAAAACCACTGGGCAAAGAACAGTATCAACTTTGTTGCAGCTCGCGGAATTTTCAACGGACGTAGCGAAACAGTATTCGATCCCGAGGGTGAGCTCTCGCGCGGTATGCTTGTGACCGTACTCGGAAGATTCGAGGGAATCGACGTTTCGGGCTTCAACTGTATGTTCTCGGACGTTGACAAGAATCAGTATTATGCGCCTTACATTGAGTGGGCAAGAAGGAACAACATTGTCGGCGGTGTCGGCGACAACAAGTTTGAACCCGACAGAGTTGTTAACAGACAGGAAATGGCAGTAATCATTGCGCGTTACCTCGAGTTCAAGGGCTTTACGTTAGATGAAACCGAGATGAACTATTCCGACTATGCCGAGATCGATTCTTGGGCAAAGACGTTTGCCAACAAGGTTGGAAATGCAGGAATAATCACAGGCTCAGACGGCGCATTCCTCCCCAAAAATGCAGCAAATCGCGCTCAAGCGGCTACAATTCTCGAAAGAATAGTCAAGTACGTTGACTGATTAAATAACTCAAAAAACGATGGCAAATTTGCCGTCGTTTTTTTGTTTGTAAGATTTACTAAATCTCATTCACTACACAAAAATAGCGGAAGGCTGATGCCTTCCGCTATTTTTATTATTTACTTAACACCAATCTGTGTGAGGTCATCACATTTTGTTTCAACCTCAACCGAACGGTATTCTCTCATACCTGTTCCTGCAGGAATGAGCTTACCGATGATTACGTTCTCCTTAAGTCCGAGAAGGTGGTCTACCTTACGCTTGATCGCAGCCTCTGTAAGAACCTTTGTGGTCTCCTGGAAGGATGCGGCAGAGAGGAAGGAGTCTGTGCTGATAGCCGCCTTGGTAATACCGAGAAGCACGGGTGTAGACTGTGCGTGACGGAGAGTAACCTCACCGTTTGCTATACGCGCGTCGATTATTGCATTTGCTTCCTCAAATTCCGAACGGTTAACGAGCGAACCAAAGAGAAGCTCGGTGTCACCCGACTCGTCTATCTTGACCTTTCTTGTCATCTGACGGGCAATAACCTCGATGTGCTTATCGTTGATCTCAACCGACTGTGAACGGTAAACTCTCTGTACCTCGCGGATGATATAATCATAAACCGCGTCAAGTCCTTCGAGTCTTGTGATGTCTGCGGGGCTAAGGTTACCGTCTGTAAGAGGCTCACCGCGCATTACGAACTGTCCGTCATTTACACAGAGATGAATACCAACGGGGATAGAGTGAACAACAGATTCGCCGGTAAGATCGTTTGAAACCGTTACCATTCTGTTGTTATTCTTAACATCACCGATGCTTACTGTACCTGCAACCTCTGCAGGAGTTGCAACCTTCTTGGGCTTACGAGCCTCAAAGAGCTCTTCAACTCGGGGAAGACCCTGTGTGATATCGCTTCCCGCAACGCCTCCCGTATGGAAGGTACGCATCGTAAGCTGTGTACCGGGCTCACCGATGGATTGTGCCGCGATGATACCAACAGTCTCACCGATGCTTACCGTCTTGCCGGAAGCAAGGACGGAGCCGTAGCAATGAGCACAAACGCCGTGCTTGCACTTACACTGGAGTATAGTTCTGATAAGAACCTTTTCGATGCCCTTGGCAACCATTTCGTCTGCCTGAGTATCAGTTATCATTGTGTTGTCGGGAACGATCACGTTGCCGTCAGCGTCCTTAACGTCACCGATAACGTATCTGCCGATAATTCTGTCCTTAAGCGACTCGATAACTACGTTGTTGCTATCCTTGATATCGCTTACCCAGATACCCTTATCGGTCTTGCAGTCTTCGTGACGGATAATAACGTCCTGAGATACGTCAACAAGTCTTCTTGTGAGGTATCCCGAGTCAGCCGTTCTGAGCGCCGTATCCGAAAGGGACTTACGCGCACCGCGGGCAGCCATAAAGTATTCGTGGATATTAAGACCTTCACGGAAGTTCGACTTGATCGGGATCTCGATAGTCTTACCGTTTGTCGCAAACATAAGTCCGCGCATACCTGCTAGCTGACGCATCTGTGTTACGTTACCGCGGGCTCCCGAGTCAACCATCATCTTGATAGGATTGTACTTACTGAAGTTATCCTGAAGTGCAGCAATAACGTCCTTTGTGGTGTCTTCCCAGAGCTTGATGACGTTGTTGTAACGCTCTTCCTCTGTAAGACGTCCGTGAGCGAACTCACGGTTGATCTTTTCAACACCCTTTTCAGCCTCTGCAATGTATTCGTACTTCTTTGAGGGGATCATCATATCGTAAACCGAAATAGAGATAGATCCGCGTGTCGAGTACTTGAAGCCCATTGCCTTGATTTCATCAAGCACCTGAGAAGTTACAGCATTTCCGTGCTTCTTGATACAACGGTCTATTATC
>JAZSOD010000074.1:0-19399 GCA_045536775.1 Eubacteriales bacterium | reverse complement strand
CCCCAGTGGGCGGGTTCCAGCTGGTATTTCCTGCGTTACTGCGACCCGCACAACGCGGACGCCTTCGCCTCCAAGGAAGCTCTCGACTACTAGATACCCGTTGACTGGTACAACGGCGGCATGGAGCACGTTACACGTCACCTTATCTATTCGAGATTCTGGCATAAGTTCCTCTACGATATCGGAGTAGTTCCGACAAGCGAGCCTTATGCGAAGAGAACCGCGTAGGGGTTTATTCTTGGACCTGACGGCGAAAAGATGAGTAAGTCCAAGGGTAACGTGGTTGACCCTAATGACGTAGTTGAAAAGGTTGGCGCAGACGTACTCAGAGTTTACATTCTCTTTATGGGCGACTACGCATCTGCAGCACCGTGGAGCGATGACAGTGTTAAGGGATGTAAGAGATTTATAGACAGAGCTGCGGCGCTTTGTGATATGGTGAAGGGCGACGGAGTAACCCCCGAGCTTGAAACGGCGTTCCACAAGACCGTAAAGAAGGTGTCGCTTGACATCGAGGATATGAAGTTCAATACCGCGATCGCGGCTATGATGACTCTTATAAACGATATTTACGCACACGGCTCGCTTACAAAGTGTGAGCTCATGACCTTCGTAAGACTTCTTTCACCCTTCGCACCTCACGTTGCTGAAGAAATGTGGGAAGAGCTTGGCGGCAAGGGATACTGCTCGCTTGCAGACTGGCCCGAATGGGATGAGAGCAAGACCGTGGACTCTACTGTTGAGATCCCCGTACAGATCTGCGGAAAGCTTAAGTTTACAATAAATCTCCCCGCAGATATGGGCAAGGACGAGGCTATTGCCGCGGCAAAGGCAGACGATAGGATCAAGCCCTTTATCGATGGAAAGACTATAATCAAGGAGATCTGCGTACCCGGCAAGATAATCAACATCGTTGTTAAATAAAACGGCAGGAAAACTTTTTTTACAAATATGTCGTTTAATTGCAAAATAACTATTGACAACGTTGACCTTTTTATTGTATAATGACAAAAGAGATATTTTATCTCCTTTTCCAATCACGGAGGGAGGGATTACAAGATGGCAGAAATCATTGTTAAGGATAATGAATCTATAGACAGCGCACTCCGCAGATTTAAGAGACAGTGTGCAAGAAGCGGTGTACTCTCTGAGCTCAGAAAGAGAGAGCATTACGAAAAGCCCAGCGTTAAACGCAAGAAGAAGTCTGAAGCTGCAAGAAAGCGCAAATCCAGATAACATTTTGCCAAAATAAAAATACCGCGACTGAAAGGTCGCGTTATTTTTTGCGTCTTATAAGTTCGAGCCGTTCCAGCCCCAGTGCGAGGTCTCCTCGTACTTGACGTACACGTTTTCGGGAGATGCACCTAAAAGCTCGGCGTAAATTTCGGTGAGCGCGGCGGTGAGATTGTTGTAATCGCTGCCTCTCGCACCTCCGTATATCTTTACTTCGGCGTAAACTATTACGGTATCATTCTTTCCCTTGAAGTAAAGGTCGCAGCCGCCGATGTTTTCGACCATAAGCCAGCTTTCGCTCTTGCCCGGGATCTCTGTAATGGCAACTCCGAGCTTCGCCTTAAGCTTTTGGGAAATCTCGGGTGTTATCTCTGTATTTGTTCTTGTTACTATATACGGCATAAAATCCTCCCTTGTGTCGGATTATCCGACTGTGATTCAAACTGTTTTTATAGCTATGCTGTTATATATCTCCGTATAAATTTCGGGGAATCTCTTCTTTACAACAGACTCAAGCGCCTTGCAAACGGGGAATTCTGTATAGTGGTGTCCCGCCTCGAAAAGAGATAATCCGAAATCACTCGCATCGGTGAGAAAATGGTGGCCGAGCTCACCTGTGAGGTATGCGTCGGCACCTGCCGCTTTAGCCGCGGCTATCTCATCGTCACCTGCGCCGCCAAGTACTGCAAGATGCCTTATATCGCTTTTTGCACCGTTGTAGTTGACGTAAGATGCGCCGAGCTTTTCCTTAATATACAATGCAAGCTCGTTTTCGCTCATAACGTACGGGAGCTCGCCGATCCTTCCCATATCAAGCCCCTCGGCTTCAAAGGCTCTTACGTTTTTGAGCCCGAGCACCTCGGCGAGAGCATCGTTCACGCCGTGCTTTACCGTGTCGAGTCTTGTGTGAAACGACATTGCGGTAATGTTTGATAAGATCAGATCGATAAGTCGCTTTGAAACGCCGATATCCGCGTTTACCGCCTTGACACCCTTGAAAATTATGGGGTGGTGGGAGAGGATGACGTCAAAGCCGTTTTCTTTTGCATAGCTTATCGCTGACTCGGTGATATCAAGTGTTATAAGAACGCGAGAAGCCTCTGCCGACTTGTCGGCACAGCACATAAGCCCGTCGTTGTCCCATTCGCAGGAAAGTGTGCTTGGTATGAGTGAGTCGAGATATGTATAAAGCTCATTTACAGTTGGCATTTTCATCTCCGTTTCCCGAAAGAAGCTTTTTGCAGAAGGCAACAAGCTCTTCGTCCCATTTTATTGCACAGACGTCGGGAGTCTGCGATCTTTTTCGACCGTCGATACGGCGCTCGACTGCGGTTGCGGTACGGCAAAGCATCTCGGTATCGTCCGCCGTCGGCGATAAGTTCATTCTTTCGATATTTTTTTCTCCGAGCAAGAGAGTTACACGGTCAAACTTTCTTTTTTTGCCGTCAAAGTGCGCCGAAATAATCTGATAGCACTTGTCAGCGGCAACACAGACTATTTCTTCATCAATATCAAAGCCATTTTCGGCAAGATATTCTCTAAGCACCTCGGGCATAGTCATCGGCTGAAGAATAAGTCTTACGTTTGGATTCTTCACGTATTCGGACGCATCTATAATGTCGCGTATAAGCTCTCCGCCCATTCCTGCGATAATGATGTCGTCGGGCGAGAGCTTTGCCGCCTCGTCAAGCCCGTCAGCCTTCATAACCGTGATCTTTTTGGAGAGGCCCGATACGGCTACGTTTAATTTCGCTCTGTTCACGGGACCTTCGTTTATATCGGACGCAATAGCCGAAGGACAGATCCCGTTCTTTACGAGATATATCGGAAGATATGCGTGATCGCTGCCGATGTCGGCGGCAACGCTTCCCGTGCGTACAAGCTTGGCACAACAGAGCAGACGCTTGTCAATTTCTTTTTCGGAATTCATATCACAAAAGCTTTTCAAAAGCAACCCTTTTCATATTTACGGGATAATACACCGTGCCGCAAAGCACAAAGCCGTGCGACTCTGCAATATGGCGCATAATTTTGTTGTCGGGGTGAGTGTCAACGCGAACAGACGCGTATCCGCGTTCACGCGACATACGTACTGCTTCCTCATATATGAGATGACCGATACCCGTGCCGCGGCAGGTGTTTGAAACGGCAACTCTGTGTAGCGCGCCGTAGTTATCGGTATCATTAAGCCACTTGCCGCACTCAAGAACCGCATAAACGGGCTCGGGCGGAGGGCAGAAGGCGAAGAAAGCGACTATCTCACCGTCTTTTTCAAAAACGTGTCCCGTATTTTTCATAATGTCAGATGTAATAACTTCGGGATTTGGAAAATCGTTCTGCCATTGGTCTATATTCTGCGCGGCAAGGAAGCTTTGCGCCTCGCGTATGACCTTCATAACAGCGTCAAGGTCATTTATATTTGCAGGTCTTGTTGTAATCATTTTGATCCTTTCAAGGTCACTTAAAAATAGCGGAAGCAGGTGCTTCCGCTGTTTTTAATACTTATTTTGTTGCGAGATAGTCGTTTATCTTTGCAACAAGCTCGTCAGCGTTTGTTCCGTGAACTGCGCAAGCCGCTTCAATGCTTTCTCCGCGTGCGGAGGGGCAACCGAGGCAATGCATACCGATCTCAAGGAAAAATCTCGCGGTATCGCGGTCATAGTCGAGAACGTCGCCGATGATGGACTGCTTTGTAACTTCCATTTCACAATATCCTTTCTAAAACTAAAATTACACTTATATTATAACACAAATTTCCGTAAATTCAATAGGGACAAGAAAGATTTCTTGAGAAAATCAACCTGTGGGAATAAATGCAAGCGACGGTTAGTTCCGGAAAACAGTTGTTTTGTCTTGAAAAACGAAACGATTTGCGTGTGTGATATTGACAATTTTGGGGTAATTAGTTAAAATGTAATTGTATGATTTCATACAACAATGAAAGGAAAAGAAAACAATGAAAAAGTTTACAAAAATCACGGCGTTGTTTCTTGCCTTGATTATGAGTGCTTCGCTAACTTGTATGACAGCACCTGTTGCTGCATCGTCGGGTTATGAGTACAATGTTTATTTGAATGCAATGGTGGTAAAGGCAGAGAATAATGCCGTTACACTTGGTGATGCGGATGCGGGAATGATAGCGCAGGCAAAGACTGTGGGTGCTGACGCTGTAATTTTTAACGCAGGACAGTCGTCTAAACTCGCAGTTACAGTAAGCGACGCGATGCTTTCAGGGCTTGCAGACAGCGGACTGTCGGTAAGAATGCTCTTAGATGGCGGAAAGGTAACGCTTAATGCGTCAGCTCTCGCAGAGATGAGCGATAAGGTTAAGGGTAAGCTTGAGATTACCGTGAGCCTTGGCGCAAAGACAGAGCTTTCACTTAAGGCGGACGGCGCGGCGATTACCCTCTCCACTCCGATACTTGTGCTTGCTGACAATACCGTTACGGGCGCGAATACCGCGAACGCAGGTGCAAAGCCGTTTGGCTCGGCATACGTTGAGGGCTCAAAGTGGGGCTTTCTTGCAAACGCAGATGCTTCGCTTGAGCTTACTAATACAACGACCCCCGAGTTTGGTGACGTAAAAAAGAGTCATTGGGCTAATGATAATATTGCTTTCGTGGCTACGATGGGTTACTTTAACGGAGTAGCACCCGGCACGTTTAATGCCGACGGCAGAATGACAAGAGCAATGGTTGTTACCGTGCTTTCGCGTGTTGATAGCTTTGTCGGTGCTGCCGGAAGCTATCCGTACAAGGACGTTGCGGCAAACGCGTGGTTTGCTCCTGCTATCACGTGGGCATATAATAACGGTATCATCAAAGCGGGTGATAGCTTCAGACCCGATGACAACGTAACAAGAATCGAGCTTATGGAAATGCTTTACAACTATGCAAAGAAGCTTGGTATTGCAAACGAGGCAGACCTTGCGGACAAGAAGCTTGATTTTGTTGATGCAGGTGAAATCACTGATGCAGAAAGCATAAAAGCTGCACTTTTCTGCACCTCAAGCGGAATAGTCACAGGCTATTCTCTTGAAAAGGGTGTGTATATTCGTCACGCAAGCACAGCATCCAGAGCCGAGGTAGCGGCGATGGTACAGAGATTTGTAAGACTCGCAGTTTTCGGAGGAGACGGCACAATGGACGGAAAATATTCTGAATTTATTAACGTAAGAGGAAACCTCAACAACGTATACAACAAGCTTATAAATGAAAAAGAGCTTACCGTATCGTATCTCGGAGGATCTGTAACAGGCGGTCACGGAGCAAGCTCCACGCATGTTACCTCGTGGCGTGGTCTTACACACAGCTGGCTCAAGACCAATTTCCCTGATGCAAACGTAATTATGAATAACGCATACCTTGGAAGCTCAGGCTCGCATCTTGGCGCATATAAGATACAGACCGAGGTAATCCCCCAGGGAACGGATCTTCTGTTTGTCGAGTTTATAGTCAATGATTCGTATAAAAAGACCTATCAGGACGGAATGTCCGGCTTCTATTATGAATCCATATTCAGACAGATAAGGGAAGCGCTTCCCGAGTGTGAGATAGTATGCGTATATATTACGAACGCATCGTGGATAAGGCAGTACGGCGTGAATATAGCTCCTGCTCCCGCGTCCATCGAAAAGGTTTGCGAGTATTATAATATATCCTCGGTTGACAGCGGACGTGCTCTTGCAAAGGAGGTCGGCACGTACAATGCTGATGTTGTAAAGAAATATCTTCCCGACAACGTTCATGCATCCGACGCAGGCTACAAGGTTTACGGTGATGCTATTATAGAGTTCCTTTCCGAAGCGTTGTTTGGGGAAACAAGCCTTAATTACGGCGATAAAAAGAATTACGTTTCCCCCGAAAAATGCCTTGACGAGAGGGTAGCTCACTTTGCACCAAAGTACGTGCCGATCGATAGCCTTGATATTTTTGATGAAATTACGGGCTTCCGGTTCTATGATGATTATTGTTCAACAGTTAACTCGAAGACAAAGGGGTATATAACTCCGGATGCTGCTGACAATAAGCTCACGTATACCTTCGAGGGAACGGGAATTGATATGTTCTTGAAGTTCAACGGCGGCGGATATTACTACGAGTATTCGATAGACGGCGGCGAGCCTCAGAAGGTGCTTCTTCCCACGGGTCAGAACTATCCGTTCTCGTTTATTGACGGACTTGAGCCCGGCAAGCACACAATTACGTATTCTTACCTTGGACCGAATGGTGATGGCGAGGCTGCACCTGACAGACCTATCGCAGCACTCCTTGTAAAAGGCTACAAGGACTGAATTCAATATTAGAGCGCAGGGCGTTATGCCCTGCGCTTTTTGTCATACGCCATTTTCACTTTACATAAAGTTTAAGTAAACACACGGAGAAAGAGGATGATGGCGTGAGGGCAAGAGAGGTATTTTTGAGTGGAGTGATACTCAGCGTAAGCGCGTTTGTTATGCGCTCGGTTTCGGTTGCGTTCAACGTGTACGTGTCGGACAGAATAGGTGCGGAGGGAATGGGACTTCTGACTCTGATTATGAGCGTTTATTCGCTTGCGCTGACCTTTGCCGTGTCGGGAATATCCCTCGCGGCAACCAGACTTACGGCAGAGGCGGCGGGTAGCGGCAGGAGAGGAGATATACGGGCGGCTATGTGTCGGTGCCTTGTGTACTCTGTGACTTTTGGCATCGCCGCAGCAGCAGTTGTGCTTTTGGGTGCCGAATATATTGGCGGAGTGTGGCTTGGCGATGCTCGCAGTATAAGAGCTCTTCGAGTGCTTGGAATCAGTATGCCGTTCATATCCGTGTCGGCATCTATGAACGGATATTTCACAGCACTTCGCAAGGTTATAAAGACCTCCGCGGCACAGTTTTTCGAGCAGGGAGTGAGGATCGCCGTAACGGTGGTGTTGTTTACACTTTTTCTGCACAAGGGCACCGAGTACGCATGTATTGCCGTAATTGCAGGGCAAACTGTGGCAGAGATAGTATCGTTCTTGCTGACTCTCACGTTATACCTTATAGATTCAAGAAAACTCGGCGGTGTTCCTCCCGAAAATCGAGAGAAAAGAAAACTTACTAAAAAATTGCTTAGAATAGCACTTCCCGTTGCATTCTCCGCCTATATCAGAACCGGACTCGTTACACTTGAGCATCTTCTAATTCCTCGAGGACTAAAAAAATTCGGTGCCACAGGTAAGGACTCGCTTGCGACCTACGGAACACTTCAGGGAATGGTCCTTCCCGTAATTCTGTTTCCCACCGCATTTCTGTCTTCTTTTAATCTTTTGCTGGTCCCTGAGCTTGCAGAAGCGTCGGCGAGGGGAGAGAAGCGTCATATTACCTACATTATTTCTCGCGTAATGAAATTTACAATGCTGTTTTCACTCGGCGTTTCCGCAGTTATGATATGCTTTTCAAGCGAGCTCGGAATAGTCATATACAGCAGTCGCGAGGCGGCAAACTACATAAAAATAGTCGCGCCCCTTGCCCCGATAATGTTCCTTGACAGCGCGGTCGACTCAATGCTCAAGGGACTTGACGAGCAGCTTTACAATATGCGCATAAATATAATAGATGCGGCTGTGAGTGCGCTTCTCGTATATGTTCTTTGTCCGCGTATAGGTATAATGGGTTATATCGTCACGATATTCGCAAGTGAAATATTCAACCTCGCCTGCAGCTTCGTAAGACTATTGAATACAACAGGCTTTGAAGTAAGGGTAGGGGAATGGTTTATACGGCCGCTGGTATGCGCGATAGCGTCGTGCGTGTTTACAAGAGGACTGCTTGAGGTGTCAAACGGTATTTCCTTTACCGCCGCGTCGCTTACATTGCATATTGTATTGGCGTTACTTATGTATCTCTTACTTCTTCTTGTTACGGGCACACTGAGCCGTGATGATTGCGCGTGGCTTAAAAAATTGTTTAAGCTCAAAAAGTGAGCGAGTCAAGAGTTAATACCTTGCAATGAGGCAGAGTTTGTTGTATAATAACATAAGTTGAGCTTTACAAAGAAGAAAGTAATAAGGTAAAGAATAAAAACAAAAGCTTTGAGGTGAAAAAATGAAAAAATCGGTACTCAGACAGTATGCAAGGCTTATTGCCGAAACGGGAGCAGGCATAAAAAAAGGGGACGGAGTAGTTGTCAGAGCGGAGCTTGATCAGCCCGAATTCGTTATGATGCTTGTTGACGAATGCTATAAGGCGGGAGCTTCTAAGGTAGAGGTTGAGTGGGGATACCAGCCGCTGTCAAAAATACACGTACGTCACAGAAGCGTAAAGACGTTGTCAACGGTAGAAAAATGGGAGTTCGAAAGACTTCGTCACAGAGCGGATAAGCTTCCTGCAATGATATATCTTCTCAGCGAGGACCCGGACGGTCTTAAGGGAATGAATCAAGAAAAGAACGCCAAGGGCGAGCAGGCGAGATATAAGGTCATAAAGCCCATTCGCGATGAGATGGAGAACAAATACAAGTGGTGTATTGCCGCGGTTCCGGGCAAGAAGTGGGCGAAGAAAATGTTCCCTGAGCTCACGGTCAACCGTGCAGTAGAAAGGCTGTGGGAGGCTATACTTTACACCTCCCGTGCAGACGCAGACCCGACTGAAGCGTGGAAGCGCCATAACGCCGACCTCGCGGCGAAGTGTGAGTATCTTAACTCGAAAAATATACGCACACTCGTTTATAAGTCCTCGAACGGAACAAACCTGAGGGTGGGTCTTATTCCCGAGGCACAGTTCCTTGGAGGGGGAGAATATACTCTCGGCGGTGAGTTTTTCAACCCCAATATTCCCACCGAGGAGGTCTTTATTACACCCAAGCGCGGAGAAGCGGAGGGAATAGTGTATTCGACAAAGCCTCTCTCGTACAAGGGTGAGCTTATTGAGAATTTCTCGGTAAGATTTGAAAACGGTAAAGCTGTAGAGGTCAAGGCGGAAAAGAATGAGGAGCTTCTCAAAAAGCTTATTTCTATGGACGATGGCGCGGCGTATCTCGGCGAGTGTGCGCTCGTACCATACGATTCGCCCATCAGAAATTCGGGGCTCATATTCTATAACACCCTGTTTGATGAAAACGCGGCGTGTCACCTTGCCTTCGGTATGGGCTTTGCCAACTGCATAAAGGACTACGGCAATTACACTCTTGACGAATGCCGTAAGCTCGGTGTCAACGATTCTATGGTTCACGAGGACTTTATGATAGGAAGCGAGGACCTCGATATCATCGGCATCTGCGAAAACGGAGAAGAAGTACAGATATTCAAGAACGGCAACTGGGCGTTTTAATAAGTTAAAGGTAATAGTGAATAGTGAAGAGGTAATGCGGATTTTTGCTGCGGCAAAAAGAAAACTCTTCACTTTTTTCTTGCTTTTCTCTTGAAATTCACATAAAAATGTAGTACAATGGAGTGGCAAAGGAATAAACACAGTACATCTGAACACAAATGTGTTCGTTGTCGGGCGCGATCGCGCTCGGGGGTAAGGAAATCGCGGTGAGAATCCGCAGCAACAGCCATTACCGTATCTCGATAAGACAAGTCGGAATGCTTACCGTACTGTGACACGTAAAGGTCTCTTGGGCAAGTGAGGGGACGGGCGTAATACACCCGACGGTGAAGTGTGTCGCGGCAGGGCGGCACGCGTTATTACAGTACCCTCACGGAAGGGTACTTTTATTTTATCCTTTAGCAAAAGAAAGGATAAAAAATATGATAAACGTTTTGAAATCGACATCAATCGTACTCATCTCTGTACTGCTTCTGATTAGCTTTGCGGCTTGTGGAGGCGATAGCGACAAAAGCGTGTGGGACGGCGCAACTTACACCGAGGACACAACGCTCGGAGAGGGAGAAACAGTATTTACTCTGCAGGTTGAGGCGCTTGATAAAACGCTTGCCTTCACGGTAAAAACAAATGAGAAAACAGTTGGCGACGCACTTCTTAAATGCGGACTTATAGAGGGCGACGAGGGCGAGTACGGACTTTATATCAAGAAAGTGAACGGAATTCTTGCCGACTATGACGTGAACCAGACCTACTGGGCGTTTTACGTAAACGGTGAGTACGCAATGACGGGCGTTGACTCTACTGACATTAACGAGAGCGAAGTATACAGCCTTGTTTATTCGAAGTAGAAGTAAATATCTGAGTATCAGAGAAGCGGCGGTGTTTGCCATGCTTGGCACACTGATGTTTTGCTCAAAGATAGTTATGGAGTTTTTGCCAAACATTCACCTGCTCGGAGTGTTCACAGTTATTCTTACAATAACCTTTCGCAAAAAGGCTCTGATACCTATATACGTATACGTCTTTTTGAATGGACTTTTTGCAGGCTTTGCTCCCTGGTGGGTGCCATACCTTTACGTGTGGACGGTTCTGTGGGGAGTTACAATGCTTTTGCCGCGTAATATGCCGGACAGCGTGGCAGGTGTTGTTTATCCGATAGTGTGTATGCTTCACGGGCTCTCGTTTGGAGTACTTTACGCACCTGCTCAGGCTTTGCTTTTTGGAATGAACCTTGAGCAAACGCTTGCGTGGATAGTAGCGGGCGCAGGGTTTGATGTTTTGCACGCAGTCGGTGACCTTGCCGCAGGACTTCTCATTCTGCCGTTGTCAAAGCTGTTAAAGAAACTCAAAGATAAGTATTTACATACATAATCAAAAAGTACAGAGAATGCTTTGCGTTCTCTGTACTTTTTTGTTAATTAACCCTTTTTCTTAATTATGTTTACTCCTCACATTCAAAACCGATAATTATTCCACCGCGCTCAGCGTAGAAGCTACAAAGTCCGCCTGCGGGATATACGAGTATCTCGGCATCCGTATACACCTTCTTTATCTCGCGGCGAAGCTCGTCGGCAAGGGTATAATTTTCAACGTGACACATAGAAAGCTTTTTGCCGTTATATTTAGCCGCCTTCAGCTTCTTGAGTATTGCAGCGGGGAGCTTTTTGGAGCCTTTGCACGCACCGTTTACCTTGAGAGTTCCGATCTCGCTCGCAACACCTATCATACGAACGCCGAGTTTTTCTATAACGGCGGCAACGTTCTTTTTGATACGTCCGTTTTGTGCAAGATTGTGAAGCGACTCAAGAGTGAAGAAAAGTTTTGTGGTCGAAAGATACTCCTGGCCGCATTTAACGGTGAAATCAAAACTCTTTCCCTCGGCAATAAGCTCTGCAAGCCTTTCAATAAGCAGACGCATTTCGGGACCCGTGCTGAGGGAGTCGAAAACGTGTATCTTAACGTCGGGATTACTCTGCAGGTAAATATCCTTTGCCGCGCACGCCGAATTGTACGAGCCCGAAAGATTGCTGGTTATTGTGATAGCGTACACGATATCCGCACCCTCGAACGCCTTTGTCCACTCCTCTACCGCAGGGCAGGCGGTACGCGAGCGTCCGTTATGCTTTTCGAGAAAGTCGAGCATCTCGCGAACGTTTAGACTGTCGTTGTCAATAAACTCACGTTCTCCCGCGGAAATGGTAAGAGGAACCGACGTAAAATCAACGCCGTCAATGCTTTGTATATCGCAGGATGAATCTGCAACTATTTTTATTTTTAACTTTTCAGAATTTGATATCACGGTGTAAACTCCTTTTACTGAACTAACAATATTATATCATTTGTCGCGCGATTATTCAACCTACTTTCAAAACCTTTTGCTCTACGTACGATTTTTTGAGTGTAGAATGGTGAAAACCGACTCTCCCGTGAGTTTACTTTGGCTTAACTAAAAGAAAAATGCGTTATTTGCATAAAGCGATGATTCCCGATACCGTGAGCAGTCCGCCGAAAAGCCGACGCAGTATCAAAGGCTCAGCTCCAAGTGCGGTGAGGCTTCCGAGCACGGCTCCAACGCTTCCCGTGACGGCTAAAAGCAAAATCAGCAAAAACGGCAGACGCCTGCGCTTCAGATGTATCAGCATTGACGCGGCAGAGGAAAATATAAAGAACAGAAGATTTATCCCCTGAGCCGTAATTTGAGGAGTGTCTGTGAAAAAAGCCAGATATATAACGAGAAGACCGCCACCGCCGACTCCAAGTCCCGCAAGGATAGAGGTTATCAGCGCAACTGTAAATATTTCCATAATTCACCGTTATCCTAAAAGCATACGTATTCCCGCGTATGCGACCATAAACGCGAACAGCTTTTTCAGAAGCTTCAGATTGATTTTTTCAAGTAATACTCCACCGATAATACCCCCGAGTATTCCGGGGAGAATATACGGCTCTGCAAGGCTTAAGCCGACCCTGCCGCCACTTAGATAAAACGCGGCAGACACCGCAGACATTGGCAGGATCGCGGCGATAACGGTAGCAAATATGTCGCGCGCACTAAAGCCGTATTCTTTTTTCATAAGCCTTGTCAGAACGAAAACGAGAACAATGCCGCCGCCCGTGCCGAAAAGTCCGTTTATATATCCCGAGATCAGACCTGCAAACAATACTGTAAGCGTTAGGATACCGCTTTTTTTATCAAAAAAGGACATAAAATAAAAATAATTACTCCGTCACTTGAATTTGTGCACGATTTGTGTTATAGTTATATTAAATATGATTGTCTTGACTACAAAAAATATACAGAGGTAATAATGGCAACAAGCGGAAAGAAAAACAAGGTAAATACACAGAATAATAAAAAAGCGCAGACCAAAAAGACGCAGAGCGCGGCTAAAAGGAGCGCGGCATCCGAGAGAGAGCCTGAGCAGCTCGTAATCCCGTCGACAAGAATAATACACCAGATAATGCCGGCGATACTTGCGCTCGCGGCAGTATACGTGTCTATATGCTTCTTGCTCAGCGGAAGCACGGGCATTTTCGGCGCGTGGCTCAAAAACCTTCTTTACGGACTTTTCTCGTACGGCGCGTGGCTTGTGCCCGTGATACTCGTTATCAGAGCGCTAATGTGGAAAAATGATGCCGACTCGAGATGCCTCGGTGCAAGAATAGCATTTTCGGTGCTTTGCGTTGTCGGCGTTTCTATGCTTGTGGACGCCTTTATGACAGGTGCTCCCGAGGGATTTTCTCCGATTGCTCTATATAAATCGGGAGTGGGACTTGTCGGCGGCGGAATTGTCGGCGGTATTATAACCAATGCACTTATGAGCCTCGTCGGTATGGCGGGAACTCTGATAATAACCTTTGCTCTCGTGTTCGTATGCGGACTGTTTATGATGGGCATAACCCCGTATATGATATGGATACGCATCAGGTACTCCATCAAAAAATACAGGGAGGAGCAAAAGGAGCGCGAGGAAAGATACGCCGAGGAGCAGAAAAACAAAAGCTCCTCCAAAAACGGTGCAGTACTTACTAAAAAGCCAACCAGAACAGAGCCTGAGGACGCGAATGACACAAAGCCCGTCATTTGCGATGACGATACGGATGAGGACGATCCCGAGCCTATCGATACGGAAATATGGGAGAAGATAAAGCTTGACGGCGAAACCACCGATGCCGACACCGATGAAGACGAGCTTGACTCCCCCGTTATAACACCTATAAAGCCTGAAAAAACACCGAAAAAGAAAAGCCTTGACCCTCACGCAGTTGACCTCGACTATATTTTCGGTGACACCGATGAAACCGAGGGTGACGCCGCCCTTGACGAAAAGCTTGAGGATGGCGAGGAGGTCGACGAGACCGAGGTAGAGCTCACGGTTGAAAGACACGATATAGGAACGCTTGAGGCAGAGACGCCCGTACCGCCCGCAGAGTATACCTTCCCGCCCATAACCCTTCTCAAGAAGGATAGCGAGAGTAAGATACAGGACTCTGTCGAGGAGCTTAAAGCAACGGCTATAAAGCTTGTCGAGACCCTCAAGAGCTACAAGATAAACACAAAGCTTCTGTCCATTTCGAGAGGACCCTCGGTAACGAGATACGAGCTCTCTCCAGAGATCGGAACGAAGGTAAACTCGATAGTAAACCGAATTGACGATATCTCGCTTCACCTTGCGACCACGGGTGTGCGTATAGTTGCGCCCATTCCGGGAATGGAGGCGGTAGGTGTCGAGGTACCTAACAAAAACGTTTCCCTCGTTTACGTCCGTGAGCTTATCGAAACCGAAGAATTCAAGACCCACCCGAGTAAGATACACGTTGCGCTCGGTAAGGACGTAACGGGCAAAAATATATATATGGATATTGCCAAGATGCCTCACCTGCTTATCGCGGGTGCAACGGGTATGGGTAAATCCGTGTGTATCAACAGTACCATCATCAGTATTCTCTATAAGGCAACACCCGACGAGGTCAAGCTTATCCTCATAGACCCCAAGCAGGTCGAATTTACAATGTACGACGGTATACCTCACCTTCTCGTACCCGTTGTAACCGATCCCAAGAAGGCGGCAGGTACGCTTCATTGGGCGGTGACCGAGATGGAGCGCAGATACGAGCTTATCAACGGTGCGGCGGTGCGTAATATCCACGGCTACAACGAAAAGATGAAGGATGATCCGGAGGCGGAGTATATGCCGCAGATCGTCATTATCATAGACGAGCTTGCCGACCTTATGCTTACCGCATCAAACGACGTCGACGAATCAATACGCAGACTCTCCGCGAAAGCGAGAGCCGCAGGTATCCACCTCATACTCGGTACGCAGAGACCGTCGGTCGACGTTATCACGGGTACTATCAAATCAAACATCCCGTACAGGATCGCCTTCACTACCACGTCCTACGTTGACTCGAGAACTATTCTCGATATCGCAGGCGCCGAAAAGCTTATCGGTAAGGGTGATATGCTTTACGCCGCAACGGGTAAGAGTCCGTTCAGAGTACAGGGCTCGTTCGTCAGCGACGAGGAGGTTGAAAGCATCACGTCGTTTGTTAAGAAGAGCTACGGCAGAGCAAACTACAACGAAGAGGTCGTTGAAAGCATCGCGCGCGAGGCAGAGCTTTGCGGCACCAAGAAATCCACCACCATCGGTGACGGTGAGGTCGAGGATAACGGCGGTGACCCTATGCTCAAGGCGGCGATCGAGATCGCGGTCGATGCAGGTAAGATATCAACCTCTCTCCTTCAGAGAAAGCTCAGCATAGGCTTCGGACGTGCGGCTAAGATAATCGATATGATGGAAGCAAAGGGCATAGTTTCTCCCCCTGACGGACAGAAGCCGAGAACGACGCTTTGGACAAAGCAGCAGTATATGGAAAGCATCGTCAAGAACAGCTCGTTTGCCGACGAAGAATAAGGCTTTAATTGAGCAAAAGGCGCGGAATCAACCGCGCCTTTTGTGCTATTTTGTAAATTTTGTAATATTTGACAACAAAAAAATAATATATGAGTAGAAATTTCCTGCACGTTATGTTATACTAAAATGGTATATTGCATATTAAGTAAACTTGTATAGGAGCGTGAACTATGAAATCAACTCTCAGAATGCTGACGATATTCGTGTTGATCGCGGCGGCACTTGCAATGCTTGCGATCATAACGAGTGCCGCTGACGATTATTACATTTACTCAGCGGAACAGCTTAATCCTCTCAAGAAGGCACGCGGAAACACAGGCGTTCTTGTTGAAGAAAACGGCGAAAAATTTATCAGAATAAGCGCCAACGGATCAGTCGGCACCGAGGGCTATATGACCTTCAACTTTTACGCAGACGAAGCGACTGCGGTCAGCAAACCCGACTTTGAGATCAAGGACTATCCGTATATGGTGCTCGGATACCGTAGCGATATCGCGGTAAGCTCGCCCGAATTTCCTCTTAACGCGGGACTTAATATATCGGGCACGGGCAAGATTGAAAGATGCACGGGAATCAAAGGAAAAACGGTAAACAACGATACCTTCAAGAACGAGATCTTCGATATTGCTTCGTTCACAGGCGATTACAATATGGGCGACGTTTCCGACGGCACGGGAATAGCGTATATCAGGTTTTATCCCTGGTACAAGTCTTCAAATACACTCAGAAACGCCGATAAGGAGCATTTTGACGTTAAATATATCGCTTTCTTCCCGAGTCTTGACGCGGCAAAAGCGTTCGTCGGCGAAGAGGCCCCCCCTCCGACGTATAAGATTCTCTTCAAGGACCGAAACGGGCTCAGAGTAAGTCTTCTCGAAACGTACTCGGGAACAACGGTCGTAACACCCAGAGGGCCAAGCGTTGAGGGCAAGACCTTCAAATGCTGGATCGATGAAAACGGCAATGAATACACGGGAAACTTCAAGGCGACGTGTAATCTCACCCTCAAGGCATTCTACGAAGGCGATACGCTCGAGGCCTACGTTCCCGACACCGCTGAAATGCACGGCTTTACGGCTAAGCAGGCAAAGGAGAAGGGACTCATTTACACAAACCCCAACGGTGTGCTTTCGCTCGCTGACGATTACGTTGAAGCGGACGGTCATAAGCTTGTCCGTTTCTCAACTCCTGCGGAAGGCGGAATTTACGACCGCTTCACCTACGTGACCTTCAACCTTGAAGAAAGATTCAGAGCTCACGAATATCCGTACGTTGCTATCGGATACAAGACCTCTATCGTCACTACTGCAAAGTGGGCGCTCAGCTTCAGTATGCTGAATGACGGAGCGTACACAAGATTCTTCGGACTTTACCCCAAATACGTAGGCGGTGACCAACTTACAAAGATGGTTGCCGACATCCGTACGGTAACGGGAAGTGACGCAAAAGTTAACTGGAGTGGCGTTGACAAGGAATCCGACATTGAGTACGTACGCCTTACCCCTTGGGGCAACAGCTTCGATATCCCCGTTGAGGGAGATCAGCACGTTGATATCCTTTACATAGCCTTCTTCAAGACCGAGGAAGCGGCACTGGCATACGAGTATAGCGAGGAGGACTTTATACCGAAGGCTGACCGCGTTGATACGCCCTTTATTTCGGGCTACGACGGCTTTGAGTTCAGACCCGAAAACAATATGACTCGTGCCGAGGCTTGTACGGTGATTACAAGACTCCTCGTTGATGAAAACACACTTGATAACTCTAAAGCTACCGCGTTCACCGACCTTAATAAGAACGCGTGGTACTATAAGTATATAACCTACCTTGAAGGTCTCGGATACCTCAAATCCTACAGCGGCGAGTTCAAGCCCGATCAGAATATAACCAGAGCAGAGTTCGTTGAGCTCGTATATAATATGGGCAAGATCTCGGGCGGCGACAAGGTGGTATCCTTCAAGGACGTGCCTCAGACACACCCGAGATATAACGTAATCATGGCGGCTGCAAAGGCGGGCATCGTAAACGGTAAGTCTGCCGACACCTTCGACCCCGACGGAAACATCAAGCGTTCGGAGGTAGTAAAGGTTCTTTGTATAGCACTCGGAAGAGCTCCCACTCTTGCGGGAATGGAAAACGTAACCTTTGGCGGCTTCGTGGACATAAACCGCACGCATTGGGCATACCCCTACGTAATTGAATCGGCGTACGCTCACGAAGCGTACACGGCAGAGGACGGCAGTGAGGTGTGGATAACCGCAACTGACGAAAACTTCTATATGAAGAAGGCTCCCGCAGACCTCACCGCAAAGCTTAACGCGGAGTTTGAAAAGAGAAAGAACGAGATTTTGAACTCTGAGAGCGAGTGGACGGTAGCGGCAGGCGGCAAGGTATGGTACGTATCAAACGACGGAAGTGACTCAAATGATGGTCTTAGCGAAAAGACTCCGTTTGCGACACTTGATAAAATAACCGAGCTTCAAAAATACGATACCATCAAGCTTGGAGACGTTGTACTCTTAAACCGCGGCGACGAATGGCATACTAAGTTTACCACCAAGAGTGGTATAACCTACTCGGCGTACGGAGAGGGCGCAAAGCCTCGTGTACTCGGCTCAATAGAGGCTGACAAAAAGGAACAGTGGCTCACAACGAAGTATCCGAACGTATATAAGTTCGCTGAGACGATATATATGGCGCAGGACGTTGGACAGATAGTGTTCGACGAAGGCGAGGCGTGGGGCTTCAAGACGGTTAAAAACCTGAACGAAAACATAGCTCTTGCGGCAGGCGACGAAAACTACGTGTCAAACGGCATCGACTACTGGTATTTCCCCGAGCAGCCCTTTGAAAACGAAAAGGATCTCGCTCATCACCTTCAGTTCTATCACAACCACGCTGACTCGACCCTCTACCTTTACTGTGAGGGCGGCAACCCTGCGGACCTCTTCGATTCGATCGAGATCGGAACGAAGGGCGACGCGGTGATGGGCGTATCCAACGTAATCATAGATAACTGGAACGTGAGATACACGGGCTCGCACGGTATCAACACGAATTCCATAGAGAACTTCACGGTTCGCAACTGCGAGGTTGGATGGGTCGGAGGCTCGCATCAGAACCCCGGTAGCGCGACGACGCGCTACGGAAACGCAATTCAGGTCTACGGTACCGCCACGGGCTACTACGTTTATAACAACTATATTCACAACTGCTTTGACTGCGGTCCTACCATTCAGGTCGGAGTGGATCTTACCGAGGGCAAAAAGGTAGTATTTGAAAACGTTGAGATAAGAGATAACGTATGCTGGGACGGTGACCTTGAGGTATGGCTTACAACCGATATCCCCAACACCAAAACAACGTACGGAAAGCTTATAAACTGTACCCTCACGAATAACCTCGTTACTGCATCGGGCTACGGCTGGAGTGGTTATAACCACCAGAAGCACGAATACTGCTCGTTCTACGGCGCAGGTGATACCTATGCCGAGTTTATTGACTGCAGAATAGAGAACAATAAGTTCTGGAATATCAGAAAGAATCTTATCAAGGCAACGGCAACCTCGACCGTCGATAACCTCGGCTTTGCGTGGAAGAACAACACCATTGTAATGCTATACGGCGGACAGTTCGGGCAGCTTGGTAAGAACACAAAGCTTGCTGAGGGAGGACTCTCGCCTTATAAGTATAACAACGCGACTATAAAGCAGCTTCTCGGCAATAATGCGCTTGGATTTAACGACTTCTACTACACGCTTGCAAAGGGTCAGGCAGACCCCGCGAAGTAAAATAAACCGAAAAGGACGCGGTATTAGAGTATCGCTCTAAAGGACGGTTTTCAAAATACGGCATATCTTGAAATGGGTATGCCGTATTTTTGCATTTGTGGACACAAATGCAGTGCCTCTTATGTCTTAATTAAGGACACAAAACTTAAAACTTATAACAAACTCGGTAG
>JAZSOD010000072.1:0-8001 GCA_045536775.1 Eubacteriales bacterium | reverse complement strand
TCTTAATTCTTCCACAGTTTTGTCTTTCCAAGGCATTTTAATAACCTCCTTTGCGGTCATTTTTCTGCCTTTATTATATCACAAAACTGTATACAATCATCTTGCACTACCTGTATACTATCATACTACACTGTACAGTCCGCGGCGACCCGTTCATAAACGGCGCCATAATCAAAAAGCGGGATGGAGACTTTCTCCACCCCGTCTTTGTTCAGTTATAAAGCTTTACAAGCTCTTTTGCCGAGCTAAATCCCGACACGTTGTAAAGAACAAGTGCGTCCGTTACGTCTCCAAGCTGCTTGGCGTACGACACCATGCCTGCATTGAAGTATCTCATATCTATAACGTATATCTTCTCGAAATGACACGCCAGCATCGGTAACATACAGTTAGCGTACGAGTCCTTTGCCATAATCAGAACTCTGCCGTTTTTGTTTTCGGTCCCGACCTCGATAAGCGCCGTATTGTCCCCGAGGAAGTACGCGTACTTGTCTCTTGTAAGAAGCTTGTCATCGTTATAAAAGCTATCGGCTACAAGCGCGCCGTTGTTATAATTCAGCGTGACCTTACCTACCTCTTTAGGATCGTACCTGACGATCGTATCGGTGTCCGACTTGATATTGAGCTTTGCGATAACCGTGCCGAGAAAGGAGTCACTTACTTCTACCCTATCAAATTCGTCCTTTGAAAGCGGCTTGAAGCCGAATTTCTTTATAATTTCGGTATATGCGAGATACGCGCCGTCCGTTGTCCAGTGGTGGTCGGTACGGTAGTAAACGTAGTCGTCCTTATTGGCTCTGAGCACGGGGCGCAGATCAACGAACGAGTCACCGAATCTTTCACTGAGGCTATCAAAAAGAGTGTCCCAGTCATACTCGTCGGCAAGCCACGGAAGCTTGTCCTCAAGGATCATAGCCGCCACGGGCGCAAGCGCGATAACAGGCTTATTTTGTATCTCGGGAGTCATATTTTCAAGAAATTTTTCGAGCTGACCGATATTCTTGTCAAGCTGCTCTCTGTCAATATCGTTCTCGGTCACTCTTTCGATAAAGTAACCGTCCTTCCCGAAATACACGCCGTTTGACGCGGTCTTACCGAGAAGTCTCTCGACTCTCGACTTTATATTTATCCACGCGTCACGCCACACGAACTGGTCGGTAACGAAGTCCTCGTAGCCCTTGGTAAATTCTCCGCCGAAAATGGCCTCAAGTGAGAATTCAGGCATCTGTGCAAGCGGTCTGTTTTCACTCTCCGAGCTTTCACGCACGGGGTTTACCATACTTGCAAACGTCAGCGCCGCAAGCAAAACGAGGAAAAAGACGCAAACAATTATTTTAGCTTTTTTCATAAAAATCACGTCCTCCCCTCTCAGAATCTGAAGTATAAGAACGGGTTATAGGAGGAGTTTACGAGGTAAGCCGTTCCGATAACCACGATAAACGAAACGTAAGCGATTCTGACTCCCGCGTAAAGTGCAGGGGTCTGCACCTTTCCCACAAGCTTTGCAAAAAGCTTTTTTGGAATATCGGTCGACGCAAGCGCGAATACCGCGAGAAGAAGGATATTATTAACGAGAGTATAAAGCGCGGTGGGGTCTGAAAGTCCGTTCGCGCCGAACATTGACTTGTAGAAGCCCATAATGTCGGGGGTGGATTCAAACACGAAGAACACCCAACCGAAAATTACTATAAGAAGTGTATATATGTGTGAAACAAACGCGGGGGCTTTTTTCAGGTACTTCATAAGGAAGAGCTTTTCAATGAGCAGAAGCGCACCGTAGTAAACTCCCCAAAGGATAAAGTTCCAGTTGGCTCCGTGCCATACGCCCGTCAGAAGCCACACGATCGCGATGTTTCTTATTTGCTTGAATTTGCCCGCGCGGCTTCCACCGAGGGGGATATAAACGTAATCCCTGAACCAGCTTCCCAGAGAAATATGCCATCTTCTCCAGAACTCCGTTATGCTCTTTGACATATAGGGATAATTGAAGTTCTCAAGGAACTCAAAGCCAAACACTCTTCCGAGTCCGATAGCCATATCCGAGTATCCCGAGAAATCGAAGAATATCTGGAATGAGTATGCTATTATAGCAAGCCACGCACCGAGCACGGACATTCCCGCAGTTCCGCCTGCGGTAAGCGAATCGAATATTTCGCCTGCGGTGTTGGCAAGAAGGATCTTCTTGCCGAGACCAACGGTAAAGCGCATGATACCGCTTGTGAAGTTATCAAGATGTATCCTCGGCTTGACGAGCTGCTCTGCGATAGTATTATACTGAACTATCGGGCCGGCAATAAGCTGTGGGAAGAGCGCCACGTACGCGCCGAAGGAAATTATGTTTTTCTGAGGCTTTGCGTCGCCTCTGTATACGTCTATTGTGTAAGACATGGTCTGGAAGGTATAGAACGAAATACCGATAGGAAGCGCAACCCCCTTAAACGGTATCGCCAGACCAAACGCCGAGTTAATTGTGTTTACCACAAATCCCGAATACTTAAAGAATCCGAGAAGTGAGAGGTTTATAATGATATCGACGATGAGTGCCGCCCTTGCGGCACCCATACGTCCTTCATTTTTGAATTTGTATACGAGCATACCGTGCAAAAAGTCCACGACCGTCGAAAACAGCATCAGCACCACGTATACGGGCTCTCCCCAAGCGTAGAAAATAAGGCTTGATACAAAAAGTATTAAATTTTTGCCCCAGCCCGGTACTACAAAATAAAGAAGTAATACCAACGGGAGAAATCTGAAAAGAAATACGAGACTGCTGAATACCATTTTTATGCTCCGTGCCGCTTTGACGGCTTTACAAAATTACTTTGTGAGGAACTCCTCAACCTTGTCGATAACCATCTGATTGTTGTCTGCCGCGTACTTGAATGCGCCCTCTTCGTCATCCATATATTCGTCCGGAACATAGCCTGTGAGAATAAAGAGAACGTAGTCACCGAGTCTTGCAACCTTTGCAGCCTTGAGCTTAGGTACGTTCACAGGATACTGCATGGAGTTTTCAACCTGGTAGGTGTGGTAGTCTGTAAGTGCCTTTTCAACGTCTTCAGCGTGGCCGTCCTTTGCCTTGATTACCATATAGGTATCGATTCTGAAGCTGATCATAGGCATCTGAGCCGCATACTCCTCAACCCACTCAGCCTTTACGCCGTATGTGTCTGCAAGAATTTCAGCGGGAATGTCTGCGTCTGCGCCATAGTATTCGCCGAGTACGTTCTTAACCTCGTCAAGAACTGCGGATGCCGCAACATCCTTGATTTCAGCAGAGCCTGTGTTTGCTTCGTCTGTGATCTTGCCGTCCTCTGCAGAGCAAGCTGCAAAGCATGCGCATGCAAGTACGAGTGCGAGAATAAGTGCAACAATCTTTTTCATTTTGTTTTTTCCTTTCATTTGTCAAAAGATAAAATTTATTAAACTTAAAAAGTTTACTAATATTTTGCGTAAAGCGGCGGATTATATTCGCGCTTTACGTTTTATTGCCTTTTTCAAGGCTTCCCATGCGGGAACCGATACGAAAACGAACAATGCCATAAGCACCGTCGTTATAATAAGTCTGACTCCAATGTCGGTAACACCGAATCTGTCAAGGTGGCGTCTTACTATAAAGAGCACGAGAACGTGCGAGAGATAAAGCATATAGCTTGACGAGTCGAGCGCTTTTACCGCCTTCGGCGTGTCTGTGTACCTTTCTGCCGCCCACGCAAATGCGGTAAACACGGCAATTACGGCGCTCACCGAATAAGCAAAATGTAAACTCTCAAGCCAGCCTATGTAGATGCGTCCGCTTGAGGTAAGGTAGGAAAGAGTAAGATTTGCCGCCGTAAAGACGCCAAACATTACAAAAACCGAAGTCTTTGCTGATAGCAATGCTTTCTTTACCCTGTCATAGTTCTTTCCGACTACCGCGCCCGCAACAAAGTAAAATAGGTAGGTAGTGAAAAGCCTGTCGTTATACGCGAAGTAGTATTCGGGCTCAAATAGCGCCACAAGTCCGGGCATATACTGTCCGAGAATCAGCGAAATGAAAAGCGAGTATATAACGGGAGTAAAGCTGTCGGTCTTTTTCAGTATCTTGCTTATCACGGGGGTGATGAGGTACATCTGGCAAATGATTATCACAAAATAGAACTGCGCCGAAATATCTCCCGTTACGAGATACATAAAGAATTCTTTAACGTCTGCGTTTATCCATCCTACCGCCACAAAGCTTACGTAGTAGATTACAACCCAAGCAATATACGGCAACACAACTCTTTTGATCCGTCCGAGATAAAAGCCACCGATATTTTCGCAGGTCCTGTCCCCAAGAAAAAGCTTGACTCCGCTTAAGAACACGAAGCCCTGCACCACAAACTGAAACAGCTTCCACGGCGTAAATATTATGAAATACTGAACCGAGCCCTTGTCAAGTCCTGTTACAGACTCTCCGAAAATATGCACGAATATTACCAATACGGTAAACAGGACGTTCATAAAGCTAAGCTCTATCAAGCGTTTTCTGCCCGAGCCTCCGCTTTTTGAGGGTACCGTTTGCTCTTTTTTCATTATCTCACCGCCCATCAATTCTTGTGCCCATTATTGACAAGCCGTATATTAGTCAACAATAGGTCAAAAAACACTCACCCTAAAAAAGCCGCAATTTTTTGCGGCTTTTTTCTGTTTAATATTCTGCGTTTCCTACAGTTCTCGGATAAGGAATTACGTCGCGTATATTGGATACGCCCGTGAGGTACATGATGATTCTCTCAAAGCCGAGACCGTAGCCTGCGTGCTTTGTTCCGCCGTAACGGCGAAGGTTTAAATACCACCAATAGTCCTCTTCCTTGAGTCCAAGCTCTGCCATTCTCGCCTGAAGCACGTCGAGTCTTTCTTCTCTCTGGCTTCCGCCGATTATCTCACCGACACCCGGTACGAGAAGGTCCATTGCGGCAACCGTTTTGTTGTCGTCGTTGAGTCTCATATAGAAGGACTTTATTTCCTTGGGGTAGTCTATTACGAACACCGGCTTCTTGAATATCTGCTCGGTGAGGTATCTTTCGTGCTCCGTCTGAAGGTCGCAGCCCCAGGACACGGGGAACTTGAAGTCCGCGCCGCTATTCTCGAGAAGCTTTACAGCGTCGGTATAGGTTACCTTTTCGTAGTCGCTACCGGCGAGCATATTGAGTCTTTCGAGAAGAGTCTTGTCGACAAAGCTGTTGAAAAATTCGAGCTCCTGCGCGCAGTTTTCAAGAACATGGTTAATGATATACTTTATCATATCCCACGCAAGCTGCATGTTATCATTAAGATCCGCAAATGCAATTTCGGGCTCTATCATCCAAAACTCTGCCGCGTGACGCGCGGTGTTGGAGTTTTCTGCTCTGAAGGTAGGTCCGAAGGTATAGATGTTACCGAACGCCATAGCGTAGGTCTCACCCTCGAGCTGACCCGAAACCGTAAGGTTTGCACTCTTGCCGAAGAAGTCCTGCGAAAAATCCACCTTTCCGTTTTCATCTCTCGGGATATTATCAAGGTCAAGAGTGGTTACTCTGAACATTTCTCCCGCACCCCCACAATCGGAGCCTGTGATAAGAGGTGTGTGAACGTAAACGAAGCCTCTGTCGTGGAAGAAGCGGTGTATTGCAAACGCAACCTCACTTCTCACGCGGAATACTGCCGAGAAAAGATTTGTTCTCGGGCGGAGATACGCCTGTTCACGAAGATATTCAACCGTGTGGCGCTTCTTCTGAAGCGGATAGTCGGGAGTCGAAAGTCCCTCTACCTCTACCTTTGTAGCCTTTATTTCAAAGGGCTGCTTCATTTCGGGGGTAAGCTCAACTATACCCCAAACTACTACCGCAGAGCCAACGTTGAGCTTTGCGATCTCATCGTAATTGTCGATCTTTTCTCTCTCAAATACTACCTGAGAGCATTTGAAGCAGCTTCCGTCGTAAAGGTCGATAAAGCCGAACGCCTTACTGTCGCGTACGCTTCTTGCCCATCCTCCGAGAACTACCTCTTTGCCGGCAAAGGCTTCCTTGTCGGCGTAAATATCTTTTATAAGCTGTCTTTTCATTTTGCGAATCCTTCCGATCAAATAAGAAAAGGTTTGTTAGTTTTTCTTCTTGCCAAGGTATGCTTCCTTGACCGCTTCGTTTTCAAGAAGCTCTGCGCCCGTTCCCGTAAGGGTTATATTTCCCGTTTCAAGCACGTAAGCAGTATGCGCGATCTTGAGCGCCATATTCGCGTTCTGCTCGATAAGCAGAATAGTAACGCCCTGCTTGTTTATCTCCTGTATTACGTTAAAGATGTCCTTTATTACAAGCGGAGCAAGTCCGAGCGAGGGTTCATCCATCATAAGAAGCTTAGGATGGCTCATAAGCGCTCTCGCAACAGCAAGCATCTGCTGCTCTCCGCCCGAAAGAGTACCTGCAAGCTGCCAGCTTCTCTCCTTGAGTCTCGGAAAAATGCTGTATACCCACTCGATATCGTTTTCAAGATCGTCTTTTCTCAGATACGCGCCTATCTTGATGTTTTCAAGCACCGTGAGGTCCGGAAAAACTCTTCTTCCCTCGGGAACGAGTGTTATTCCCTGCTCGATTATTTTATTGGTGGGAAGATGCATAATATCCTTCCCGCAAAACTCAATGCTTCCCTCGTGTGCTTTTACAAGACCTACGATAGAGCGAAGCGTTGTACTTTTACCCGCGCCGTTAGCGCCGATAAGGGTAACTATCTGACCCTCGGGTACCTCGAGGCTTATATTGCGGAGAGCCTTGATGCCGCCGTAGGAAACGCTAAGGTTTTCAATTTTCAGCATCGTCATCACCTCCGAGGTAAGCCTTGATTACCTTGGGATTTGCCTGTATCTCGGCAGGAGTTCCCGTTGCTATGAGCTTACCGAAATCTATTACGTAAATTCTGTCGGATATATCCATTATGAGATCCATATGATGCTCGATTACGAGAATGGTGAGGTTGTAATCGTCACGGAGCTGTCTGATAAACGCCGTCAGCTCAAGGGTCTCCTGCGGGTTCATACCTGCCGCGGGCTCGTCAAGCAAAAGAAGCGTGGGGTTCGTTGCAAGTGCTCTTGCGATCTCAAGTCTTCTCTGCTGACCGTAGGGAAGGCTTGTTGCAAGCTCATCCTTGAATTCGGCAAGCCCCTGCATTTCGAGAAGCTCCATAGTCTCGCGTCTCATTCTCTGCTCTTCCTTACTGTTGAATCTGAAGGTTGCGGAGAAAAGATTTGCCCTCTGGTGAAGATGCTTTGCTATAAGCACGTTTTCAAACACGGTCATTCCCTTACAAAGTCTGATATTCTGAAAGGTTCTCGCAATACCGAGCTTTGTTATTTTGTCGGGAGTCTTGACGATAGAATTTGTATATACACCGTTATTCTGCCCCGCGTAAAGAGTTTTCATTTTTCCGCGAGGGTGATTTTCGAGAATTCTCTGACCGAGAAAATCTATCGCACCGTTGGTGGGCTCGTAAACACCCGTGATAGCGTTGAACGCCGTGGTCTTACCTGCACCGTTAGGTCCGATAAGCGCGACGATCTCGCCGCGGTTTACGTCAAGCGTAAGGTTATCGACAGCAACCACGCCGCCGAACTGCATAGTTACGTTTTCAATATGGAGGACGTTGTTATTATTCTTGTTTTCCATACTCATTTCTTTGCCTCCCCTTCTGCCTTCTTGCCCTTGGTGAGCTTTTTCTTAATATCTCTCACCACGTCGGGAAGCTCCTTTGTTCCCATAATACCGCGGCGGAAGAAGAGCACGATTATCATAATTACAACCGAGAAGACAACCATACGGAAGCCGTCTCTGAGAAGCGGTACCTTGAAGTCGCCGATAACGGTTTCTTTGTCAAGGAATCTGAGCCACCATTCAGAGCAGGCAACGAACAGGAAGGAGGATATACAGCTTCCCGATACCGAGCCGATACCGCCGATCACCACGATGAGAAGAAGCTCATACGTAAGTGCCGAGGTGAATGGCTTTGCCT
>JAZSOD010000094.1:0-22285 GCA_045536775.1 Eubacteriales bacterium | reverse complement strand
ATTTGGTTTGTCTTCCTAAGACCGCTTGGCCTCCGACTTCTTGATGTCGGCATTTTGATTGCGGCTGTGTACTATGTCTTTGGCGATACGCACCTGCTCAAGATACTTCTTGCCGGAGTTATTGTGGTTGGTGTCTACGATGACCGAGGGGTTTGTGAGGTTTGATTTCTCATATAGCTCCTCGACACGAAGCAGATCCTCGTAGTGATAGTTGGATACGCTTCTTCCCGTGTAGTCAACGTAGCCGCGAAGGATAGCGTGAGTATAAGGGTTTCCCTCGCTTGTAACCTCCCAACCTCGATAGAGGAAGGTGTGGCTTGACTGTGCCGCAACGATCGAGTTCATCATAACTCCGAGGTCGCCGCCGGTGGGGTTTTTCATACCGACGGGAGCTTCAATACCGCTTGCGGTTAGTCTGTGCTGCTGATTCTCCACCGAACGTGCGCCTACCGCAACGTATGAGAGAAGGTCGGAAAGATAGCGGTAGTTTTCGGGGTAGAGCATCTCGTCTGCGCAGGAGAAGTCATAGTCACGCAGAGCCGCCAGATGAAGCTCACGGATGGCAACGATACCCTTGTACATATCGGGTTTTGAGTCGGGGTCGGGCTGATGAAGCATACCCTTGTATCCCTGACCCGTAGTTCTCGGCTTGTTAGTGTATATACGCGGGATAATTATTATTTTGTCAGAAACCTGCTCTTGGATTCTGCGTAGTCTTGAAATATACTCAAGCACGGGCTCGCTGTGGTCGGCAGAGCAAGGACCTATAACGAGTATAAATTTGTCTGAGCTGCCGTCAAACACGGCGCGTATGCTCTCGTCACGGGCAGCTTTTACCTCTTCCATACGCTCGGTCAGAGGATACTCAGCCTTGACCTCTTTAGGAATGGGGAGCTTTCTGTGGAAATTCATTCGCATGGTTATACGCCTCGGTTCTTTTCGCTTTTACAGCTTGTTTATATCCGCTTCGGTTATCATCTTGAAGCCTGCACCCGTAAGCGCAGCCTCTGCAACGGAATTGTCCTCGACTTTGAGAACAACGTACGCGTGCTTTTCGGTACGAGCCATAAACGCGTACATATATTCAACGTTGATGTTTTCTCTGTCGAGAACTGCAAGAGCCTCGGTAAGCTTACCGGGCGCGTCCCCTATCTTGACGCCCACAACATCAATAACCTTAATAAGATAACCGTTTTCCGCAAGCACCTTTTCAGCGGTCTTTTCGTCGTTTACTATCAGACGGAGAATACCGAAATCCTGAGTTTCCGCGATTGAAAGTGCTCTCAGGTTAATATTGTTTTTAGAAAGAATTTCGGTAACCGATACTACGGTTCCTTTTTTATTCTGAACGAATACTGTTAACTGCTTTATAGCCATTTTGCTTGCCCCTTTCTTATATCAGCTTGCGCTTGTCGATAACACGGACTGCCTTGCCTTCGCTTCTTGCGATGGTCTTGGGCGGTACGAGATGTACTGTCGGGTTGATGCCGAGCATAGTCTTCATTTCGTTGGCAAGGGACTTTTCCATTGCCATGATCTCGCTCACCTTGTCGGTGAACATTTCGGGGGTCATTTCTACGTTAACGTCGAATGTATCGTTGTTCTTGACTCTGTCAACGACAATCTGGTAGTTGGGCTGATATCCCTTGTTTAAGAGAACTGTTTCTATTTGGCTCGGGAATACGTTTACGCCGCGGATGATAAGCATATCGTCCGTTCTGCCCATAGGCTTTGCCATTTTGATAAGAGTACGTCCGCAGGAACATTTTTTACGGGAGAGAACGCAGATGTCGCGTGTGCGGTAACGGAGAAGCGGGAACGCTTCCTTGTCAAGAGACGTGAACACAAGCTCGCCCTTGCTGCCCTCGGGAAGCACCTCACCTGTGTCGGGGTCGATTATCTCGGCGACAAAGTGGTCCTCGTTGATGTGCATACCGGTCTGCTCACTGCACTCAAATGCAACGCCGGGGCCGGTGCTCTCCGTGAGACCGTATATATCGTACGCTTTGATGCCGAGCGTCTCCTCGATACCGTGACGCATCTCCTCTGTCCAGGGCTCTGCGCCAAAGATACCTGCCTTCAGCGGAATGGTGTCGGGAGTGTATCCCATTTCCTTGAGAGATTCGCCGATATATGCGGCGTATGAAGGTGTACAGCAGAGGATTGTGGCACCGAGGTCCATCATAAACTGAACCTGTCTTTCGGTATTGCCCGAAGACATGGGAAGGGTCAGACAGCCTACCTTCTGAGAGCCGCCGTTAAGACCGAAGCCGCCCGTGAATAAGCCGTAGCCGTACGCAACCTGACATACGTCCTTCTTGGAACCGCCTGCTGCAACTATAGCGCGGGCACAGCAGTCCTCCCACAGATCGATATCCTTCTGTGTGTAGAAGGCGACCACGCGTCTGCCTGTGGTACCCGACGTAGAGTGAATACGGACACAGTCCTCAAGGGGTGTTGCAAGAAGTCCGAAGGGATACGCATCTCTGAGGTCCGATTTCTGAAGGAAGGGAAGCTTATGTAAGTCGTCGATGCCCTTGATATCCTCGGGCTTTACACCCTTTTTATCCATAAGATCACGGTAGTATGGCACGTTCTCATAAACGTGCTTTACCTGCTTAACGAGCTTTTCTGACTGAAGCTTTTTCATTTCATGGGTCGGCATGGTTTCAATTTCTTTTTGGAAGTAGTTCTGTTCCATTTTGGTTTTATCCTTTCTGTTCTTTGAGCTCTTCGCTCGCTTTTTTATCGGAGTGAAGAGGTAACAAAAACGTCCTCTGCAATCCGATAAGGATACAGAGGACGAGAAAATGCAATCCCGTGGTACCACCTCAGTTCGCCATCGCCTCACGGCAATGACCTTTTCAGGTACAAAATACCTTAGTTCTGTGACGGGAACTCCCGTTGCCTCCTACTAAAGATTACTCTTATTCAGTGCACTGCTAACAGAATGAATTCAGAAGGACGTCCGCTTTGCCTCGCACCAACCGGCAACTCTCTCCAGGTTCTTTCCAACTTACTGGTTTCTGATCTTCGCATTTAGTGTTACAACGTATTCGGTTGTCGTAAAGAATTATAGCACCTTGAAAATCAAAAGTCAAGAGCCTTTTTGGATTTTTTTGAAATAAATTTTGAAATTACCTTTAACCATGCGCGGCTTACCTGCCTATCGAGTCATGATCGTCGGTCGCGGGATTATCTATAAGCTCACCGTTTTCGCTGAATCGCGAGCCGTGACACGGACAGTCCCACGAATGCTCGGCGCGGTTGTATTTGAGAGCGCAGCCGAGATGCGGACAACGCGGTACCGTCGGGGTGATCAAGCCAAGTGTCGACTCTATTGCGTTGATTGCAAGCTTGGGATAAAGAATACTGCGAGAGGGTGAAAAGACGTCGGCACGCGTGTTAGCCTTACCTTGCACGAGGTCACACAAAATATCGGCCGCCGCCATCGCGTTTGTCATCCCCCACTTGTTAAATCCCGTCGCCACGTACACGTCGGGCGTGCTTTGTGAGTATCGCCCGACATAGGGAACTCCGTCAAGCGTCATACAGTCCTGAGTCGCAAAGCGCCCTACAATTTCTGCGCCCTTGTAATGCTTGGCGACAAACTCCTCAAGCTCCTGCCAGCAGCCGCCATCCTTGCCCGTGCGGTGACCTCCGCCGCCAAGGAGCAGATATTCGCCAAAGCTGCGAAACGACAGTCCCGTGTCGGATTCGTCCACGTACGTACCGTCAACGCACGGAGTCCCTTTGAGAACAAGAACGTACGATCGATGCTGATATAGCTTCAAGAAGTAGGCTCCGTGCTTGTTGAGCATTGGGAAATGAGTAGCAATGATAAGCTTCTTGAAGCGTATTATACCACGGTTAGTGACGGCAGTATGAGGCTTTAACTCCAAGACCTTCGTGTTTTCAAAAATGGGCAGACCTTGTGAAAGCCCGTATAAAAATTTAAGCGGATGAAACTGCGCTTGCCCGCGCACGCGGACGGCACCCGCTGCCTTGAACGGAAGCTCATCAGCGTCCGAGAATTCCGCCCTTACGCCGAGCAGGTTTAGCGCGGCTATCTCACGCTCGATTTTTCGCTTGTTATCAAGCGAGTAAACGTACGAGTCTTTTTTTTCATAGTCGCAGTCAATGCTTTTGCAAAGGTTTTCGTATTGCTCGCCCGCCCGTAGCTGTGCCTCAAGATAAAGCCTTGCCTTCTCCTTGCCGAAGCGGCGTATCAGCTTGTCGTATATCAAGCCGTGACTGAGCGTTATCTTTGCCGTGGTGTTTTTCGTGATGCCGACGCATATTTTTGCGGCCTCGGTAAGAATACAGTCAACCCCTGCATCCTTTAGCCTGTAAGCGCATAAGAGCCCGGATATTCCACCTCCGATTATCAGTACGTCGACGGATCTGTCGCCCCCAAGCGTATCAAAGCTGACGCGTGACGAGCTCTTCTCCCAAATCGATTCTGTGATCACGCTTCAGACCGTATCACTTGAACGCGGGCGCGTGAGCCTCACCCGTTGCAAAGGTGTTAGGACCGGGATTTGACATTGAAAAGTACATCTTTGCCGCCTTCGTTGTGCCGAAATCGCGGTTAGAGCCCGTTTCCTGCACCTTGTTGAAGGCGTCGCGGAACATCTGATTGTGCGCTTCCTCACGGTTGAGAAGAAAATCTATAGTTTCCCTTACCTTCTTGTCTTCAATCTGACGGTAAAGATACTCGTACACCACCTTGGCTCTCTGCTCGGACGCGATGTTGGATAAAAGGTCTGCGCAAAGGTCGCCCGTCACCGTGACGTAATCTCCCGTCCACGAGTAGCCCGACGAATTGATTAGTCCGGGATTCAAGCCGAGCAGAACGTGGGTCTGCACCTCGCCTGCCTGTACCTTGGTGACATCGACCTCGTGACCGTTGAGTAAATTGATGGTCTGAGCCACCATCTCCATGTGACCGAGCTCCTCTGCGGCAATATCGAGGAAAAGGTCCTTGATCTCGGGGTCCTTGATCCTAAAACTCTGTGACATATACTGCATAGCCGCCTTGAGCTCACCGTTGCCGCCGCCGAGCTGCTCTTGCAGCAGAACGGCATACTGGGGATTAGGTCTTTCCACCTCTACGGGATGAAATAACTGTTTTTCGTGTTTGAACATACTTGCCTCCATTTTCGTATTTGGATTTAGTATTTCTTCCGTTACCGTTTAATATACCCGAGAAAAAAGCGACCCTTGGGTCGCTTTTTCTTATTTGAAATCAAATGAAATTACGGGTACTGTCCTTGACGTATCATCCCACGAGCGTCTCGGCACAAGGATGAGCTTGTCAAACACCTCGTTTACGTCGATATTAAGCGTGCGCTTGCGGTTGTTCTGAACTTTTGCGAGAAGCTGTCTTTTGCCACCCAGCTCTCCGTAAAGCTCAAACTCGCGGCAGAGGGTCAGCGGCATAAACATTTGCGGAAAGTCGAGAGGTCTGTTTGCTCTCATTGAATGCTCTCTTTCGCACTTGGAGAAGGGCAGAGTACGTCTGTTCAAGTCGCTGTCAAAGGTGAGGTGTACGCTCTCTACTGCGCTTTCGTGGAAGCTGTAGCATATTTCCGAGTCAATGTCCGCGACAAAGGATGACGTGAGGTCATCGGTTGAATAAACCGCGTGCGCCCTGTCCTCGCCGTTGCGTACTATCTCGTCGGCACCCGTAAGCGTCGCACTCTTGCATTTCTCACTTATCTCTCTTTTAAGCGAGGGCAAGAAGCAGCCCTCGTCAAGAAGCAAGGTCTGTAAGTCTTTAGTGTGGTGCAGGTAAACTCCGTGTGGCGAGCAGTTGTTCTTCACCGCAAGGGAAGCCGCCTTACCCACCGCCTCGCCGAGAAGTGAGCAGGTTGCCATCACGCGAATACTGCTCATTGCCATGTGAGTCATACTGATATTTCTGCCCGCAAAGAAGAGGTTTTCTACGTTTCTGGAATAAAGCGCGCGGTAGGGGATAGAATACGGTGATGGTGTTGGCGTGTTTGTGTTAATTGGGGCTCTCGCCTCTCTTTTGTGATAGAAGCCGCCGGGGAAGTGGTCGTCAAGAGGCCATCCGCCGTATGCTATTTCATCTTCAAACATAACCCCGTCCGATATGTCGCGCTGAGTTATCATGTACTCACCGCACATACGGCGGGATTCACGCTTGCCGGGCAAAAATCCAAGAAAATCGAGGTCCCATTTACTGAAATCGCGTTCGCCCTTGTTCTTGACAAAATCCCACGCTCCGGTTGCAAGCTCAATGAGCTCGTCGCGAAGCTCCTCGGTGTTGTCAATGGTGTTGCGGTTTCCGCCAAGCTCAAGATACCAGAAGTTTTCATACTCACGGTCAAGCTCGGGACTTTCGGGAAAGTTGTCACGTGTCAGCTTAGTGCTCCATTCGGGAGGTATGTATTTTATGTTCTGCGTGGTTTCATGAGCTTGAAGCAAGCAGGACATACCCATAGTCATTGTGTCGGCATCGGTGTGCGACGAGTCCTCGCCGAATTCGTCCATAGCCTCTCTGCCAAGACGGAAGTCCGCGCCCGTGAGGGGTGCGAGTATACTGTCGCCCGAGCTGTCGCAGAAGAAACACGCGCTGACCTCAACAAACGATTGGGTCGTCATTTGGTAGCCCTTGACGCTCTTTATTTTCTTGCTTCTGCCGTGAGCAAACTCGCCGTTCTCAGTCACCGCGTCAATGCAGGTGCAGTTTAATAACAGGGTTATGTTTTTCTCGCGTCTGACGAAATCGTAAAGCACGGTGTCCCATATAGGATAGCTTTTGCTCGGATTGCGGTAGAGGTTTTCAAGAGCTATCTCCTCAATAATACCTGTCTCACGATTGTTTTCACCGTGCGCACCGCATACCCACATTCGAATCTCTGAGGAGGCGTTACCGCCGAGCACGGGGCGCTCGTGCATCAAAACCACGCTAAGACCCTCGCGCGCCGCTGAAATTGCCGCGCTCATACCCGACAGTCCTCCGCCGACAACCAAAAGGTCACATTCTATTTTTTTCGTGTTAAGCATAACTCATCCCTCTTTTCTTAAATTACATTGTAGCATATACGCCAAGCGAAATCCTTGGTTTTTGCTTAAAAAATCTTGAAAAACTTGCAAATCGTATCTTGGCTTATGCAAATTCCTTTGGTATATAGGTAATTGGCTGCGAATAAAATTATAATATAAAATATTAAGGAGCAAATATGAAAAGATCAATAAACCTCTGGCAGCTTATGGGGTATGCGCTCACCTCTCTCGGCGGCACTTTGCTTCACTACTTATATGACTGGACGGGCAGTTCGGTGCTTGCCGCACCTTTTTCGGGGATAAACGAGTCGACTTGGGAGCATATGAAGCTGTTTTTCTGGCCTGCGTTTATTTTTGCCGTGATAGAGAGCTTTTTCTTCCGCGACCGCGAGGACTTCTGGTGTGTCAAGCTTCGAGGAATACTTCTCGGTCTCACCCTGATTCCCGTTTTGTTCTATACCTATAACGGTGCAGTTGGAAAATCACCCGACTGGCTGAATATCGCCATTTTCTTTATCGCTGCCGCAATCGCATTTATTTACGAAACCCGCAGCTTCAATAAAGAAACCGCCTGCAGCTACTCAAAGCTTGCCCTTGTGATTTTGTGCGTGATCGGTATTTTATTTATCGTCTTTACCTTTGTGACACCCAAGCTTGGCATCTTCCGTGACCCCGTCACGGGGACCTACGGAATAATCTGAAAAAGAGGCAGATCATATCTGCCTCTTTTTCAGATCTTCCAGACGAAATTATAGTTTATTGACTCGCCGCCGTCAACAAGTATGCTCTGACCCGTACAGAATGTGTTAGTTACAGTCAGAAAATACGCCCATTCGGCAATTTCCTCGGGCGTTGCCCATTTTTTAAGTGGAGTCTCGTCCATTATCTCTGCCCACAGCTTGGGGTCGTTTATAACGCATTCGTTGAGAGGAGTCAGAACTCCGCCGGGATCAAGACTGTTGCAGGTCGCGCCCCACTTGGCAACACGCATAGCCACGTTTTTAGTGTACGCAAGCACGCCGCCCTTGCTAGCACAGTATTCGGGGAACTCCGCGCCCGTGTGCGCGCTTGCCGAGCCGATGTTCAATATAGATCTTATCTTCTCCTGCACGCCGTATTTTTCGGTTATGTGAATAAGCGCCTTGAGGTTTACGTCGATGTCGTCCCCGTTTTGAACGCCAGCGTTGTTGATAAGCACGTTGACGTTATCAAGCGCGGGGAGAGCTTCATAGTTCCTTACGTCGCAGGTATAGTGTGTGTACGCGCCGTGCGATATAGTCGAGCTCTGTTTGTCAATACCGACAACGGTGTGACCGAGGCTCAAAAACTTCTCGGCGATAGCGCGGCCGATTCCCTGTGATGTGCCTGTTATCAGAATTTTCATCTTTTATTACTTCCTTCAATATAGTCAAGGTATTCCTTGCCGATCTCTTGCTTTTTCCACTTTGTGACTATTTTGTAGCCGATAGGAGAGAAAAGCACCTCCATAAGAAGCTCTGCGACAGCGCCCGTAAGCGCGCAGGTCGCGCACTGCAGGGGAGTCCAGGAGAAACCGTCCCAGAATACGGGAGCAAAGCCTGCGAACACGATAAGCGAGAAAACAAAGTTGTCGAAAAACTGCCCTATAAACGTGGAAACGTAGGTGCGCATCGCGTACGCAAGCTTACCGTCGGGGTTTTTCTTAAAGCCACGTCCGATAGCGGAGTTAAGCATATTGTTAATAAGCGCCGACAGGAGAAAAGCCACCGTACTGCCGAGCAGAATAAACCACGTGCCGCCGAAAATGCTGTCAAAGCCGCTGTAATCGTCGGCGGTCGACGGGATAATACTTGCAACGAAGAATATGAGGCAGGTCAAAAGGTTGATGCCTGCCGCGAGGAGTGAAATGCGGTTTGACGCGCCCGTCCCGAAGTGCTTGGTTATCATATCCATACACATAAATGACAGCCATGATATAAGTATGCCGCCGTCAAGCGCGATAAAATCAAGCTGTAAAAGGGTCTTATTCGCAAGCAGGTTCATACATATAACGCTTACCACGAACAGAGTCACGACTGTCGTGGGAATGCTTGCAAGCAGGACCGACGTTTTCCGCTTTTCTTCTATGATCCACTTTTTTATTTTTGACATTACGAAAAAGCTCCGTTTTTGTTATTTTGCCTGTTTGTTTTTAGATTTCTTTATCTTGTGCACGATAAGCGTAACTGCTATTATGATCAAAGCGATATTCTCTTGATGTTTTCATTCATAGCAAACGCTGATATGTAAGTTTTTTAGTATTATACCATATCATAAGGAGAAATTCAACAGTTAACCGAATTTATAAAACACGACTGTGTACGAAAATGTTGTTGCATTTTTTTATAAATGTAGTATAATAAACGTAAGCGAGATGCCACGAAAGGAATAAATAATATGTCAGAGCTTTTAGCATCGATCCATCCCATAGCGGTTTGCTTTATAGTGTTTGCCGCGAAGATAATAGAGATAACAATACAGTCCCTCAAAACCTGTATGATGGTAAAGGGACAGAGGCTAAAGGCGGCGGGACTCGGTTTTGTTGAGTGTGCTATATGGGGGCTTGTTGTTTCGGCTATTATAGCAACCCTCGGAGACAATCCGCTCTTGCTTGTATTTTATTGTGTGGGATACGCCACGGGATTGTTTCTCGGCTCAACGCTTGAAAGTAAGATCGCACTCGGAACCTCAAACCTGCAGCTTATAGCAAACGACGAAAACACCGAAAAGATCATAGAATATCTCCACCAAAGCTCACGCGGCTACACTGTTTTCGACGGTCACGGCTCAAAGGATAAAATGAATATGATCCTCATAGTTCTGCCGAGACGTGACTCCCTCCAAGTTCTGAAGGAAATACGAAAAATCTGCCAGAATAATGTTTTTGTTGTTGCATCCGAGGTCAGCAAATACGCCGGCGGCTACGGAATGGTGAAGTAAGGATATGAACCAATACCTTAGAAAGCTCTCTAAAATCGAATTTGTCGTGACTTACGCCTGTACGGGCAGATGCAGGCATTGCTCCGAGGGGGATCACGCCACTTCGGGCGAGTACGTTGATCCACGGATTGCCGCCGACGCGGTGAGGAAAATTGCCGCGGAGTACGATATTGAAACCGTGATGGCGTTTGGCGGCGAGCCGCTTTTGCACACGGACGCAGTTTCTGCCATAATGAATGCGGCGTGCGATGCGGGTGTGCCTCGCCGACAGGTCATTACGAACGGCTATTTTTCCAAAAACCGCGACGAGATATGCAAAACCGCACGGATGCTTGCTGAGTTCGGAGTAAACGATCTGCTTCTGTCTGTGGACGCATTTCATCAGGAAACCATACCGCTTGATGTTGTAAAATCGTTTGCAGCCGAGGCGATTGACTGCGGCATTCCGATAAGACTTCAGCCTGCGTGGCTGGTAGGAGCTACGGATATTAATCCCTACAATCTCAAAACACGAGAGATACTTGAAAGCTTTAGTGAAATGAAAATACCCGTGGGAGAGGGAAATATAATTTTCCCCGAGGGAAACGCATCCAAATATCTCGCGGACTATTTCACAGACACTCTTCCCGAAAACCCGTACGTCGAAGACCCACGCGACGTAAGATGCGTGTCCGTCTCGCCAAACGGAGACGTTTTGGACGGCAACTTCTATGACTGCGATATTATGGAGATTATAAAAAATTACACCCCGTAAAATAGAGGTATATATGGAGATAAGAACAATAGGGACCGTGGTTTCGGTAAAAAAACAGTGGTGGTTGAAGGTGAATACCAAGCCCGTGCGTTTGCACGCGATGGACGGCGCGACCTTCCCGCATATCGTTAAAGTAAAATATATTGCTTGCGGTAACGAAATTATAAAAAGCAAATGGCTTAAGGCAAGCATAACCCCGCCAAGCCAAAACCAAGAGGTGACGGTTATCTACCGCGAGGACAAGCCCACGAAGTTCCGACTGGAGATTTAATGCATAATAGCACGATCCGCAAACATCCTGCGTGGGTAAAATGATGACAAAGCCAGCAGAAGCTATAGATGAGATGAATAAGATATGAAAAAAACAATAGTAATCGGATGTCCCGGAAGCGGGAAAAGCACTTTTGCCAAAGCTTTACATAATATTACGGGCATTCCGCTTTATCATCTTGATATGATGTATTGGAATCCCGATAAAACCACGGTTGAAAAAAGTGTTTTCATTGAACGATTGTCAGTGGTACTTGAAAAGGACGAGTGGATAATCGACGGAAACTACGCGTCCACGATGGAGCTTAGAATGGAAAAATGCGACACTGTGTTTTTTCTCGACTATCCTGTTGACGTTTGTATCAACGGCGTCAGAGAGAGACGCGGCAAGCCGAGAGATGATATGCCATGGGTGGAAACTGATGATGATGCGGAATTTATGGAATTTATAAAAAGCTTTAATGAGCAAGCTCGCCCGAATGTGCTTGAACTGCTTGATAAATACAAAGACAAAAGCATCATTGTTTTCACGGACAGAAAACAAGCAGAAGATTATTTGACAGTAGAAAAGTCGAAGATAATAAAAAATCACTTGTGAAGCTTCACAAGTGATTTTTTTGTTTTAACCTCTATATTCCTTCGCGAGCTTTTCAAACGCGGGAAGAGCGCCCATAACGCGCGCCTTGTCAACGCAGTACGCTATTCTCACGTACCCCTCAACGCCGAAGTCATCGCAGGGAACAACGAGTATTTCGTGCTCTTTTGCCTTTTCGTAGAACTTGTACGCATCATCCTCAAGAGCTTTTACAAAGAGGTAGAACGCACCGTCGGGCTTTACACACTCATATCCGTACGACGTGAGGTTGTCGTAAAGAAGATCGCGGTTTTCCTTGTAAACGTCTACGTTTACCTTGGCGTCAATACAACAGGTGATGACCTGCTGGAATAAGCTCGGCGCGCAAACGTAACCGAGAGATCTTCCCGCACCGCAAACCGCAAGATAAATATTACCCGCATCCTCCATATCGGGACAAACCGCGATATATCCGATTCTCTCTCCGGGTAGCGAGAGGGATTTGGAGTAGGAGTAGCAAACGAGAGTGTTCTTATAATAATTCATAAGGTAAGGAACCTTGACACCGGAATATACGAGCTCTCTGTACGGCTCGTCGGCAATAAGGTAAATGACTCTGCCGTATTCCTTGGATTTCCTATCAAGCACCTCGCAAAGCGCCGTAATCGTGTCCTCGGAATAAACGACACCGCTGGGGTTGTTGGGAGAGTTTATAATAACTGCCTTGGTGTTCTTGTTGATCTTGCTCTCAAAATCGTCAATGTCTATCTGGAAGGTCTTTTCCTCGGGCTTGCTTATAATGATCTTTCCTCCCGCATTTTCAATGAAAACACGGTACTCTGTAAAGAAGGGAGCAAACACGATGCACTCATCTGCAGAGTCCTCCTCGATTACTGCCTTAAGGCAGATGGAGAGGGAAGCGGCAGCGCCGCAGGTCATATAAATGAGGTTCGGGGAGATTCCGACGTTGAAGCTTGCGTTTATTCTGTCCGCGATAGCCTTGCGGACACCTGCGTCACCCTGTGCTGAGGTGTAGCCGTGAAGTGTTACCGAGTTTTCGGCGTCGAGAAGCTCACGAATAGCCGCATCGACCTCGACAGGTGCGGGAACGCTCGGGTTACCGAGACTGAAGTCAAACACGTTTTCAGCGCCTATTTCGGCTGCACGCGCCTTGCTGTATTCAAAAATTTCTCTGATGATCGAGCGTTTGCTGCCAAGCCCGAACATTTTCTGATTGTATCCCATAATTATCTCCGTTTATCAGGTTCAGATGTTTTTAAGCTCTTCGCAGTTGATAGTGCGAACGCCGCTGTCATCGAGTATTTTGTCGATCTTTTCGTCGGACGCCTTGAGGACAACGTACGCCTCGTCAGATTCTATCGAGAGTCCGTACATATATTCTATATTTACACCGTTGTCGTCAATGGTCTTGAGAAGCTCCTGAAGGCTTCCTGTCTTGTGGGGGATCTTTATGATTGAAACGTCCGAAAGAAGAGATGAGAAGCCGTTTTCAGTAAGCTTTTCCTTTCCGAGAGCTGCGTTGTCGACGATAAGTCTGAGCAGTCCGAACTCGGTGGTGTCGGCAAGGCTCATTGAAAGGATGTTTACCTTGTGCTCCTTGAGAACGCCCAGTACCTCGGAGAGTCTGCCTGCTCTGTTTTCAATAAATACCGTTAACTGTTTAGCAAACATAGCGTTTTCTCCTTAATGCTCTGCAGAATATCCGCAGTCAAAAGCTTTTTGGTTAATTTCGATAGTCTTTGCGGGAACGGTAGATGCGATGGTGTTGCTCCATGTCTCCTTGTCAAAGCCGATGAATTCTGCGGCAAAGCCGAGAACTACCGAGTTAAGCACCTTACTGTTTCCAAGCTCAAGAGCTATCTTCTGTCCGTCAATAGTATATACGCGATGCTCCGATTTAAGTCCCTCAATAATGTTTTCGGGATATTCCTTTGCACCGATAACGACTGTCATCGGGTCGATACGGCAATCGTTTACAACGAGAACGCCGTCCTTTTTAAGAAAATGAGCGTATCTGAGAGCCTCGAGTCTTTCAAACGCGATTATGACGTCTGCCTGACCCTCTTCAACCACGGGCTCGCTTACACTTTCGCCGTAGCGGACGAAGGTGACCACGCTTCCGCCTCTCTGGGCCATACCGTGTACTTCGGAGATCTTAACGTCATAGCCCATCTCCATAGCTGTCTTTCCTATAATTCTGCTGGTGAGCAGCGTACCCTGTCCGCCGACACCGACTATCATAATGTTCTTTATCATAATTATCTCTCCACCGTTTCGATAGCATTGAATTTGCAGTAATTTGTGCAAAGACCGCAGCCGTTACACATAGTAGCGTCGATCTTTACCTTTCCGTCTTTTCCGCGTGTCATAGCGGGGCAGCCTATCTTCATACAAGCGCCGCACTTCTTGCACGCGTCGGGATTGACTCTGCATACGTTCGGGAACTTCTGTCCCTTAAGAAGAACGCAGGGTGACTTTGTGATTATTACAGTAAGAGTGTCGCCGGCAACGCTTTCGGTAACAATTCTTTCAAGCTCCTTAACGTCAAACGCGTTTACCTCAATGACGTTCTGAACACCAACCGCACGGCAAAGCTCTGCAAGGTCGATAGCGTAGGTGTCTTCGCCCTTGAGTGTCTTACCCGTAGCCGCGTGCTCCTGATGTCCCGTCATACCGGTGGTTCTGTTGTCGAGTATCATAACCGTACCGGTCGCCTTGTTGTACACCATGTTAATAAGCGAGTTGATACCCGTATGTAAGAAGGTGGAGTCGCCTATAACGGCTACCCAGTTCTTGATGAAGTCCTTGCCGCGACCCTTTTCCATACCGTGAAGAGCTGAGATACTCGCTCCCATACAAATGGTGGTGTCGATAACTCCAAGGGGAGCAACCGCGCCGAGAGTGTAGCATCCGATGTCGCCGGACGCGTGTATCTTGAGCTTGTTCAGGACTGAGAATACGCTTCTGTGAGGACATCCGGGGCAGAGGATAGGAGGACGTGCAGGTGCATCCTGCTTTTCAAATACCGTCTCGTCCTTGCCGTAAAGAACGCGTCTGAGTAAGTTCGCGCTGTATTCACCCTGCTTTGTGAAGAGCTCCTTGCCCTTTACCTCAAAGCCCCACGCTCTTACCTGTTCCTCGATAACGGGCTCAAGCTCCTCGAATACGTAAACGGTTTCAACCTCGCTGCAAAACTTCTCAACAAGTCCCTTTGCTATCGGGTTTACAAGACCGAACTTGAGGATACTTGCGTCGGGGCAAACCTCCCTAACGTACTGGTATGCGATACCGCAGGTGATAAATCCAATCTTCTTGTCCTTTATCTCCATCTTGTTAACGGGGAAGCCTTCAGCATCCTTTGCCATACGGATCTCTCTATCCTCAACAACGAGGTGTCTGCCGATGGCTGACGCAGGCATCATAACGTACTTCTGCGCGTTTCTGCTATATTCCTTGTCCTCGACCTCAGCTCTGTCGCAAAGCTCGACTGCGCTCTGTGAGTGAGCGAGCTTTGTTGTCGTTCTGAGAATAACGGGAGTGTCGTATTTTTCGCTGAGCTCGTAGCCGTACTTGATAAAATCCTTTGCCTCCTGGCTGTCTGAGGGCTCGAGAACGGGCACGTGGGACGAGCGTCCGATCATTCTCGTGTCCTGCTCGTTCTGGGAGCTTGCGAGTCCCGGGTCGTCAGCAACAACGAACACTGAACCGCCGCCTACACCCGTGTATGCGAAGGTGTAGAGAGGGTCGCTTGCTACGTTGAGTCCGACGTGCTTCATACAAGCAAGACTGCGTACTCCCGAAATGGAAGCACCTATAGCAACCTCAGCGGCAACCTTTTCGTTAGGTGCCCATTCGGTATATACTTCCTCGTATTTTGCAAGATATTCGCTTATTTCTGTGCTGGGCGTTCCGGGGTATGCGCTTGAAAGCTTAACGCCTGCTTCAAACGCGCCTCTTGCAATAGCCTCGTTGCCGAGCATAATAGTTTTGTTAGCCATTTTTATCTCCGTTCTGCCGCAAACGCGGCGCATATTGTTGTATATAGCTTACGCCTGATTTCTCAAGTCCTTGACTCTCTTTGCCTTGCCCTCGAATCTCTGGAGGGTGTTGGGCGACTCAAGCATTACCTTTGCATCAAGTCCGAGAATTATCTTGAGCTTGTTTTTGACCTCTGCGGTTATCTTTTCAAGTGTCTTGAACGAGTCGGTGCTCTGTGCAAGCTCTACCTTTATCGTGAGCTTGTCGAGGTAGCCCTCGCGCTCAAGTATGATCTCGTAGTGAGGACCAAGCTCCGCAACGCTGAGTATTACTTCTTCTATCTGACTCGGGAATACGTTTACGCCGCGTATCTTGAGCATATCGTCGCTTCTTCCCGAAAGATTTTCCATGCGGCAGAAGGTTCTTCCGCATTTGCACTTGTCGTAGAAAAGACGGGTGATGTCCTTGGTTCTGTAACGGATGAGAGGAAGTCCTTCCTTTTTGATGCAGGTGATAACAAGCTCGCCCTGCTCGCCTGCGGGAAGCACCTCGCCTGTCTTGGGATCGATTATTTCGGGTAAGAAGTAGTCCTCGTTTATGTGTATATTGTAATGCTCGAGACATTCTCCCGAAACACCGGGGCCCATAAGCTCGCTCATTCCGTAGTTCGACGTAATGAGAATATCCTTGCCCCAGAACTTGTGCATTTCCTCACGCATAGCGTCCGTGAGAAGCTCGCTTCCGACGAGCGCTATCTTTACCTTAAGATCCTTCTGCGGATCAACGCCCATCTCTCTTGCTACCTCAGCAAGTCTGAGCGCGTAAGAGGGGGTGGCAACGAGGAGAGAAGTTTCAAAGTCCTGCATATACATTATCTGCTTCTGTGAGTTACCCGTGGAGGAGGGAACGATCGCAGCTCCCACCTTTTCAAGACCATAGTGGAGACCGAGCGCACCCGTGAACATACCGTAGCCGAAGCATATCTGAGCAACGTCTGTGGAGGACGCGCCGCCCATACAGGCAATACGTGATACGCACTCGGTCCAGGTTTCAAGGTCGCCCCTTGTGTAGCCGACGACGGTGGGCTTGCCCGTAGTTCCGCTTGACGCGTGGATCCTTACAAGCTCGTCCTTGTTGACTGCAAACAGACCGAAGGGGTACGTGTCTCTCATATCCTGCTTTGTAACGAACGGAAGCCTTGAGAGGTCGGAAAGACTCTTGATATCCTCCGGCTTGACACCTGCCTCGTCCATCTTCTTGGCGTACGCAGGAACCTTTGCATAGACTCTGCTTACCGTCTCCTTCAGACGCTCAAGCTGGAGCGCCTCTAATTCTTCTCTTGGAAGTACTTCTTCTTTTGACCAAATCATTTTAATTACCTTCTGTGAATTTATTTCAAAACAAAGTGATATATAATTAAATATGGAAAAAATTATACCACAAAAACTGACTTTTGTCAATAATATATATCTATTTTCGAGCATATTAAAAGGAGAAATCAATTTTGCACAATTACCAAAAAATGATTGACTTTTGTCGAATGATTTGTTATAATTGGAGATAAGGGCGGAAAACCGTCCTGTAATAATGTTTTGGAGGATTTCTTATGGCAAATCTCGTTTATGACATTCATGACAAGCCTAAATTTGGCAGTATGCTGATTTTCGCTTTCCAGCAGGTACTGGCAATTTTGGCGGCAACAATTCTTGTTCCCGCTATCATCGGAAACGGAATGAGCCAATCCGCAGCACTTTTCGGCGCAGGTATAGGAACTCTCGTTTACCAGTTGTTCACTAAGTTCCGCAGCCCCGTATTCCCCGGATCCTCGTTCGCTTTCATCAATTCGATGTTTGCGGCATTCGGCGGCGCAGTCTCCATCTCTGCCGGATATGCAGGTCTTATCATCGGTGCCGTTATGGCAGGTCTCGTTTACGTAGTTATCGTGATTATCGTTAAGTTTGCAGGTGTTGCTTGGATCAACAAGCTTATGCCCGCAGTTGTTATCGGTCCTACCGTTGCACTTATAGGTCTTTCTCTCGCAGTTAACGCAGTTAACGACCTTAAAGTAGGTAAGGTTGAAGGCTGCAGTATCTACGTAGCACTTATTTGCGGTATTATTACTATGTTTGCTATTTTCGCATTCTCCGTATACGGTAAGAAGATGGCAAGGCTTATCCCCTTTATTCTCGGCATTTTGGTCGGTTACGTTGTAGCTTCCATATTTACCGTTATCGGTATCGTTACCGACAACACGGCACTTCAGGTGATCAATTTTGCAGCGTTTAAGGATATGCAGATCTTTGCAGTTCCTGATTTCACATTTATTGAAGCACTCAAGGGAGTTAAGGAAATTGACGCTTCGTTCATCGCTACTGTTGCAGTAGCTTATATTCCCGTAGCGTTCGTTGTATTTGCAGAGCATATCGCTGACCATAAGAATCTTTCCTCTATAATTGATAAGGATCTTCTCGAGGACCCCGGTCTTCACAGAACACTCCTCGGTGACGGTGTAGGCTCTATGGCAGGTGCCATCTTCGGCGGTTGCCCCAACACTACATACGGTGAATCTGTTGGTTGCGTGGCTATTACCAAGAATGCTTCGGTCGTTACGATTACCACCACTGCTATTATGTGTCTCATAATCTCCTTCTTCGGTCCCTTCGTTACCTTCCTTTCCTCCATTCCTAACTGTGTAATGGGTGGTGTTTGCGTAGCACTTTACGGCTTTATCGCTGTTTCGGGACTTAAGATGATTCAGAACGTAGATCTTAATGAGAGCAGCAATCTTTTCGTTGTTGCATCTATACTTATTCCCGGTATAGGCGGACTCAGCGTTTCGTTCGGTGAGGTTACTATTACCACTATCGCTTGCGCGCTTATCCTCGGTATAGTAACTAACATTCTTCTTAACAGATTTAAGAAGGCAGACAAGTAATAGAAAAGCATATATAATGTAAGAAAAAGCTGTCAGATTCGTATGGGCTATGTCAGTAAGACAGAAGAAGCAGTTGCCTATTTGGAAAAGCACACCAGCGCGATTTCTCCCTGCTTACCGTTTGATTGAGGAAGGAAAGCTGATTCCTGATTGGCACGCAGGCGAAATGCCTATGACATACATCATTTTGAAGTAATAAACAACCGCCGAGAGTGACCGTTATGGTCGCTCTCGGCGGTATTTCCTTGCTATTATTTATTATTTTCCAATAAACATCTGAGTCCAATAATGTCCGTTTGGAGCGTAGCCTACACCGATATGAGTATAGGACGAATTCAAAATATTTGCTCTGTGTCCCGATGAGTTCATCCACGCATCAACAACTTTTTGCGGTGTTGTTTGGCCTCTTGCAATATTCTCGCCCGCGCTTCGGTAGGTTATCCCAAAGTTTTTTATCATTTGGAAAGGTGTGCCGTAGGTCGGACTTGTGTGAGAAAAATACTTGTTATCTCTCATATCCTCGGACTTTATACGCGCCACTCGGCTGAGCTGCCAATCGTATGTAAGCTCTGAGAGGCCGTTCTGCTTTCTTATTTCGTTTACAAGCCTAACGACTTCCTTTTCAAACCTCAATACAGATGCGTCCGTAGTCGGAATATTTAATGTCTGCCCGAGGTATATAAGATCCGGATTTTTGATATGTGGGTTAGCGGCTTTGATTTCACTGAGACCCAACTCATATTTTACTGCGATTTTCCACATGCTGTCACCCTTGACCACCGTGTATGTCTCGGCGGCGGATGCTGTCAAAGCAAAAACAGAAAACATCATAATCGCGCACAATGCAAATGATAACAGTTTCTTCATTCCATACCTCCCTATATTAAAACTGCCGTCAATGATAAATTCATCATTAACGTAGTAATTATAGCATATTTGAGAGACTGTTTCAAATGCAATAAGCGGTGATATAGGGCAATTCCGCTTGCTTGAACAAATATTAGGTGATTTCAATACTAAACCTTACCATAATGTATCTTAAACTACATCAGTGTTGCAGCCAGCTTATGAGATAATTAGGTCTATAATCGCCGCTCGTGATTACCGACTTAATACTATCAAAAAGTCGCCGAAAATGCGGCAAAAATCTTCGTAAGTGGCCAAATATGTAGTCAAAGGCGAAAAATGGGCTTGTTCAATCCTCTAAGCAGGGAAGAACAAGCCCATTATGATCATCACGAAAACGCGAGATTTCAAGAGACTTTGCGAGATAAATAAAGAAAAATCGGGAATCTTACGACTCCCGATTTTTGGTCTGATGTGACTAAATCTATCCGATGACTCGTATAGATTCTACTTGAGCTTGCGCCGTCTACCACCCCTCTGCGCACGCGCAGGGCGCGGTCTCGGACGCAAGCTCAAACATTATCGCCGAGAGCAAAAAATAAAGCCGTCGGGCGAATGCCCAACGGCTTTATTGGTCTGAGTGACAAGACTTGAACTTGCGGCCTCTACCACCCCAAGGTAGCGCGCTACCAACTGCGCCACACCCAGACATCGACCCTGTAAGTATATCACAATGTTTTCCTTAAGTCAATACCTTTTTGAAACTTTTTTTATTAATTTTCCGCGCTTGTCCGTTGACATTGCTTCACATCTCGTTTATAATATTTAAGACATTTATTCAAAGGAAAACTTATGAAACAATCTACAAAAGCATTGCTCGCGGTTTCCTGCGGCAACTCTATTTTCGGCTTCAGCTTTCTTGCGTCCCGGCTCATACTTTCGAGAACGTCGGTCTTCGTTCTTCTGTCCACCCGCTTTTTGCTTGCTTTCATTATTATGAACTTACTTGTTCTCACGGGTATTTGCAAGTTAAGGCTTCGCGGCAAGAACGTATGGGGCGTGGTACTTCTCGGAATATGCCAGCCGGTTACCTATTTCATCTGCGAGAGCTACGGCATCTCGCTTACCAACTCATCGTTTTCGGGAACTCTCATTGCAATGGTACCGATATTCGCGTTTTTCTTCGCGGCTGTGATGATAGGTGAAAAATTCAAGCTTTCTCAACTGTTATGGGCAATATGCTCGGTCGCGGGAGTGGTCATTATTTCTCTTGACAAGAGCGATGACAGTCCCGTCACGCTTCTTGGAATAATATTACTTCTCGGCGCTGTGCTGACGGGTGCGCTTTTTAACGTCATCAGCAAAAAGACCTCGTCCGAGTTCACTCCGTTTGAGCGCACTTACGTTATGTTTGCGCTCGCGGCATCGGTGTTTACGGTCTGCGCGTTGTTTGAGACCTCGGGAAGACTTCCGATTATCGTCGCAGAGCTTGCGCGTGATCCGTACTTTACGCTTCCGCTTATATTCCTGACTCTGTTTTCATCGGTTATCGCGTTTTGGCTTCTCAACTACGCTACCACCTACATTCCCGTGCGGCAGACCTCAATATTTTCGTGTCTGTCAACTGTAGTGTCGATCATAGCCGGAATCGTATTTCTTCACGAGCCGTTTGGCGGAGCACGGCAGGTAATCGGCTCTGCGCTTATACTCATCGGCGTTTATATGGTAAGCATTGCGGGAGATAAAAAGTAGAATTTACTCTGCCAATATATCGGTCACGGTAATCGTGCCGCCTTCGTAAGTGAATTTGATCTCATAGCCCGAGTAGCGCATTCCGTACACTCTGCCGTCTTCGTTTTTATATGACGGCTTCGGGTCGTGCTCAAGCAGCTTTACAATTTCCGCAAGCGTGGCTTCATCAGCCGCGCTTGCGGCTTTTTCGCTTATTATTACTTCGACGGAATGCGCGGCGGTCTCCTCGGAAAAGCCGCCGATAGCCGTTGGTATCGCGTCGAAATTCGGAAGGTAGGGTTTGATGTTGTAGATCGGCGTGCCGTTCATAAGGTCGGCTCCCGTTACGGTAAGTACGGGGCCGCGCTTACCGTCAAGCGTAATTCTCTCAAGCTTCACCACCGTAAGTCCGATCGGATTTGGACGGTAGGGTGAGCGCGAGGCAAACACGCCGACACGGCGGTTACCGCCGAGCCTCGGGGGTCTGACGGTGGGCGAAAATTTATCTCGCTCACACTCGGAAAAATTCCAAATGAGCCATATATGCGAAAAATCCTCAAGACCTCTCACGGCGTCCGGATTTCGGTATTCCTTCTCAAAGACTATCTCGGACTTTACCGTGTCAGCAATGCCGCTTTGACGCGGCACACCGAACTTATCTTCAAATCCATTGTGTATTTTTGCGATGATCTTCACGGTGCTATCTCCTTGCAATTCTTTACTAAATGGTACAATATTCACGAGTGAAAATCAAGGGGAACTTTCAAAAATATGTGAAAATTTTACATTAAATAAATACATTTTTTGCGCATAAACGTGTTTATTCCTATATACAAAAGAGAAAAATTGTGTTATAATCATAAGGTTAAAAAACAGATTTGTAAAAAGAGGAAACAGCTTTGATAAGAGAAGATTTAAGAAATATTGCTATCATCGCCCACGTTGACCACGGTAAGACGACGCTTGTTGACGAAATGCTCAAGCAGGGCGGTATTTACAGAGAAAATCAGGCAACCGAAGAGCGCGTAATGGACAGTAACGACCTTGAACGCGAGCGCGGAATTACTATTCTTGCTAAGAACACCTCCGTTGTTCGCGACGGAATTAAAATCAACATAGTAGACACACCCGGACACGCAGACTTCGGCGGTGAGGTTGAGCGTATACTTAAAATGGTAAACGG
>JAZSOD010000015.1:0-19470 GCA_045536775.1 Eubacteriales bacterium | reverse complement strand
GGAAAAGCCCTCGATGCCCCAAATATAATCCAAATTCCGATACTTTCCTTCAAAAACGATTCGGCTTTCCAGATTTTGTAAAATTCCGCTTTGTCTGGGAATGGCAAACTTGGTGGGAAAATCGCTTCTGATTCTTGCTATGATTTCCATACGTTCCTCCGAAAAAGAAAAGTCCCAACCGAAACGGAAGGGACTTTGGCGACCTGAAGGGGGCTCGAACCCCTGACCTCTAGCGTGACAGGCTAGCGTTCTAACCAACTGAACTACCAGGCCATTTGTAGACCGCGAATAGTATTATAACAAATCTTCGGTCTTTTGTCAATACTATAATTCAAGTTTTTTAATAAAATAAAAAGACGCGCGGCAGATACAGTATCTGCCGCGTTTTCTTGGTTTATGCAAGGTATTTGTCAAGAAGCTTTCCGATTTCAACGAGGAAGCCTTCGGTGTCAACCGTTCTCTTGTTTTCAAGCGTTGACATCGACGCGAGGTCGCCTGTCATAATGCCGCCCTCAATCGTGTCGATAGTTGCCTTTTCAAGCATATCCGCATAGTGAATGAGATCGGGGAGATTATCAAGCTCGCCGCGCTTTCTGAGCGCACCCGACCACGCAAATATAGTTGCAACGCTGTTGGTCGAGGTCTTTTCACCCTTGAGGTGCTTGTAGTAGTGGCGCTGTACCGTACCGTGAGCCGCCTCGTATTCATAAACTCCGTCGGGAGATACGAGAACCGAGGTCATCATGGCAAGGCTTCCGTAAGCGGTTGCCACCATATCACTCATAACGTCGCCGTCGTAGTTCTTGCACGCCCAGATGTAGCCGCCGTTTGAACGGATAACTCTTGCAACTGCGTCGTCGATAAGAGTGTAAAAGTATTCAATGCCCGCATCTTCAAATTTGATCTTGTATTCATTTTCGTAGATTTCTGCGAAAATATCCTTGAAGCGATGGTCATATTTCTTGGAAATGGTGTCCTTTGTCGCAAACCAAAGATCCTGCTTCGTGTCAAGCGCGAAGTTGAAGCAGCTTCTTGCAAAGCTTTCGATGGACTTGTCTATATTGTGAAGTCCCTGAATGATACCTGAGGACTTGTCAAAGCTATGTATAAGCTGACGGGTCTCGTTTCCGTCCTTGTCTGTGCAAACGAGCTCACACTTAGAGCCTGCAGGCACCTGCATCTCGGTGTTTTTGTAAACGTCGCCGTAAGCGTGACGCGCGATGGTTATCGGCTTTGTCCAAGAGGGAATGTAGGGAGTGATTCCCTTAACGAGAATGGGAGTTCTGAAAACGGTACCGTCGAGAATGGCTCTGATGGTGCCGTTAGGGCTTTTCCACATTTCTTTTAAGTTGTATTCGGGCATTCTTGCAGCGTTGGGGGTGATGGTTGCGCACTTTACCGCAACTCCGTACTTCTTAGTAGCTTCCGCCGAATCTATCGTAACCTGATCGTTCGTTTCGTTTCTGTAAACGAGACCGAGGTCATAGTATTCGCTTTTAAGATCTATATGGGGGAGGATAAGGATGTCCTTTATCATCTTCCATATAATGCGTGTCATTTCATCGCCGTCCATTTCAACAAGAGGCGTCTTCATTAAAATCTTGTCTGCCATAATTATCTCCGTTCCAAAGTTTACCGTTATAAAAAATTACGTCATTAGAGATTATACCATATTTTCGGCAAATTGCAATAGGGCGGTAGAACTTTTCTTAAGAACTCGCGCTAATTTGCGTGCGAGCAGCGAATCCTTGTCGAAAAGGGTCGTAACGCAAGAGAGGGTGTCGGCGTAGAATGCTAACGGGGAGGGCAGATGCCCTCCCCCGTGGAAATGGTAAAAATTTTTTTCGTTATTTGTGTTTAAGACCGTGTGAAAGGTGCAAAGAATAATAGTGAAGTCAGATGCCTTCACAAAGTTCAAAATAATGGAGAGTGAATTGGTTTGAGCGTAAAACGCGGAGATATTTATTATGCGGACTTAAGTCCTGTTGTGGGCAGTGAGCAGGGAGGACTCAGACCCGTTCTCATCGTGCAGAATGACGTTGGGAACAAGTACAGTCCGACTGTGATAGCGGCGGCGATCACGAGTCAGATCAGCAAAGCAAAGCTACCTACACATATAGACGTCTTTGCCGACAGCTTTGGACTTGCAAAGGACTCGGTAATACTTTTAGAGCAAATAAGGACGATAGATAAAAAACGCCTTAAGGAAAAGATGGGACATCTTGACGACGCGCTTATGAGCCGTGTTGATGATGCCATATCGGTAAGCTTTGGACTACACGCGGCATCGGGTGTCTCACAGAACGAGGAAGCGCTCGGTCCGAGCTCCATAACGGCGTAAACGGTTATAACCTACATACGGGGACGGCGCGCCGTCCCCGTATTTCATATTTATCAGCATATCTAATGTGTTTACAAAACAAGCTTCAAAAGATCTTCCACATACATAATTTCATAGCCTTCAATCAAACTTCCCGTTGTTAAATATTCGTATTTTGATGCAGTATATGTAATTTGCTTCGGGCGAGGGTAAATCAAAAGTATTTTTCTTACCCCTTCTTCACGGGTAGAGTTTAATAATAACTGAGAGCGTTGAAATCTTGTTTCTCTGCGGTATTGAATAGCGTGATCGGGCTGTTCGGAGTGAACGTCCACCTTATAAAACAGTTTATTAAACCGACGAGCTTCTACATAATAGTTGTTACGTGTTTTTTCGATATTCCAACGGCTATGGGTTGAGATAAACGATATGACACTAACCTCATATTTTTGCTCGGGTGTCGTAACTACAAAATCCACAAGACCTTTTTTGCCGAAAATTATATTCAAAAAATTACGTTTATATGTAACTGTTGTATTTCCAGAATTTAATTCTTTGATTATCTTTTTCAGCGCAAGCATTTTTACGCTGTACCATATTACTTTGTATAACGAATACAAAACCAAAATACACAAAGATATTTGAAGAAAATAAATGAAAGCAATTACGAACATAGCTGTCTCCTTTATATGAGTGATTTAATAGAACCGCTGTTTTGATTCGTACACAACCAGATCCTCGCACTCATTCTTTCCAACTAACCAAAAATGTCGATATATCATAAAAATCCCGAAAAGATGTATTGCAAGGTAAATTAAGTAGCAAAAGTTGTATACAACGTAATCTGAAAAGATATATGATAACTCCTGACGCACTGCATACCCTCTTCCGGACCATATCAAATATGTTGATTCAAACAAAAATGTTGCAGGAAGCGCAAAATATCCGGCTTTAGTAATGATTCCTAAGTCAAAGGATGATATGAGAAACCTTATGATTTCAGCCGGTATAACTAATTTCATACAAGATTTTATCCAATAAAACTTATCAACATCGGGATCATAATGAGAAGAAACTTGTTGTATCTTGAATAGAAAATAAACTGATATCCATGAAGTTCCTAACGGAATCAAAAACTGTAAACAAGAAGCGATAATCAAGGAAAAAGTATTGTATCCCAATATATTTTGCGTTAAAATCAGCAATTTTTTTAATGGATACTTACTAATCCAATTTGACGCAAACACAACAATTCCATAAAGTACAATATGCGTAAATAGAATTTTTGTTTTTTTCATTTGTATAAGTCTCTTTTCTTAAAAGCTTATTCTCTCGGCGGATACGCACTTGCCGCTTTCCTTGTCTAAGCGGAAGACTACCGCGTCGGCAACAACGTCTCCCTCTGCTTGATTAAATCTCGTCGGCATGTGGGTCAAAAACTTTTCTATTATAGTATCACAGTTTACCCCGAGTATGCTCTCGCTGACACCTACCATTCCGAGATCGGTGACAAACCCTGTGCCCTTTGGCAGAATTCGGGTGTCTGCCGTCGGTACGTGTGTGTGCGTTCCAAAAACTACGTTCACCCTGCCGTCAAGGTATCTTGCAAGTGCCGCCTTTTCGCTTGTCGCTTCTGCGTGGATATCCACGACTGCAAGATCGTATTTTCCGCGGTTTTGCTCAAGTATTTTGTCGGCGCAGGTAAACGGGCTCTCGAGTGACTCCATATACACCGTTCCGAGCAGGCTTATAACAAGCGTACGCATACCGCCCGACTCGTATATCGCGTATCCGAAGCCGGGTGTGGTCGAGGGCATATTCGCGGGACGGATACATACTCTTGAATCGTCGAGATATCCGTACACCTCGCGGCGTCTGAAGCTGTGATTTCCGCCCGTAACGATATCGGCACCTGCAGCGAGCAGGTCCTCGATGCTCTGTGGCAGCATACCGTTACCGTCGGCAGAGTTTTCGCCGTTAATAATGGTGAGGTCTATTTCGTAATATTTTCTGATACCCCACAGCTTTTGTGTCAGGTGTTCGACACCCGACGAGCCAACCGTATCTCCAACGGCGAGAATATTGTAAGTGCTTTGCATTTTGTGATAGCCTTTCTATGGGTGACGTCGGTTTTATTTTTATTGTTGACATTCACCGCGCTAACTGATACAATAATAACATATAAAGCGAAAAATTGCAACAGTCGGCGCGTTATCTTTGCGCCTGCGGCAAGGACGGTTATGAAATACGTTATTGACAGAATAGTTGACGGAGTGGCGACTCTGCTCACGTTTGACGAAAAAGAGGAGAGCATCAGCACTCAGGCTGACAGGCTTTACCTCAACGCCAAAGAGGGCGACATTGTAGAGGAAACCGACGGCGGATTTGTTTTTCTTGCCGACGAGACCGAAGCACGCAAAAATGCGCTCGAGTCACGTTTCAGGAAGCTTTCAAAAAGAAGAAGCGACATAAAAGGAGAATAAAAATGGCAAATGCGATAGTAGGACAGTCGGGAGGACCGACTGCGGCAATAAATGCTACCCTTGCGGGAGTTATAAAGGGAGTTCAGGAATCGGGAACAATTGAAAAGCTTTACGGCGCCTTCAACGGTATAGAGGGACTTCTTGAGGAAAGATACTGCATACTTACTGACGTTGTAAATAATACGGACAAATTAGAGCAGCTCAAGAACACGCCTGCAGCGGCTCTCGGCTCCTGCAGAAAGAAGCTTCCCACAGTTGAAAAGGGCAATGAAACCTACGAAAAGCTTTTTGAAATTTTTGGGAAGCTTGACATCAAATATTTCTTCTATATAGGCGGAAACGATTCGATGGATACCGTCGCAAAGGTTTCCGAGTACGCAAAGCTCGTGGGTAGTGATATTAAGGTTATGGGTGTGCCCAAGACCATCGACAACGACCTCTGCGGTACGGACCACACACCCGGCTACGGCTCTGCGGCAAAGTATATAGCGACGGTTATGCAGGAGATGCTCCGCGACACAGCCGTCTATTCGGTCAAGGCAGTTACCATAGTTGAGATCATGGGACGCGACGCGGGTTGGCTTACGGCTGCCGCGGCACTTCCGAGAAAGTATTCGGACGTAGCACCCGACCTCGTATATCTGCCCGAGGTTCCGTTTGATTTTGAAAAATTCTACGAGGACATAGCGGCGGCGTTTGAGAAAAAGCCGAATATCGTTGTCGCGGTGTCGGAGGGTGCGAGATGCGCTGACGGAAGATACGTAGGAGAGGGCGCTCAGAGTGGTGTTACTGACGTATTCGGTCATAAGTATCTGTCGGGAACGGGTAAGACTCTTGAAAATGCGGTAAAGGAAAAATTCGGCTGTAAGGTGCGCTCTGTTGAATTGAATCTTCCCCAGAGATGCGCTTCCCACATTGCGTCCCTTACCGATATTGAGGAATCCGTTACGGTGGGTGCGGCGGCAGTAAAGTGCGCAGAATCGGGCGAGAGCGCGAAGATGATGTGCTTTGAGCGCGCCGATGGTGAGTATGCGGTTACCTGCGTGCCCCGTGAGATCTCAGAGATCGCAAACAAGATAAGAGAGGTTCCACGCGAGTTCATAAACGAGCGCGGAAACAACGTGACCGACGAATGTATCGACTACATTCTCCCGCTTATTAACGGCGAGACCAAGTGTGAGTACAAGTGCGGGCTTCCCGTTCATTTCGTCATTGAAAGATAAAATAAAACCGGTACGGCTCGTGCGAGCCGTACCGGCTTGTTATAGATATTCAGGTAGGGGAGGGGCTCGACTTGCGAAGCAATGTCGTCTCCTCCCGTATTACTATCTCAGCATATCCGACATATTTAGCATAACGGTACCCGCGGTGTCAAGAATGTGACTTGCGGTCTTTGAGAGAGGATTGTTTTTTATCATTGATGCGGACTTCTTCGAATTGCTGACGAGGGCTATCATTGTGCCTGCCGCAGCACCCGTTACCGCCGCGATTATCATACCCGTGGTTTTGCCTGACATTTGCATAAATTTTCCTTTCGTAATTGCAGCCCGTGTGGGCGTTTTATGGTGATGCGTTACTATTTTTCGCAACCGAAGTTTATATTATCAGCGGAAAAGCAAGGCTTGATGCTCAAAAACCGACAAATAATCCAAAACAGAGCAAAAAAGAAGTCTTTTGCAATAAAAAATATACAAACTTGCAAAAGTGAGCGAAAATTTCTTGACTTGACGAAAAAATAAGAGTATAATAAATATTAATTCATATTAATGAATATTTTTTGATATTTGTGCCGCCAAATCGGCGGCGGAATGGAGATAATTATGAACAGAGTATTTAACTTTTCGGCAGGTCCGTCCGCATTACCCCTTTCGGTGCTTGAAAAAGCAGCATCCGAGCTTGTGTCATACGGCGACGCAGGTATGTCGGTAATGGAGATGAGCCACAGAACTCCCGTGTTCGAGGGCATCATTAAGGACGCGGAAAATCTTTTCCGTTCCATCATGAACATTCCTGACAACTATAAGGTGCTTTTCCTTCAGGGCGGAGCTTCCACTCAGTTTGCAGCAGTACCACTGAACCTTATGAATGGCTCGGGCAAGGCTGACTACATCGTATCAGGTCAGTTCTCCAAGAAGGCATACAAGGAAGCGCAGAAGTACGGTGACGTAGTATGCGTAGCGTCCAGTGAGGACAAGAACAATACATATATTCCTCAGGTTAAGCGCGAGGACTTCAGACCCGACGCAGATTACGTACACATCTGCTTCAACAATACCATCTACGGTACAAAGTACAACTACATTCCCGACACAGGCGATATTCCGCTTGTTGCCGATATGTCCAGCTGCATTATGAGTGAGCCCATTGACGTTTCTAAGTTCGGTCTTATATACGCAGGCGCACAGAAGAATATGGCTCCCGCAGGTCTTACCGTGGTTATCGTAAGAGATGACCTCATCGGCAAGGCACGCAAGGATATCCCCGTAATGCTTGACTACAAGGAAATGGCAGACAACGATTCAATGTACAATACGCCCCCCTGCTATCCCATCTACATAGCAAAGCTGGTTTACGAGTGGGTTCGTGACCTCGGCGGTCTCGAGGCAATGAAGAAGCACAACGAAAAGAAGTGCGCTATTCTTTACGATTACCTTGATTCTCAGGACTACTACATAGCTCCCGTTGAAAAGGAATACCGTTCAATGATGAACGTAACCTTCGTAACCGGCGACGCTGAGCTTGACAAGAAGTTTGCGAAGGAAGCAGACGCTGTAGGCTTCAAGAATCTCAAGGGCCACCGTTCGGTAGGCGGCATGAGAGCTTCCATTTACAATGCGATGCCAATCGAGGGCGTAGAAAAGCTCGTTAAGTTTATGGACGATTTCGCAAAGAATAATCCCAAGGCGTAAGTTTTGAAAGGAATATAAAGATGAAAAAGAAGATTCAGCTTTTGAATAAGATTGCCAAGGTTGGTACAGACCGCTTTAATGCAGACAAGTACGAGCTTGGTGAGGACATTGCAGAGCCCGACGCGATAATGGTTCGCTCGGCTGCTATGCACGATATGGAATTTGCACCCAGTCTCCGCGCTATCGCGAGAGCAGGTGCAGGTGTTAATAACATTCCGATAGACAGATGCTCCGAAAACGGTATCGTAGTATTCAACACTCCCGGCGCTAACGCAAACGGAGTTAAGGAGCTCGCTATTGCGGCGTTTCTTCTCGCTTCCCGTGATATCGTAGGCGGTATCGAGTGGGTAAGAACGCTCAAGGGAACGGAAGCTCCCGAGAAGGCGGTCGAAAAGGGAAAGAGCAAGTTCGCAGGCTGTGAGATCGAGGGCAAGACCATCGGTATCATCGGTCTCGGCGCGATCGGCGGTCTTGTTGCAAACGCGGCAAAGGCTCTCGGTATGAAGGTTATCGGTTGCGACCCCTACATCACGGTTGAGGCTGCGTGGGCGCTTTCACGCTCCATCGAAAAGGCGGCTACCTACGATGAAATTTATGAAAAGTGCGACTACATCAGCGTACACGTTCCCGCAACACCTCAGACAAAGGGTATGCTTTGCGCAGAGAACTTCGCAAAGATGAAGGACGGCGTTCGTATCATCAACCTTTCCAGAGCTGAGCTTCTCAACGCTGACGATCTTAAAGCGGCGATTGCATCGGGCAAGGTAGCAAGCTACGTTACCGACTTCCCGACGGACGATATCATAAACGAAGACAAGATAGTTGCAATTCCTCACCTCGGCGCATCTACAGAGGAGAGCGAAGACAACTGCGCGGTATTTGCGGCAAACGAGCTTATCGACTACCTCGAAAACGGTAACATCAAGAACAGCGTAAACTTCCCGAACGCGACAATGGCGCGCAACGGTGATGCTCGTATCTGCGTAATGCACAAGAACGTGCCCGCAATCCTCAGCCAGATATCTACGGCTATGTCCGAGGCAAAGATAAATATAGAAAACCTCATCAACCACTCCAAGAAGGAACTCGCTTATACAATGGTAGAGTTCGACGGAGATCTTCCCGAGGCAACTCTTGAGACCATCAAGGCTATCGACGGAGTTATCCGTGTGAACGTAATAAAATACTGATATAGAACGGCGGGGAACACGTGTGTGCTTCTCGCCGTTTTAATAAAAGGGTAGAAATTATGATGAAAATTGCCGGAACCATACAAAACGGCACTGCGAATACGCTTCTTCAGTTTTATTACACCTCTGTTCCAAAGGGACACAGAGGTATAAGGGAGCACAGACATACTGCTTTTGAGATAGGGTATGTGAGAAAAGGCAGCGGGACATACTTTGTCGGCGAAAAGACTTACGACATAGAGTCGGGGGACGTTTTCCTTTACAGTACTAACGAGCCTCACTGTATAACGAATATCTCGTCTGCCGAGGGCATGGAGATAATGAGCATCAAATTCGAGCCGAGATTTATCTGGGCGGGCGGAAACGACGTGTTTGATTCAAAATTTCTTCGCATATTCCTTGACAGAAGCGAATGCTTTGAAAACAGACTTGACAGAAGCAACCCTGCGCTTGATGAGATAAGAGCGCTAATGATAAAGGTCGAGGACGAGTTTCTGAAGCGCCGCCCCGAATACGAGCTTATGGTAAAGATCTACCTCCTCACGATACTCGCCATAGCAAACAGAAGCTTTGGCTACGTCAGCGAGGTGAAAAAGCCGTTTTCGGTACATATCAAGCAGCTTTCGCAAATAGAGCGCGCTATCGATTTTATCAACGCGCATTATTCTGAGGATATCAGTCTTGAGGAGATATCCGAGAGCGCGAATATGTCGAAGAACTATTTTTCATCTCTTTTCAAAAGGCTTAACGGAATGTCGCCGTGGGACTATATAACGGTAAAGAGAATAGAGCTTGCTTGCTCGCTTCTCAAAAGCACCGAAAGTTCTATAATAGATATAGCCTGCGAGTGCGGCTTCAATAACAGCGCGAACTTTAACCGTGCCTTCAGAAAGGTTACGGGAAGCTCGCCGCGCGATTACAGAAACGGATGACATACCGCTGTGGCGGAACGGAGACAAAAATGAAATGCACCGAAATATATAAGGTCGATCTGCATCATTGCGATGCAAGCGGAGGCCTCAGAGTATCAGAGCTTCTTCGCTTTATGCAGGAATGTTCGACCAAGGATCTCTCAAACAGTCCTATGTCGCAGAGGGCTTTGCTTGAAAACGGAAGATCTTACGTTTTGTGTAAGCTTAATATGAGCGTATATAAAAGCGCTGAGGCTTATGACGAGATAGAGATCTCCACCTGGCAGTGCGAGAGCCGCGGCGTGTCTATCACACGATGCTATCAGGCGAGAATAGACGGAGCTCTTATTGCAGAGGTAACTACCGTGTGGGGAATAATAGATACGGAGAAAAGACGCTTGTGTAAGCTTGCGGAGTTCGAGCCTTACATAAACGTCACGGAGGAGCCGCTTGAGCTTGACTCTCCCTCGCGCATACACATTCCCACCGAAATGCAGCTCAGACTTGTCGGCGAGAAAACGGTTTCGTACAGCGACACCGATATTAACGGACATATGAATAATACCAACTACCCCGACCTCTACTGTGACTTTATACCGAGAATGTCAAAAAGACGCATCATAATGATGGGTATAAACTATCTGGGCGAGGCAAAAGAGGGGGAAGTGCTCAAGGTCTATATGAACGAGAGTGACGGACAGTATTATTTCAGAACGGTAAAATCCGATGGTACGACTAATTCCGAGGCGATAATCATGCCCGAGGAGATCTACTGAAAGGATAACTTGTGAAAGCAAGGATTTTTAAGATTTATACTATTGTCATAATGCTGATTTTAATGGAGATTGCGTTATCGGTTCCGTCTTTTGCTTAATGAAGTGTACGAGGAGGACGGTGACAGTTATACGATCCCCGAAAAGATAAGCTCGTACTGTACTATAAAAAACGGAAAAATAAGCGTAGTCGAGGAGCATATATGCGGTGACGTAAACGAAGACGGGGAAGTGAATTCCATCGACCTCGTTTGCCTTTCAAGACATCTTGCGGGCTGGACGGGCTACGGCAAGCTTCTGCTTCCAAATAACGAATAAAAAACGCGGTTCAAACGAACCGCATTTTTTTATTTAAGTCCTGCCATGATAATTCCGACTGCCTCGGAAATATCTCCTGCAAGCATTGCGTACTCACCGTGCTCTGCTGCGGCGGTGTCACCCGCATACGCGTGGAGGAAAACCCCCAGCCTTGCCGCGTCGGGAGCTTCAACTCCCTGAGCCGCAAGTGAGGCTATTATTCCCGCGAGAGTGTCACCCGAGCCGCCCTTTGCCATACCGCTGTTGCCTGCAGTATTGATGAAAACGGGTGAGCTTCCGACCGATACTACCGTACGCGTGTCCTTGAGAGCGCACACGCAGGAATTATCTCTCGCAAAGCTTGTCGCGGTGTCGATAAGTGAGTCTGCTGTCTCACCGATGCTTTTGCCCGTCAGTCTTGACATCTCGCCAAGGTGAGGAGTTATTATTTTTCCCTTTATATAAGGCACAAGACTCTTGTCTTCCGAAATGATATTGAGCGCATCTGCATCTACGACCGTGGGTACGGTCGCACTTTCAAGAGTATATTTTACAAGTTTTTTTGCCGTGTTGCTTTTTGAAAGCCCTGGACCTATTACTATCGCGGCGGAAGAGCTTACCGACGAGTGAAGCTTTGAAAAATCAACGCTTTCGTCATTGTAAGAGGAGACAATTGCTTCGGGAAGCGCGCCTTGAATTACCGGCTTTATCTTATCGTGGGTAAACACCTCAACAAGTCCCGCGCCGCTTTTGTATGCGGCTCTTGCGGCAAGTATTGCAGCTCCGCTCATATCAGCCGAGCCTGCAATTACGAGAACGCGTCCGTAAGTTCCCTTATTTGAATACCTTTTCCTTGCGGGTATAAGAGAGAGGTCGCGCTTTGTGTAGGTGTATGCGGCAGGCTTAAAGCCGTCACAGAGGTCGGTGTAGATGCCGATATCGCGCACCTTGAGAAGTCCCGAGTGCTCTGCACCGGGGAAGAGCACCTGACCGAGCTTGGTATATGCAAACGATACGGTCATATCTGCCTTTATCGCACAGCCCAGCACCTTTCCCGTAGTCGCGTTGATACCGCTTGGCATATCCACCGAGATCACCTTCGCACCACTATCGTTTATTCCATTGACGATCTCGGCAAGCCTGCCCTCAATGCTTCTCGACAGTCCCGTACCGAAAATGGCGTCGATTATAATCGTATAGTTGCTGAAAACAGGCTCGTTTATAAACCTCACTCTGCTTCTTGCCGCGCTGTCATACTGTTTTTTGACAAGTCCCCTGAGATTGCCGTAGCTCTCGGTAATAAATACCTCGGGCTTGTAGAAGCGATTTATTATTCTTGCAAGTGCAAGACCGTCGGCGCCGTTGTTGCCGTTTCCGCAGACAATGAGTATTTTTGAGGTGTCAAATCCGGACGCGCGTATCTCCTCGGCACATACGAGTGCCGCGCGCTCCATCAGCACCTCCGACGGAACACCAATGCTGTCTGAGGTGAAGGCGTCTATTTTCCTCATTTGCTCTGCATCAAGTATGTACTTCATAAACTTCCCCTCATATCTCAATTCGCAAACGCGGTAAGCCTTATTATAAGACCGATATCGTCCGGCTGAATATCCGCAGGATAAGCCGCGCGGTTTCGGTGAGTCTGACCGCATTTTTCGCAAACGTAACTGATAATATAGCCCCTTTTGGGGTCGGGGGCGGCGCTGACTGGACGGAGAAGTCCGCCGCACTCGTTTGCACGGTCACCCGGATTTATATCGACGTGCAGAGAGTAAAGGCATCTCGGACAATGGTCTCTCGAGCTGCTCACAAGGGGTAATACCTTGAAGCCGCAGTTAAGACAAATAAAGCCGTTATCGTTTTTTCTGAATCTCTTTTCTTCCACTTCAAAAAAGTTCCTTCGCTGTTTTTTTATTGTACCGATTGATAAATTTAGAAGGTATAGGGACGCACATAAAACAAAAAATAACTGTGCGCAATACCATTATATCCGAAAGGTAACAAAAAAACAATGAAAAATACGAAAATTTTTAATATAAGAGCAGCATTTACTCTCATTATTATTTTAAGCCTACTTGCGCTTTCACTTACAACTGCGGTTTCTGCCAGAAATTCAAAGCAGATGCTCCGTGACGGACTCGTGTCCGACGAGGGAGTTTCCGAGGGGAATATTGAGGACGGCATCATAAGCGACGTACCTGATAACACAATGATGCCCGAGTCCGACAGCTCCGGCAATACGTCTAACGGTGGCAACTCGGGATCAGACTCCGAATCAGGCTCTGAGTCGGGCGCCGACTCCATTCTCGGTCCCGGCGGCATGGCGGGTGAGAGCAACAGCGGTATAAACGAAAATGACTTTGCAGATGGCAACGGTACTATGGGTAACGGCGCTACTGCGGGAGAGGTCACGGACGAGGAAGCGGGCTCAACGGTCGGTATTATAATTGCAATACTTGCGGTTCTGGCAATAATAATTGCAATTATACTCATAGTTCCAAAGTCAAAGAACGGAATGGACAGACGAAACAAAAAATAATTTTGCGGCGGATAACTCCGCCGTTTTACATAAATCGGATACCCTATTGAAAAAAACAAAAAAAAGAGTTATAATATATTTAATAAAGACATTGGAGAATAACAATGGCAGAGAAAGAAAATAAAACCAACGCGATACGCCGCTTTGACAGCGCGAAGATAAAATATACTATCCACAGGTACGAGCACGGTGATGCGCCCGTTGACGGTTCGACCATCGCAGAGCTTATCGGCAGAGATCCGTCCGTAGTTTACAAGACCCTCGTTACAAGGGGAAGCGACAAGAGCTATTACGTTTTTGATATCCCCGTTCTCCGTGAGCTTGACCTCAAGAAAGCGGCTCGTGCGGCAGGCGTCAAGTCGGTTGAAATGATACACGTTTCCGAGATAAACGCTCTTACGGGCTACGTCAGAGGCGGTTGCTCGCCTGTCGGAATGAAAAAACAGTTCAAGACCTTTTTCGACGTAAGCGCTGAGGGACTTGATACTATGATAGTAAGCGCGGGAAGGATTGGCTGGCAGATAGAGGCTGCGCCCACGGATATCGCAAAGCTTTGCGGTGCGCGCTTTGCGGACCTTTTGCTTCACGCGGAATAAGTGAATATTCATCTGTCTTTTGTGACACCGTCACGAAACCGTCACAATTGACGTTTATAATGAAAGAACAAAACTCCAAGGAGGACTTACAATGGAAGAAAATAAGAATTTAGATATAATACCCGAAGAAAACGAAGCTTCCGAAACAGTCGAAGAAGCTCCCGAAACCGTGGCAGAGGAAACCACGTCCGTTGAGGATGCGAACGACGAGGTCTCGGAAAACGAAGCCGCTTTTGAGGACGCAGACGAAACCGCGTGCGAGAAAGACGATGAAATGGAGGACGAGCCCGAATCAAAGCCCAGAGGAGAGGTTTATATAAACTGCAGCTCTGACGAGGAAAAGATTGCGGAGTCTCCCGTTGTGCCCGTTAAGGAGAAAAAGAAAAACGGTTTTGCAACCATTGCCGTAGTGGCGGCTCTTTGCGTTATCCTTTCGGGACTTGCGGCGTTTGGCGGCGTTATGCTTGCGAACAAAGTGCTTGACAACGGTACAGATATGCGCCCCTCGGTCATAATTCAGAGCGCTCCCTCAGGCAGCGGCACTATTGTTAACACAGACTCCACACAGGGCAAGCTCGGAACCTATGCGAGCGTTGCGGCAAACGTAGCGAAATCGGTTGTTGAAATAAGAACCGAAACCGTGTCCACCAGCAGCATCTTCAGTCAGTATATTACAGAAGGCGCGGGAAGCGGAGTCATAATAACTGCAGACGGTTACATTATTACGAACTATCACGTTATTGATAACGCATCTACCGTTACTGTTTCCACAAATGACGGAAACAAATATGCGGCAAAGGTTATCGGCTACGATAACGACAGCGATATTGCCGTTATAAAGATAGAAGCAACGGGACTCACACCTGCGGTTGTTGGTGACAGTACCAAGCTCGTCGTCGGCGAGGAGGTCATTGCCATCGGTAACCCTCTCGGAAGCCTTGGCGGTACGGTTACAAACGGAATCATCAGCGCTCTTGCGCGTGAGATAACCATTGACGGTACACAGATGACCCTGCTCCAGACGAATGCCGCTATCAACCCCGGAAACTCGGGCGGAGGCCTTTTCAATATGGCAGGTGAGCTTGTGGGCATCGTTAACGCGAAGTCATCGGGCTCGGGCATCGAGGGACTCGGCTTTGCCATTCCCAGCTCTACAGCGGCTCAGGTGGTCGAGCAGCTTATAAACTACGGTTACGTCCGCGGACGCGTTTCGCTCGGTATATCCTATATGGATATCAGCGATTCATACACCGCAATGATGTATAGAGTAAACACGCTCGGTATGTATATTCTTGAGAGCGAGTACAATGACGGACTCAAGATAGGCGACAGAGTTACTGCGGTAAACGGCAATGAAATAACCTACGGAAGCGACCTCAAGGCTATCCTCAAGGATTGCAAGGTCGGAGATAAGCTCACTCTTACGGTAGTTAGAGAGGGCAAGTACGTCGAGGTTGAGGTCGAGTGTCATGAATACGTGCCGACTCAGAACAACGGCGACGAGGATAAGACTGAAGAAAAGAGTGCGTCGAGCAGCATATTCGACCTGCCCTTTTCGAGCTGGTTTGGATTTTAATTTTTAGTGTCAGGGGGCAAACACCCCCTGACTCTGTGCTATTTAACCCCGATGTTTTAGTCTTCAGGTAAGCGAGGTAAAGGGATGTTCAAAATACTTATCGTCGATGACGAAGAAATGATACGCAAGCTGATTTCCAAATACGCCGTTTTTGAGGGACATAGTGTAGACGAAGCCGAAAACGGTATGGATGCACTTGAAAAATGCAGAAGAAATACTTACGATATTATCATAATGGATATCATGATGCCCGAGCTTGACGGATTTTCTGCCTGCCGTGAGATACGTAAGTTTTCGGACGTGCCGATAATAATGCTTTCGGCGAGAGGCGAGGAATACGATAAGATCAACAGCTTTGAGATAGGTGTTGACGATTACGTTGTAAAGCCGTTTTCGCCCCGTGAGCTTATGCTCAGGATTGCGGCTATAATGAACCGTGCAGGCGGACGTACAAAAGCTGCCTCAACCACCAAAAACGAGATAATAGAGATAGAGGGACTCAAGGTTGACGTGACGGCGAGAATAGTCTACGTTGACGGAGTGCGGGTCGAGATGTCCCCAAAGGAGTACGAGCTTTTCTTCTATCTGCTCAGAAACCGCAACATAGCGCTCTCACGAGAAAAGCTTATCAGCGACGTGTGGGGATACGATTTCTTTGGTGATGACCGAACACTCGGCACCCACATAAAGCTTTTACGCAAGAGCCTTGGACCGTACAGTAAATTTATAGTTACGTTAAGAGGGGTAGGATACCGATTTGAAACTTTGTAAAAAAGGGAGAAAGACGAGAACACCGAGTCTGAGAGGGCGCATAATGGGATATATGTGCCTTTTCTGCCTTGTTATGATACTTCTGCTGTATCTGTTCCAGGTCGTTTTTCTCGAGCAGTTTTACAGGACGGTAAAATTTAACGAGATCAATACCAGCACCACCGTTATTGAAAAAAACCTTGATAACAATGACCTTGAAACTCTTATGGCGCGTATATCTCAGGAAAACGATATCTGTATCGGACTTTACACGTCCGAGGGCAAGAAGATCGCCGAGTCGCATATTTTAAGAGACTGCGTTATACACAATATGCCTGGCGACGTGCTCTTCAGATACTACGATAAGGCGGTAGGCGAGGGCGGAAGAAGCGTTACGGTAATGCCGCGCCACGGCTTCAGCAACGGTAATTATAATCCGTCAAAGTTTGAGGGCGACGTTCCTGCGCCCGACGGCGGAATGGTCGAGAGTATAATCGTGACCTCGGTAAAATACAGCGAAAAGTACGGCGAGGATATGGTTATCTTTATGAACACTACGACCGCGCCCGTCACCGCAACCAAAAATACGCTTCAAACAGAGCTTGTTATAATAGTTGTTATTCTGCTCGTTGTGGCGGTGATCCTGTCTTTCTTTATGGCGAGATTTATTTCCGCGCCCATAACGAAAATGTCGGCAGAGGCAAAAAAGCTTGCTAACGGAAGCTATGACGTCGGTTTCTCGGGCGGCGAGTATAAGGAGAGCAGTGAGCTTGCCGACTCACTTAACTTTGCGGCGGACGAGCTTTCCAAAACCGACCGTCTGCAAAGGGAGCTTATCGCAAACATATCTCACGATCTCAGAACTCCGCTTACTATGATCACGGGATGCGCGGAGATGATGCAAGACATACCCGGTGAGATGACAAGGGAAAACCTACAGGTAATAATCGACGAGTCAAAAAGGCTTTCGTCACTTGTTAACGACGTTATGGATCTTTCCAAGCTTGGTGCAAGAGTGACTGAGCTTAATAAGAGTAAATTCAACCTTACCTCAACTGTTGAGTCGGCAATAGACAGAATAAACCGTATGAGAGCTGCCGAGGGCTACGATATCGACTTTGTCTGTGACAGCGAGGCGATAGTATACGCCGATGAAACGAGGATACTTCAGGTGGTCTATAACCTCCTTATTAACGCGATCAATCACACGGGTGAGGACAGACGCGTTACAGTGAAGCAGACAGTTTCACCCGAGCATAGCTTCGTCAGGATAGAGGTCACAGACACGGGCATGGGTATAGCAAAGGAAGACCTCCCGTACATCTGGGACAGATACTATAAGGTCGACAAGGTACACAAGCGCGGAAATATCGGTACGGGTCTCGGACTCTCCATTGTCAGAAGCATACTCGAGCTTCACGGTGCAAGATACGGTGTTGAGAGCCAAAACGGAACTACGTTCTGGTTTGAGTTGACGTGATTTTACGGCTTTTTCGAGAAAAAGCCTTGGCAAAAAGCTTCAAACAGAGTAAAGACTTGGTCTGGATTCTCTTATGCTGAAAAATTTATTATACTGAAAACAAAACCCGCGTTTCCTATTGCAATTGTCAAAATTTGTGGTATAATATTATCATTATACTTTAGCACTACCAGGAGAACACAAATGCACATAACACTCGCAGGAAAACTCGGAAGCGGAAAATCAACAATAGCAAATCTTCTTTCAGAACGCTACGGCTTTGAGATCTATTCAACCGGTAAGATTCAGCGTGAGCTTGCAAGAAGCTTCGGAGTAAGCACGCTTGAAATGAATCAGATGATGTCAAAGGATACTAAGTACGATCATATGATCGACGACGAGGTGACCCGTATATCAATAGACAGAGCAGAGGACAAGCTTCTTTTTGATTCGCGTATGGCATGGCATTTTGCGAAGAACTCCTTCCGTGTATTCTTTACCATCGACCCGCAGATAGCGGCGATGCGCGTAATGGCAAATCCGCGCGGAGCAGAGGAAACCTACGCCGATGCAGAGGAGGCTTGTGAAAAGCTTATTCTCAGAAGCGTGGTTGAAAATCAGCGCTTCAAGGAAATATACGGTACCGATAACCTCGATTATTCGAACTATGACCTCATAGTCGATACTTCGTACGAAACACCCGACAACATCTGCAAGCTTGTTGCAGACGAGTACGTACAGTTCTGCGAAAACCCCGAGCTCTACAAGAGAAAAATGTACTTTTCTCCCAAATCCCTCTACCCGACCGTATCGGCGGAGGAAATAAGGTCGATCAGATTTTACGGCATCACAGACGAGATCGCAAAGGATAAGGAGTATATTTTCGATCCTATTTTCGTGACTTGTCTTGATAACTATAACTACATTGTCGACGGACACAAACGTGCTCTTGCGTCGCTTATGATGCGAGTGCCGTACGTAAGAGCAGAGCTTGCAACGGACGTTGGCACCGCGGAGCTGACCGAAAGAATAAAGGCGGCAGGATCTGAATCGCTCGTTGAGTACGGAAAGGTAGGAGGCTTTGTGTATCCGAACTGCCCGAAGCTCTATAACTGATAAATAAAAAAGCGGAGAGAAGAACTTCTCTCCGCTTTTAAGCTTAACCTATCAGTCAACTATATAATTCTTAACTCTTTCGATAAGAGAGTCTGCGTTGTCGCTGTGAACAGTGAGGGTGATGGGGCTTGAAAGATCAAGGCTGAAGATACCCATAATTGACTTAGCGTCAACAACGTAACGTCCACTTGAAAGATCTGCTTCGCCGTTGAACATAGTAACAGCGTTTACAAAATCCTTAACGTCGTTTATGGTTGAAAGCATTATGTTTACTTTTTTCATATTATTAACTCCTTTGTTTGTAATCGGTACGGTAATATTGTAGCCCATAAAACTTAATTTGTCAATCATATAGTGTGCAAATTTGTGCAATAATATTAAATGAGCACAGAGAAAACGGCTATAAAATAGCGAAAAGAGGGAAGAGGAAAACTTTTTTTATTTTTTTGAAAAAAGTTGTTGACAAAACGTGTATGCCGTGATATAATATCAAAGTCGCAGGAAAACCTGTGGCAAATGGGAGCATAGCTCAGCTGGGAGAGCATCTGCCT
>JAZSOD010000070.1:0-12459 GCA_045536775.1 Eubacteriales bacterium | reverse complement strand
CGCTCTCAAGCACTATTTAATGTGAGAATAACCGTGTCGCGAGGGTTTCCAAAGGGAGAATCCCTTTGGCGAGGGAGGAGATTTTCAAGAGGAGGGCTCGATCCTCCTCTTGAACGGCTCTTTCGTCGGTTTCTGTCCGTACAGAAATCGACACCCCCGTTAGACAAACGATTCAAACCAAACAAAATCAGGTCATCCTCTATGCCAAAGCACAAAACAACTCTCCCACGCCCTTCACACAAAAATCACATTTCACACACTTGAAATAATGCGGATTTATGGTATAATATAGGTGTTAACATATGAACCTCACCCATAAAGGATAATATAAATGAAAAAGTACTACCGACTTCTCGCGGCAACGGTTGCCGCGCTTATAATCTTAACTCTGTCGGCAAACGCGCTCGCCGAGCTTGATCTCACGCAATACGAGCGCCGTATTGCCATGGTCTGCGCCGAGGATAACGCGTTTGCGGACACCGACGCGGCACTCACCGCCCTCTCGGACCTTCTCGGACGTAAGCCCGACGTCACAGCCACATTTGAAAAAGCCTTTCTCGGCTTCGCGGCAAGTCTGACCGAGGCTGAGCTTGCTCTCGTTGACGCAAGTCCCCTCTTTTTTGCTTACCAAAGCGGAAGCTACGCCGCGCTTGAGTACACCGAGGATAAAAAGCTTGACGAGCTTATATACACCGCCTCAGAGATGCTCTCGCTCCCCTCCCCCTCAGACACGGGCGCGTACACGGGTCGCGGCACGGTGGTCGCGGTCATCGACAACGGCTTTGATACCTCCCACACCGCGTTTGCAAGCACGGTGGCTTCACCCAAGCTGACAAAAAAGCTCTACTCCGACCCGTATATTACAAAAAATCTGAACGCAGACGTCACGAAGCCTCTGTACGTCAGCGAAAAGCTCCCCTTCGTCTACAACTACACCACGTCGGGAACCGACGTTTTCACCCTGAGTAACCACGGTACTCATGTTGCGGCGGCTATCGGAGGGCGCGATGATGTAATTACGGGCATTGCTCCCGACGCTCAGCTTCTTTTAATGAAGGTGTTTGAGGAGGTGGGCAGCTCAGCCGCCGAATACCATGTTTTTGAAGCGCTTGAGGACGCAATAATACTCGGCGCAGACGTTGTAAATATGTCTATCGGCACCTATTCGGGCTTTTCCGAGGACGGTCTTACTCTTATGGGCAGAGCCGCGAGAAACCTTGAAAAAGCGGGAGTGAGCGTGGTGTGTGCCGCAGGAAACGACGGCACTATCGGCTCAAAGAGCTACTACAACAGGATATACGGCATAGATATGCCCCTCTCGTCCCACACCGACTACGGCACCTTAAGCTACCCCGCAACAATGACCGACTTTATCGCGGTAGCCTCGGCAAACAACACGAAGATCGCGTATAACAACACGCTGATACATATCGAAAACGGCGTTCTCACCCGTATAAATTATACCGACACAAACTCATCTGTCGGAATAATAAAGACCTCGTTTTTCGCCCACTTCAGCGGCAAGACCCTCGAGTACGAGGTAATTTCGGGCACAGGCAAGCCCGAGGACTTCGCCGGACTCGAGCTTACCGGCAAGCTCGCGCTTATTGAGCGCGGAGAGATAACCTTTGCAGAAAAGGTCACGAACGCCGCGGCGGCAGGAGCTGTCGGCGCAGTGGTCTACGACAACGTCACGGACGACGGCACGACCTATATGGAGCTTACGGGCTGCACCATTCCCGCGGTCTTCATATCAAAGCCCGACGGTGAGCTTCTCGTAAACTCAAGCGTACACGAGCTTGTTTTCGACACAAAGCTCTCCGACTTTACAGACAATCCGATGGCGTACAGAATATCGAATTTTTCCTCGTGGGGCGTTACGCCCGAGCTGAAGCTCAAGCCCGACATTACCTCGATAGGTGAGCGAGTGTATTCGGCGGCGTCTGGCGGCAACTACTCAGCCCTCTCGGGAACAAGCATGGCGACCCCTCTTATATCGGGAACTTTAGCGCTCTTTGCAGAAAAGCTGAACACCGAAAACAGCGGCTTTACCGCGTCAACGCGCCCCGACTACCTAAAAACCGTACTTATGAACTCTGCAACTCCCCTTATAAATCCCGACACGGGCGCGGAATATTCGCCTCGCGTTCAGGGTGCGGGACTTTCGGATTTTGAGGCGGCAACGGCTCTGCCCGTAACCTTTACCGACGCGGGCAAAAATGCGTCGGCATCGCTCGGAAATAACCTCGGAGAAAAATTCGAGATCAGGGCAAAGATAACGAATACCTCGGCGTCACCCGTAGAGCTCAAGATATCGGCATCTGTGCTGACTGACTCTAAGCTCGATATAAACTTCGGTCCCGTAGAGGGAGTCAGAAGCTTTAATCCCCTTGTTTCACTCCCTCTTGAAAACGCAGAGGTCACTATCGGCTCGCGCGCCGTTAACATCAACCGCAACTGTGAAAATTTCGGTGAGGAATGGCTCACTGTGAAGCCCGGGCAGACACTCGACTTTACCGTAAAGGTCGACATCAGCGCCGATAAGGCAAGGCTTGATAACGACTTTGAAAACGGCTTCTTTGCCGACGGCTTTATATACCTTGAAGCAGAAGACTTTACCTGCTCTCTGCCGTTTACGGGCTTCGTCGGCGACTTCTACAAATCACCCGCACTCGACACCCCCGTTTTCGATACCCACTTCTTATTCGGAAACCTTCTTGCGTCTAAAGCAAACGGCAAGCTCTCGGTGCTGGGCAGCCGCAACCTGACGATAAACGGCAAGATATTACCCGAATACTGCGCTTTCTCGCCCGACGGTGACGGTAATTTCGACACGCTTCTTTTTGCCCCCGCTCTCGTGCGTAACGTAAAGGGGCTCGGCATAACCGTGACCGACGATGAGGGAAACACCGTCAGAGAGGACAAGATCACAGTCAAGATCCCCAAGAGCGAGACCTCTCCCTCCACCATACTCACGGTATGGGACGGCGGCGACGGCATAAACGATAAATTCGTGTTCCCCGACGGAAATTATACTCTGAATATCACGTCTATTCTCGCAAACGGCAAAAACGGAGACGGAGTCAGTCTCCCGTTTTCCATAGATACTACCCGTCCCGCGCTTGAGAGTTCGAGGATTATCCGCGAAAACGGTAGCGTAAGACTTGAAATAGAAGCCGCCGACAATATCGGTGTGCGCGAGGTGACGGTCTACACCGACGGGGATACCACCCTCGCCGACACCGATGACGGCGACGGCTTATTCTCATTCGATATAACCACGCTCACAGCGGGCACCGTGTGGGCGGACATCACCGACTACGCAATGAACACCAAGACCGTCATTGCGGGAATGCTTGAGGAGGTGGGCAAGTAATGAAGCTGACTCGGCTTATCTGTGTGCTGCTCACCGCGGCTCTCCTGCTCGGCTCGTTTTCGCTCTGCATATCGGCAATCTCCTTTGATGACGAGCTCGTAAGCGTTATCGTTGAGCTTGAGGACGGCGCTGACAGGGCGGGTGTAGCAGCACGTATAAAAAAGCTGTTCCCCGACTCCGAAGCAGGCTTTTCGTACGGTCTCCTGCTTCGCGGCTTCAGCCTTACTCTGCGCGCATCAGACCTTGGAAGGCTCGCTTCTCTGGACGGCGTCAAGACGGTGTATAACGATACCGAGTACTCTCCGTGCGAGAGCGCGGACTCGAAATACGAGCTTACTTTTGCAGAGAACGTCAGCCGCGAATACAATCCCGAATTCGGCAAAGACCGTGTCATCGCGGTCATTGACAGCGGCTTTAACAAGACCCACGAGCAGTTCACTCTCCCGTACGGTCAGACAGGACGCCTCGACTATATCACAGTCCGCGATATGCGCGGCTTTCTGCACGCGTACAAGCTGGTAAAAAACCAAAACGATTTCAAAAAGAATATATACGCAAGCGACAAAGTCCCGTTTGCCTTCGACTACGTCGGAGGCGACACGGACGTTTTGGGCAAAAGTAATCACGGCACGGCAATGTCGGCGATAGCCGCAGGCAATTCGCCCGACGGAAGTCCCGCGTTCAGCGGAGCCGCACCCGCCGCACAGCTCCTTATGATGAAGGTGTTTGAGGACGACGGTCAGACGGCTAAAACAGGCGCTATAATCGCCGCCCTCGAGGACGCTTACTTCCTCCGTGCCGACGTTATCAGTATGAGTCTCGGAACTGCGGGCGGATTTTCCGAGTACGGCCTGCTTGATGCTCCGCTTGAGGATATGATAGCAAAGCTTCTTGACTGCGGCATACCGGTAATATGCTCGGGCGGAAACAACGCGTCGCTCGGACGCGGCTCTGTCTTTGACGATTACTTCGGCTACGGAAACACGCTTGCGAAGTATCCCGACTCGGGTACGGTACACTCCCCCTCGACCACCCCCGACGTTTTGTCGGTTGCCTCGGCAAATACCTTTTCGGGAAGCTATCCCGCGATAAAGCTCGCACACGATAGCCGCTATATTCCCTACACCGACACCAATTACGGAGTGTTCAAAGACGGATACAAGCACTACTTCAATATAGCCTTTGACTCTCAGACCCTTGAATACGTAAGCATTTCGGGTGTCGGCGCCCCCGAGGACTTCGAGGGTGTTGACGTCAAGGGGAAGATAGCACTTATCGAGCGCGGAGAGCTGTCGTTTGCCGAAAAAAATATCAATGCGGCAAAAGCGGGTGCGGTTGCGGCTATCATATACGATAACGTCGATACCACGACCTCTCTTTCAACAAAAATGCAGCTCGACGATTCTCTCGCCTACGCGATTTTTATTTCACGCGCCGACGGACTTGCGATGAAAGCCGCCAAGGACAAGAGAATAAGCATCAGCAGCAAGACCGTTTATATAACAAAAACACAAAAAGAAACGGCGGTTTCCGACTATTCGTCGTCGGGTCCGACACCCACCCTCGACATAAAGCCCGAGATCACGGCAGAAGGCGAAAATATGTCGGTCGCCGCGACAGACGGCGGATATACCACGATGTCGGGAAGCTCGAACGCGGCAGCGTACGTCGCAGGTATTGCCGCAGGAGTTATCGACAAGTTCGAGTGCCTTTCGGGACGCGACAGAGTAAGGGCGGTAAAGGCGCTACTGATGAGCGCCGCAGAGCCGCTTTCAGAGACCTCTTCAAACGGTGACAAGGACTATTTTTCTGTAAATCTTCAGGGCGCGGGAATGATAACTCCACGTCTCGCAAAATCGGCAGAGGTAATAGTCGAGACCGAAAACGGCGCAAAGCTTTTACTCGGAAACGAGCTCGGCGACAAGGTCTCTGCCAAGGTCACGGTTAAAAACCTCTCGGACAGAAAGCTTTCTCTGAAGCTCTCCGCCGTTATCGGCACAGAGGCGAGCGTTTCGTTACCGTACAGTATACTTTGCAACGAAAAAGACCCGTTTTACAAGCTCACGGGCACCTATATCTACGAATATCTCGGCGAGAGCGCAAACGGCGCCGCAAGCTTCACAACCGGCAAGATCAGACCGTTTGACACGGCGTCGGTCAAGCTTGGAAAGAACGAGTTAAACTCAGCTTCGGCTGATTTTACGGGAGCTGACGTAGTACTCGGTGCAGGTGAGTCGCGTGAGCTGACGCTTGATTTCGACCTGTCGGGGCTTGACAAGACAAGGCTTCTTGAAATTTACGAAAACGGCTACTTTGTCGAGGGCTTTATATTGCTTGACGGAGAAAACAGCTATTCCATCCCCTTCCTCGGCTTTGCGGGCGACTTCTACGCGCTCGACCCGTTCGGCGAATCTCTCTATGACGGAGTCGGAGCCGTTTTCGGCGGCTGCTACATCTACTCGCACGTAAACACGCCCGCGCTTAATAACGAAATATATATCGGAACAAACAATATCGAGCACAGCGGAGAGGAGTTCGTAAAGCTTGACCCCGCACTCTCGTTCGTGTCCCCCTACGCAAAGGGCGGTGACGGCGCGATATATCTCTCGGTGGCGCTTCTAAGAAACCTCACGAGCCTTAAAGCCGAGGTGCTCACGCAAAGCGGCGAGCGGGTGACTACGGCAGGAAACAGGAACACCGCGTCAAAAGCGTTCGCCGACAGCGGCTTTATCACCACCGTTAAGCACCGATTTATCCTTTGGGACACCAGACACGACGAAAACGATAATTATATCTACGATGACGGAGCCTACCTTTGCAGACTGACGGGCACGGACGCCTCGGGCAGAATGTTTACAGAGGAGATACCGTTTGAAGTGGATTCGGTAAAGCCGACGGTCGAGAGGGTAAAGATAAACGGTCAGGGAAAAGAGCGCACACTCGAGATAACGGTGCGCGACAACGCCTTTGTCCAGCACGTCGCAATCGAGGGCTCGTCGGGCAAGCAGTATAATATCGATAATTCACCGTTTGAGTCGGAAGCTCTTGCCAAAAAAACGCGCGGAGAGACTACGACGCTCTCTCTCGACGTAAGCAACGTCAGCGAGGATTACCTTTATATCACGGTTTATGACTTAGCCTTCAATTCGGTCATGGTAAGAATAGGTCTTGACAACTGAAAAACGGCTCACAAGTCGCCACCTACGAACGGCGGGAGCAAGCCCCCGCCCTACGAGATAAATTCCGAATCACATCGCGAACGGGAGGAGCAACCCCCTCCCGTTCGTCCGCAAAAAGAGCCTCCTTTTGCAAGGAGGCTCTTTTTCATATATCGTAACCCTCGCCGACACTTCGGCGAACTTCTCCGGGCGTCTTTCCCGTCTTTTTCTTGAATACGTAATTGAAATATGACTGCGAGGCAAATCCGCACCTGTACGCTATCTCGGATATGGGCATCTCGCTCGTTAACAACAGTCCGTGCGAGATGGAAATACGCTTGTCGGTCAGATACTTGTGCACCGTCGTTCCCGTAACGTCATAAAACAGATTGTGGAAGTATATCGGACTCAGATTGACACTTGCGGCTATCTCCTCAAGCGTTATCTTTTCATCATAATGCTCTTGCATAAACTCCTCGGCGCGACGGGCTATTGTCTTCTTGTTGGTGTCGGCATTTCTCTCGTCGTAGTTAACACTCTCCTTGGCAAGAGAGTATATTAACTCAAGCATCTTTGATCTGACGTATACGTCACCGTATTCGTCATTGCTGTCCGCCGTGACGATTATGCTCTCAAGCATGCTTTTGAAGTTGTAGTTTCCCGTGGAATCCATAACGTCGGGGATCTTGTCAAGAATGTCGGAAATACGCTTATCGGCTACCGCAAGCTTTATGTAATAGCTTCTGACATGCACCCTCGTGCGACGCTTTTGACCCGGCTTTGCAACGATTATCATTTCCTTGCGCATATTGTACGGAATATCGTTTATATAGGTAATTCCGTTGCAGTCGATTATATACTCGATCTCGTAAAGGGTGACGGTGCGCGTTTTGGTCTCCTCAGCCCCTGCAAACGTAATACGCGAATCAAAAACTCCAAGTGCTTCGATTCCTATGGCAGTTTTACTTTCCATACCCGCATCTCCTTAAATTTTGCAAAAAATTCATTCAAGACAGTAATATTTCTAAAGTTTCTATCAACGTTTTGCCACACACTCTAAAGCGTTTATAATATTATCGGACTATACTAAGTAATATTTTATCATTACAAATCCACTTTGTCAATAAAAAGCAGTTAATTATGAAGGTTACTGACGTAAAACTTTTGACATCAGACGGCTTCCGTACCAACCGATTGTTTATCAAGGTTTATACCGACGAGGGCGTCGACGAGGTTGGAGAGGCTATCCTTGAATAAAAGGAAAAGACACTTTGGGGCGCCCTTGGGCACGTCAAGGACAGGTCTCCCATCCCCCCTCTCATAATATAATTTTACCTCCACATTGTTGCAAAAATAAACATAATGTGATATACTGAAATTTATAGTAAACATCAAGGAGTCCGTAATGCGAAAGGTAAAGCTTGAGGTATCACGTAAGCCCGGTAAAATTTCAATCGACAATCTTGCCGAGGCTGAGGCATATATAAAAGAAGCGGTAAAGCCGTTTGAAAAAGTCAACTACAAAACCAACGTCCAGCTTGCAAAGCACAACAAAAAAATGCTTATAAAGCTCAAAACCGAGCTTGAGGCGGCGGTCAAGGACGCGATAAGAGTCTATGAAGACCCTCTCGAAAAAATGAGGTTCGAGTTGCTCAGACTCGAGAGCATCATAAATCTGCCCTTAGCCGACGCAGAAAAAACCATCTCCGAGCACGATATCTGCCCGAGAAAACGCGCGCTCTCTGGTGTCCGCGCCGCTTTTGACGCATCAAGCGCGCCGCTTGGCGACTACGCAGAGTCGGTTTTCAAAAGCCCTGCATTTATAGACGAAAAATGGCTCAAAAACCCGAGCGTACAGATGAGCACCCGCCGCGCGATCGAGGCTAAAATTGAAAAAATTGCCGACGATATTGCGCTTATCTGCTCGTCATCACCAAGCTTTGCCCCCGTAATGCTCGCAAAATATTTTGAAAACCTCTCGCTCGACGAGGTAGAGGATTTCAAAAATCGCGTGCTGACCGCGGCAAACGGAAGCTTCCCACTCTCATCCCACGGACACGGCGACAGAGCCGAGGGGCGCGCACACATTACCTTAAGATGCAGCGAGGAGGAATTTGCTCGCGCAAGCGAGTGGCTTAAGCTCTCGGGAATCCGCCACAGCATTGACGGCTGCTCGTTCGTTTCCTCTCTCAAGGAGCGAAAGGTCCCCGACTTTGACACCTTCGTGGCAATAGACATCGAAACCACGGGCACGTTTGGCGCGGCAAGCGGCGACAAGCCGTCCGAGATCACCGAGATTGGTGCCGTCAAGGTAGTAAACGGCGAAATAGTCGACCGATTTTCTATGCTTGCAAATCCCGGAAGAAAGATCACTCCAACGGTTGTCAAGCTTACGCACATAACGGACGAAATGGTGAAGGACAAGCCCCCCGTGAGCGAGGTGGTTGCCGAATTTGCGCGATTTGCGGGCGATAGCATCTTGGTCGGTCACGGAATCGGTCCGAACGACCTCTCATACATCTGCCGTACTGCAGAAAAGATCGGTGTCAAGCTCGAAAACGAGTATTTCGACACCTGCGAGCTCGCTCTGTCGCTGAAGGAAAAATACGGCTGGCAGAGAGTAAAGCTCGAATATTTAAGCTCGGTACTCGGCATTGAGCAGAGCAACGCTCACCGCGCTTGCTGTGACGCCGAGGCAAACGCAAAGGTTTATCTTATAATGAAATCTCTTTGCGGAAAATAAACGGTTATAAACCGAAGGAATTGCCAATACTCTTATTGAAGTAAATCAAAAAGAGTGGCAAAAATGAAGAAAACAAAGATAGTATGCACCCTCGGACCCGCCTGCGAGGACGACGGTGTGCTTGAAAAAATCATACTTTCGGGCGCAGACGTGCTGAGAATGAACTTCTCGCACGGCGACCGCGCCTACCACAAGAAAAACGCCGACAGAGTCAAGAATATCCGAAAAAAGCTCGGGCTCTACACTCCCCTCTTGCTTGACACAAAGGGACCCGAGGTCAGAATAAAGAAATTCAAGGACTCGCCCGTCACCCTTGAAGCAGGTCAGGAGTTTAAGCTCTACCTCTACGACACCGAGGGCGACGGCGCGGGCGTGTCCGTCACCCACACGCGTCTGCACGGCGACGTTTCGGTCGGTGACAGAATACTCGTCGACGACGGTCTCATCGAAATGCGCGTCGAGAGTGCCGACAGCCGTGAGATAGTCTGCACCGTCATAAACGGCGGCCTTTTGCACAGCGGCAAGGGAGTAAACGTGCCGGGAGTTCGTCTTTCGCTCGATTTCCTCTCCGAGCGCGACAAGGCGGATATTGAGTTCGCGGCAAGTGAGGATATCGACTTTATTGCCGCGTCGTTTACCCAGTGCGCGAGCGACGTTACCGAAATAAGACGCTATCTTGAGAGTCTCGGCTCACGGGACGTGCATATAATCGCGAAGATAGAAAGCGCGGCGGGAGTCGCAAATATTGACGAGATCTTAGAGGTCTCGGACGGCGTTATGGTAGCGCGCGGCGACCTCGGCGTAGAAATTCCGCTTGAGGATATTCCCGTTATACAAAAAAGTATAATTTCAAAGGCGTACTCGGTGGGCAAGCCCGTGATAACGGCAACACAGATGCTTGAGAGCATGACTCACAACCCCCGTCCCACCCGAGCCGAGATATGCGACGTTGCAAACGCAATCTACGACGGCTCAAGCGCGATAATGCTGTCGGGCGAAACGGCTATCGGCGAATATCCCGTCGAGGCGGTCAGAACAATGGCAAAAATTGCGCGCCGCACCGAAAACGATATCAATTATATTAGCAGATTTTCGCGCATATCCGAGCGCGACACCGACATCACGAGCGCGGTGTCACACGCCGCATGTCAGGCGGCGATCGACCTCGGTGCGAGCGCGATAATCGCGGTTTCCGAGTCGGGCTACACTCCGCGGATGCTCAGCCGTTTTCGCCCCGACACGGGCATAATCGGGTGCTCTCCCACGGTAAAATCCTGCCGTCAGCTGATGCTCTCGTGGGGAGTGACGCCACTCAAGACCGACGAGGTCGACTCCACAGACAAGCTTTTTGAAAACGCGGCGGAAAAGGCGCTTGAATCAAGGCTCGTAAATCCGGGCGAGCTTGCCGTAGTGGTCGCAGGTACACCTCTGAAGACACCCGGTACCACGAATATGTTAAAAGCAATAACTCTCGGCGACACAGGCTCGCCAATTGCATAAACTAAAAAAAGACAGTCTTACTCCAAGGAGGACACCGTGACAGACTTAAACAGATTTTTCGACTTTATAAATGGCAAAAAAATTGCGCTCGTGGGGCTTGGCATCTCCAATACCCCTCTTATAAGCATGCTCCTGTCGCACGGCGCAAGAGTCATTGCCCACGATAAAAAGGAATATGCCGACTTTGACCCTGCGTTCATGGCAGAGCTTGAGAATAAGGGAGTCGGTCTGGTGCTCGGTAGCGGCTACCTCGACTCGTTTGACGAGGATATTATCGTGAAAGCGCCGGGTATCAGGCGTGACGCGCCCGCATTTGTCGAGGCGGTACGCCGCGGTGCATATCTCACCTCGGAAATGGAGCTTTTCTTTAGTCTTACGCGTTGCAGAAAGCTTGCGATAACGGGAAGTGACGGCAAGACCACAACTACAACTCTCACCCACCTTATGCTCACCGAGCATTACAAGAACCATCCCGACGTGACGGTACACGTCGGCGGAAACATAGGAAAGCCGCTTTTTGCCGAGTCGGAGTCGATTCGTGACACGGATATTGCGGTGCTGGAGCTCTCAAGCTTCCAGCTTCACGCGATGGAGGTCGCACCCGCTTGCGCGACCATTACCAATATTTCTCCGAATCATCTCGACTGGCACGTGGATTACGAGGAATATATCGATTCAAAGCGCAGAATTTTTGAGTTTATGAGCTCGGGACGGCTTGTTTTGAATTTTACAAATCAGCTTTCGCGTGAAATGGCAAAATACGCCCCCGACGGCGTTGAGGTAGTGTACTTCTCGTCCGTTGGACAGGACGGTATTCCGAGCGGCAACACCGCCGTGTATCTCGAAAACGGCGAGATCCGAGTGCGTGACGCAAAGCGCGGAGTCGACGAAAAAATTATGGACGCCGCGGACATTCTGCTGCCCGGCGCGCACAACGTCGAAAACTATATGACTGCCATCGCCGAGCTTTACGGCGAGGTCGACAACGAGGTTTTCGTAAAGATAGCGAAGACCTTCGGCGGCGTTCCTCACCGAATCGAGCTTGTACGCGAGCTTGACGGCGTGAAGTATTTTAACAGTTCGATAGACTCAAGTCCCACGCGTACCATCGCCGCGCTCAAATCGTTCGGCGACAAAAAGGTTATCGCAATTATGGGCGGTTATGATAAAAACATTCCCTACGACGTTCTCGGCGACCACGTTTGCAAGCACACGCGTGCGGTAGTATTAACCGGCGCTACCACGCCGAAGATACGCGAGGCTGTTGTAAGCTGTGAGGGCGCGAGGTCGTCGATGCCCGAAATTTATGAGGCTTCCGACTTCAAGGACGCGGTTATAAAGGCGCGAGAGATTGCATCAAGCGGTGATATCATTATCCTCACTCCTGCATCTGCAAGCTTTGACTGCTTCAAGAATTTCGAGGAGAGAGGAAATTATTTCAAGGATATCGTAAGAGGGTTTTAAGTAGATTTTGTTTCGATAGAGTATGACCTGATTTTGTTTGGTTTGAATCGTTTGTCTAACGGGGGTGTCGATTTCTTTACGGACAGAAACCGACGAAAGAGCCGTTCAAGAGGAGGATCGAGCCCTCCTCTTGAAAATCTCCTCCCTCGCCAAAGGGATTCTCCCTTTGGAAACCCTCGCGACACGGTTATTCTCACATTAAATAGTGCTTGAGAGCG
>JAZSOD010000005.1:0-29174 GCA_045536775.1 Eubacteriales bacterium | reverse complement strand
TCCGACTTGGTGTCACCGACCGCGGACCTCACCGTGCCAATAAGACCCGTAGTGTGTCCGAGGGTGTCTGAAATATGCTTTAGCATATATGATACGGAGGTTTTTCCGTTAGTGCCCGTGATGCCCACGAGCCGCATACTTTTACTTGGGTACCCGAAGTATGCGTTTTGCATCAGAGCTTCTGCAAGGCTCGCATCGTCCACCTGTATATAGCGGTAGATATCGTTTTCAAGAAGCTCGGGGATCAGTCTTTCGACTACGAAGCTTCTCGCACCGCGCGCATACGCCGCTTTAATAAAATCGTGACCGTCGAGCTTGAAGCCGCGTCTGCAAACGAACACGTCGCCGTAAGCTATCCTGTCCGAGTCGGATGATATACGCGAAATGCAAAAGTCAAAGCTCGTTATATTCGTCCTTAAAACCTTTACGTCCTTCAAAATGTCGGAAAACCTCATAGCTATCTCCATTCTGCCGCCGAGAGCTGTCCGTTCCTGCGGCAGGGGAGCAAAGTGCGGACAGCGAAAAATTCTTTGTCCGTCCTTGCTGTGAAGTTTTCCTTATTTTATTGTATCACGGGTTTTATCCGAAATATCAGTCTGTTCCGTCCATGTGTCGAACGTCGATCTCAACAACGGTTCCGCGGCTTACCACGGTTCCCGCCTCGGGTGACTGTGTGATTACCACAGCTCCTACACCCGTGTTGTAGTTCTGAGCGCCCGTTATATTTACGTTAAGTCCCGAATTTACTATAAGCTTGTTGGCTGAAGCCGCAGTTCTGCCTATTAGATTCGGAACTGTTACGTTTGTACTGGGAGTGTAATCTCCCGTGTAGAGAAGCACGCGTCCGTTCTCGCTAGAGAGCATACTTCCGTTCTTGGGCATCTGGGTGGTGACCACAGTGCCGTCGCCTATAATTTCGCAGGCGATACCCTTCTTGTTAAGCTCTGTTGCCGCGTCCTTGGCAAATTTGCCCGTGTAGTCGCCGATGACGATCTCCATTGACGCAAGCTCGGCCTCGGTGTAATTCGGCTCGATTCCAAGGTAGGGAAGTACTTCGGCAAGAAGATTTGATATATAAGGAGCCGCAACAACGCTACCGTACACGTTTGCGATAGAGGGCTCGTCGACAACTATGATAGCCGCAATAGCGGGATCGTCTGCGGGAGCGTAAGCCACGCATGAGCCGACGCGAAGCGAAAACTCGCCGTTCTTGTCAGCCTTGTCTCGCTTTTCACTCGTTCCCGTCTTTGCTGCTACCGAGTAGCCTCTGACGTACGCGTTTTTAGCACCGCCGTTACCTGCAACACCGTCCGCAAGCACCTTTGTGAGAATATCCGTGGTCTCGGTGCTCACTATCTGTCTCTTTGTGCTGTCATCGTAAGAATAGAGGACGTTGCCGTCGTCATCCACGAGCTGCTTTAAGAGATGGGGGGTTACGAGGTAGCCGCCGTTTGCTATGGTGCTGATGGCGGTTATCTGCTGAATGGGTGTGGTCTTGAAGGTCTGACCGAAGGAGTATACCGCAAGCTCGACCTGATTAAAGCCGCTTTTTTCGTGGGTAATACCAAGTGCTTCTGCAGGAAGGTCAATGCCCGTCTTGTCGCGGTAACCAAACGCTTCAAAATATTTATAGAAGGTGTCCTTGCCTATTCTTTCGGCAAGCATCATAAGGGTGGGGTTGCAGGACTGCTGAAGTCCCTCTACGAAGGAAACGAGTCCGTGACCCGTACGCTTGTGGCAATGAATGGGGGAGGAGTAGCCGTTTACCTTGTAGCTGCCGGGGCAGTAGAAGGTGTCGGTAAGCTTTACCACCTTTTCCTCAAGCGCTATAGAGGACGTGATGACCTTGAAGGTAGAGCCGGGCTCGTAAAGATCGTTTACCGCCTTGTTGCTCCACATACTTGCGCGCAGCTCTGAAAGCATAGTGCTGTATTCGGGCGAGTCCTCTGATAAATGATAGCTTTCAAGCTTTTCAAGAAGGTCGGGATGGAGAGTTCCGGGACTGTTACAGTCAAAGTCGGGGTAGGTCGCCATAGCAAGCACGGCGCCTGTGTTTACGTCCATAACTATGCCGGTAACGCCGTTTCTTGCACCTGCGTTTTCGTACGCCGCCTCGAGCTGACGTTCAAGCTCGAACTGGATACGCATATCAATGGTGGAAACTATGTTTGTTCCGTTGGAGGCGCTTATGTAGGTCTCGTATTTGTAGGGCATATCGTTGCCGAGAGCATCGTGCGCGGTCATAAGCTTGCCGTCGATACCCGTGAGATAATCGTTGTAGGTGCGCTCAAGGCCGTACTGACCGACACCGTCAATGTTCGTGAAGCCGAGTACGTGGGATGCGAGTCCGCTGTAGCAATAGTAACGCATACTGCCGATAGCAAGGTGCACCATATTCGTGAGCTCGTTCTGCTTTACGAATTCGCGCACTCTGTCGGCATCCTCCTTTTCGACGTTTCTCTTGATCGTAACGTCACGGAGATTCGGATACTTGTTTATTTTTTCAAGAATCGAGTTGTATTCGACGCCGAGCAGCTCCGAGAGTCCGTTTGCAATGAGCGCCTTATCCTCGTAGGTCTCGATCTTCTTGGGGTCTACGAAGATACGCCATACGGGAGTGTTCGTAACGAGGAGATTCATATTTGTATCGTATATCTTTCCCCTGTTTGCACGGACTACAGTTTCGCTGGTCATCTGGTTTATGACTTCTGACTGATATTTTTCGTAGTTAATGATCTGTATATTGAAAAGTCTGACCGCGAGGATAGCAAAGCCTATAAGCAGTACTATTACTATTATCCAAGCGCGCGTGCTGAGCGTATTTTGCTGTTTACTGTATGCCATTTTGGCTTTCTCCTGTACGTAGTTATATGTAAAAATTTGTAAAAATTTCTCGATTAAAGCAAGCGAGAGTAAAGAGACACCTGTCTCCTTACCCTCATAACTCTGCTATTTTATATCTATTTGCGTCTGAACGTATATATTCACGCATGACGTCAAAACACACGCTCAATCTACCGTATCGCTTGCAGATGAGTCGGAGTTCGCGATAAGCTCTATCTTATCGTGGTTGTCAAGGCTTACGTAGTACTTTGTAACGTAATCCTTCTTTATCATTCCGTATTGATTTTTAGCGATTTCTTCTATGTATCTGAGGTCGTCGCGCTTTTCGAGCTCAAGAGAGAGCTCCTCACGGCGCTCTATAAGAGCCTCGAGCTGATTGCTCATCTGAGTGGTCTTTGTTTTCATATCGCTGATGCTTACCGCATTGAGCACGAGCATCATAAACATACAGGTTATCGCAACTATTGCAAGCACCGATATAACGAAGGGGTACTTGTTTATAACCTGAACCGTGCGTGTATCAAATTTTCTCTTCTGAGCAAGACCGAGTATCGCGGGGATACGCGATGTCTTGATCATTTCGGATTTACTGTGAGAACGGTCGCGTCTGACACTTACGCTTCTTGTCTTTGAACCGTCAACGGGCTTAAGGGACGCGGAAACTCCGCTTGCACTGCGGACCTTGTCCGCGCCTGCAGCGGCAGCGCTCGAAGCCTTTACGTTATTTTTGCGACGGTTGGCCGCAGATGCTTTCTCAGCCTGCTTCTTTTTATAAGAATCATAAGTTGTCATCTGCTTGTCCTCACTTCCTACAGTTTTTCTGCAATTCTTAATTTTGCGCTTCTTGATCTTGAGTTTTCACTGAGTTCGTTTTCGCCCGGTAAAATGGGCTTGCGGGTGATAAGCTTCACCGTGGGTCGCTTTCCGCATACGCACACGGGAAAATTCTTCGGACAGGTGCATGGGTTAGCCATATCACCGAAGATGTTTTTGACAAGTCTGTCCTCGAGCGAGTGGAAGGTGATAACGGCAAGCCGCGCGCCCGGCTTGAGGTTTGAAACTACTGACCGTATTGTAGGTTCAATAACCTCAAGCTCATGGTTGACCTCTATTCGAATAGCCTGAAATGTTCGTTTTGCGGGATGCTTTTCGCCGCCTCTGCCCCCGTCAGGCATGGCGCTGCGTATAATATCGACTAATTCGAACGTGGTTTCTATCGGGCGCAGTTTGCGCGCTTCAACAATTTTTGCCGCGATACGCGGAGCAAATTTTTCTTCTCCGTACTCGAAGATGATCCTCTTGAGTGAGTCCTTGTCGTATGTGTTTATAATATCATACGCGCTGATGCCGGTGTCCCTGTTCATTCGCATGTCGAGTGGGGCGTCGTGCATATACGAGAAGCCTCTCTCGGGAGTGTCGAGCTGATAGGAGGAAACGCCGAGGTCTATGACCGCCCCGTCGAGCGAGTCTATACCGTTTTCATCAAGTGCGTTTGCGATATTTGAAAAATTATCGTTGACGAATGTTATCTTGTCAAGATAGTCGCGGAGCCTGATCTTCGACGCCGCAATAGCATCCTTGTCCTGATCCACCGCTATCAGACGCGACCCCTCGCCCATTCTTTTCAGAATTTCGAGTGAGTGACCGCCGCCTCCAAGCGTAAGGTCGGCAAATATACCGCCGCGCTCGGGCTCGATCGCGTCAACGCTTTCTTTAAGCAAAACAGAGTAGTGCGAAAAGTTTATATTTTCTGCCATATCCGCATTTCTCACAGATTGAGATTTGTCATTTCGGCGGCAAGGAATTCCCTTGAATAAGCTGACTTCTTGAGCCACTGGTCTTCGTTCCAGATCTCAACGTGGTCTGCTGCGCCGATTATGTATACGTTTTTGTCAATTTCTGCGAAACTGACAAGCTGAGTGGGGAGAGTTACACGCCCCTGTGAGTCAGGAGTGCAGGTGGTGGCACCGGAAAAGAGAAAACGCTTGATGTCTGCGGTCTGAGTCTTGGGAAGAGCGGCAAGCTTTTCAACAAGAGCTTCTACTGCTTCTTCGGTTATGATATCAAGGCATCCCTGTACGTTTTGCATTATCATAAAGTTCTCGCCAAGCTGTTCTCTGAGCTTTGCAGGGATAAAAACGCGGTTTTTGGAATCAAGCGTGTGCTTGAATTCGCCCGAAAAAACTACCATGAGCATTCTCCTTTCCATAAAATACTGAAAAAAGTGCAAATTTTACCAATTTTTCCACCATTTGGAACCTAAAGTCACCACATTGCACCACTTTGATTTAATTATATTAGAAACTTCACCATTTTTCAATAGGGAAAAAGCACTTTTTTGCCTTTGAAGCCAATATATTTGTAAACATTTTGTTAACGAGCGCTCTTTTGGCAAAAAACAGTAAAAAACCGAGGCTGACTTCAAGTCAGCCTCGGTTTTTACTGTTATCATTAAAGTAAGCGTTTGAGTATGGGCAAAGCCTTGTCGGGAACGTGTTTTTCATAGCCTTTGCCTGATTTTATAAGCTCAAACAGGGAAGTAGAGCTTACCTCCTCTAAGTCTTTTTCGGGAAAGAGTATCACGGTGTCAAGAGATGGATTTCGGTCCTTGTTAAATTCTGCCATCTTCTTTTCATATTCGAAATCAACGGCGTTTCTCGCGCCCTTGACCGCAACGGTTATGTTGTTTTTTGCACAGTAATCGGCAAGCATACCGCGGTCGACGTCAACTCGCACGTTTTGAAGGTGCGACACCGCCGCGCGTATCATCTCCACACGGTCATCCAAACTAAATCGCGGTGTTTTGTCGGGGTTTATGAATACGGTCACGAAAACCTCGCCGTACATTTTTGCCGCACGCTCGATAATGCTCAGATGTCCGACGGTTATGGGGTCGAAGCTGCCCGGAACGAGCGCCTTAATCATTTGTGCCACCTGCTCTCTTTGTTATCATAGCTATGTGTACGCGTCCGTACTTGGCGGTCTTGAAGAGCTCGAAGTATCCGCAAAGCTCATTTCCAAGCGTGATCTCGTCCTCTGCCTCGCATATTACCTTGCCGCCGTCTGATAAAATGTCGGCATCCATAATTCTTTTCAGAACGTCGGGTACAAGCTTAAGAGCGTACGGGGGGTCTACGAAAATAAAGTCGAATTTGTGCTTTCCCGCTACCGAGCGAATGTAGTCCTTGTAGTCGGTCGTAAGAATACGGCATTTCTGAAAGAGCCTTGTTTTCTGCGCGTTTGCCTTGATTACAGCGGTCGCATCCTTTGATAAGTCAACGAATACCGCCTGCTCTGCGCCGCGGCTGAGCGCCTCAAGCCCGAGCTGACCGCTTCCTCCGAACAGATCGAGAACGAGAGCGTCCTCAAGCTCGAAATTTATACTGCTGAACACCGCTTCCTTTACTCTTTCGGCGGTGGGTCTTGTCGCTTCTCCTTCAAGAGTGGTGAGCTTTACTCCTCTTGCAAGTCCTGTAATTATTCTCACGTTATTTTCCTTTCGCAGAATTACTGCTCTTAAAATAGCTTATTATGCTTTCGGCATCAGCCGACGTGATACCCGAAACCGCAGAAAGCTCGTCCACACTTGCCGCCTTGATGCTTGCAAGGCTCTTGAAGTGGGCAAGAAGACGCTTTGCCTTTGCCTTGCCGATACCGTGTATCTCTTCAAGGGTGGAGGTCTTTACGGATTTGCGCTTGGCGTTATCCATACGGGTTATGGAGTATCTGTGGACCTCCTCCTGAAGCTTGTATATAAATACGAACACAGACTGCTCGCGGGCTATTGCTATCTCGTTCTGATCGTCGGTCAGCGCTCGCGTCTTGTGGTATTCGTCCTTGACCATTCCGAAAACGGGAATGTCAAGACCAAGCTCCGTTATAAGTGAGCGTACGGCTGAAACGTGGGTGCGTCCGCCGTCGAGAAGGATCAGATCGGGGGGATTTGAAAACGAGCCCTCGGGGTCGGACAGGTGCGCGAGTCGGCGGCTCAGCGCCTGACGCATGGACGCGTAATCGTCCTGACCGTCGATGCTTATCTTGAACGAACGGTAGTCGCTTTTTTTGAGCTTGCCGTTTTCGGCAACTATCATTCCTGCGGTTACGTTATCCTTGCCGAAGTTTGAAATATCGTAAGCCTCTATCCTCTCGGGAACCACCTCGAGAGCGAGCATTGACGCAAGCTTTACGAGCACCGCATTATCGTGCTCGGTTTCCTTCGTGTATAGCTTTGCGCTCTGTTTTGCGTTTTCGTGTACCATATCGCACAGAGCCTTCTTCTCGCCCTTTTGAGGTATCTGTACGTAAACCCTTGAGCCTGCTTTTTCCGACAGAAATTCAGTCAGTATATTGCGGTCAGCCTCGTCGAGAGGGTAGGAGATAAGGAGCTCCTTGGGGATGAATTCGCGCCTTGTGTATAACTCGCACAGAAAAGAGGTGAGGGTCTCGCTGTCAATGATCCTGTCAGCGCCCCAGGTGTGATTTTCGCTATCGGTGACGCTTCCCGAACGGATGAAGAAGATGGAAAGACTGGTGCAAACGTCATCCTGATAAAGTGAGATAACGTCCTCGTCAAGCTCGGGCGAGCCGACCACCTTCTGCCTTTGCCACAGACTTTTCAGCGCGTTTATTCTGTCGCGGTAACGCGCGGCGGACTCAAAGCGCAGCTCCTCGGAAGCGGCGTCCATCTTTTCTCTGAGAGAAGCCTCTGCCTCCTTGTACGAGCCGCGTAAAAACGAGATGATCTCCTTGAAAATCGCCTTGTATTCCTCACTTGAGATTCCGCCTGCACAGGGCGCGGAGCAAAAGCCGAGGTGGCTGTTAAGGCAGGGACGGCTCTTGCCGATATCGCGCGGAAATTCCTTGTCGCAGGATGCGACGCCAAAGGATTTCTGAATGGTTTGTATTATAGAATATACGGCACTTGCACTGGAATACGGGCCAAAATATTTTGCGTTGTCATTCTGCCTGCGCCGAGTCATTGTTATCTTCGGGTAGGGTGAGTCTATGTTGATCTTTATATAAGGGTATGATTTTGAGTCCTTGAGTCTGATGTTGTATTTGGGGGAGTATTGCTTGATAAGACTGTTCTCTAACGTAAGCGCTTCCATTTCGGAGTCAGTGAGAATATAGTCGAAGGTAGCGACGGAGGCGACCATTCTCTCGCATTTTATGTCCTTGTGGGAATCGTGGAAATACTGAGAAACGCGGTTCTTGAGAGCCCGCGACTTACCGACGTATATTACCTTTCCGAGCTTATCGCGCATAATGTAAACGCCTGGCGACAGGGGCAGGGAAAGTGCTTTTTCAAGGAGCTCACCTTTGGTGAGCGAAAAGCTTTTTTCCATAATTGTTGCTCCGAAATAATTAGATAAACGGGTGAAATTTACACAGACAAACGGGTATGGGTAAAAGATTGCCTTCGGCAACTTTGAGATTTAATTTGCAGTAAGACAAAATGCGCGCCCAAAAGTTTTTGCGCCGCTTTTTACAAAAAGCGGCAAAGGTGCGAAGCACCGTATGAAGAATTTGTAAATTTTCACAGACAAACGGGTATGGGTAGAGGTTTAATTTGCATTAAGACAAAATGCGCGCCTAAAAGTTTTTGCGCCGCTTTTTACAAAAAGCGGCAAAGGTGCGAAGCACCGTATAAAGTACTGGCAAATCCCCACAGACAAACGGGTACGGGTAAAGATTTAACGGGCGATTCGCGAATCGCCCCTACGGTGTCTCGGTTTCGCGGTAGGGGAGGGGCTTGCTCCTCCCGCCTGAATTTTCACAAATAATGGAATATGAGTTGAAATATCACGGATCGTCGAAGGCGCCCACCCGTACAGTGCTTCAATCAATACCGTAGGGGATTTTTTCCTTGTAAAAACAAAAAAGTACGAAAACCGAAACAGAACATAGGGTTCCGGCTCTCGTACTGTCTGTTATCCGCCGTGCAAACAGAGCGCCGGACACGGTATCGACTGCTGAAGAGCAGACCTATACGCACAGGCGGTCATAATGCAAAACGAGTGAATGGCGTGTATCTGTGGCTTATTCGCCGAAGCAGGAGTCTATAAGCTCGGTAAGACCTGCAAGAGCCTCATCCTCGTCGGGACCGTCTGCTATAAGCTTAACCGTCATTCCCTTAACTATACCGAGGGAAAGAACGCCGAGAAGGCTCTTTGCGTTAACGCGCTTATCTTCCTTTTCGACCGAAATAGAGCTTTTATAGGTGTTTGCTTTCTGAATAAAGAAGGTTGCGGGTCTTGCGTGAAGACCAACGACGTTCTTGATGGTTACGTCACAGGATTTCATAGACACAATTTCCTTTCATCAATTTACCGACTGATTTCCGTTTTAATTTTCCATATATTATATGCTACGGGTAATAGCGAACAATATCCTATTAAAAAGTATATCAAAAATCAGAAAATAAATCAATAGCCAAGCCCTCGCCTTTTTGAACAAAAAAATCTGTTACAATCGCTGAAGTGTGGGCATTTTGCCAAAAAAGTGTTTATTCGGCGCGAGTTATGTCGGTCACTATAATGTTAACGTATATTTTACCGCTATGAATGGAGAGTGTGCTGCCGGGTGCAATATACTTCGTATTGTCAAGCAGGAAGCCATCGCTTGAGAAGGTGCCGCTTGATAAAAGCGAGCCTCTCATATCGCTTCTTCCGCTTGCGGATGCGCTCTTGACGTATCTTCCGTCTGCGGTCTCGTTGAATTCCTCCGCAGGCTCAAACACAAAGCCACCCTCAAGAGCGCCGAGAAATTCATTCGAGCCGACTATAAAGAATTTGTCGCCATCGGTGAAAAACTCCTCGCTCGTTTCTTTGATATCCTTGACGAGAAAGGATATCGAAGCGTTTTCCTGATTGTTATTTGACTTTACTATATCTACTACCTGATATCTCACGATAATTCCCGCGATGCAGCCGATAAACAGTATCAGTATAAGTAGGTCTATTGCATTAAAGCGTGTTTTGTTTTTGCTTGCCATAGTTTTACCTTGCCTTTCGCTTGATTATTATTCTGCTTCCTTAACGGAGATGCAGTAAGCTGTGCCCGCATATTCGGGAAGACGGATGTATACGAGAGTTCCCACCGATACCTCAAAGCCCGTTATACTGTAGCGTTCTGTGGTGGGATCCTTTACCGCGTCTGCTTCTACCACGAAGCATACGTTTGAATGTTCGGGATAGAGCGCGTTTACCGATTCACCCGTTTCGTGATCATACGCAGAGTATACGGCGGGGGTGGAATAAAAGTCCACAATTGTGCCGAGGTTGTATTTCGCCGTGCCCTCTATAAGACTTTTACCGATATTGGCGGCGGCGTTGTCAATAAGCTCGTCGCGTTCGTTTTTGACCTCGAGAGTGTACTGTATCTTGACAGTATCGGAGGCCTTTCCTACGCTTCTATTAAATATGAAGATATACGCGAGAAGTGCGATGGCTGCGAGAATGATGACCGTTATAATAACGTCTACCAGATTGAATTTACGCTTTTTCGTTGAAAATTCCATTTTTGTCTCCTTTATATACGTATTCGAGCTTTACTTTGTAAGTGCGGCGCGTCGTTTTGTGATCTTATTTGTGAAGCAGTGACCAACGTCAGCCATAAAACGCCACGCCGACGCCTTAAGCTCGGTCGGGAAGGCTTTAGGAAATGCAGAGGCTTCAAAGAATCTGAATTCCGTGGCTGTTGATACTAACATTGTTTTTGCTTCTTGTCACATGCCGTATTGTTCGTCGGGCTGTCTTAGGCATCTGCGTGCGGCGGTGGTCAGACCCATTATAAGCCAGAATATAAGATATACGCGGTAATTGTACCAGACGTAGTCCGTGAGTCCCTGAACCAAAACTGCGAATATTCCGCACATAAGGGCAACGGGAATATATTTTTTGCCCGTGGGCTCGTATTTGTTAAAGGTAAAAACGCTCTGGGCAAAGAAGAGTATTATTATGAGGAAGATAACGAGCGCTATTACACCGTGCTCGGTGATTATCTGCAAGAACAGATTGTGTGCGTGCGGCGCGGTCTCGATTCCCGAAAGCGAGTACGCGGGGTAGACCTCTGCAAACGCAGGGTAGCCCGTGCCGATGCCGGAGAACCAGTAGTCCTTCAGCATACGCATAACGCCGCTCCATATATTGACTCGGTAGGAGGTCGAGGTGTCCGCGAGGTTGCCGATGCTCGTGAAGCGGTTTATTATGGAATCAGGAAGAACGAACGGCACGAACGGCAGAAGCGCTATTCCCGAAAGTATGAAGGCAAGCACCTTCTTGCTATACATTATCAGCATGATCGCGGCGCTGAACAAAAATCCGAGCCAAGCGCCTCTCGACCAGGTAAATACAAGACAAAGGGTGGACGTGCAAAGCGTCACGAACGCAGCGGAGCGGCTCGAATGCTTGTCCGAAGTCAGCATAAGCGCAAACGCAAGAGGAATCAGCATAATAAGGTATTCCGCAAGCACGTTGGGGTTTTCAAAGGTTGAGACCACTCGACCCTCGATGTCCGAAAACAGCGTGGTATCGTGCCACGTTGTAGCGCCGAGTCCGAAGACGTATTGGGCTACACCGAACGCTGAAACACCGAAAAGGGATGCCATAAGTCCGAACAGACACTTGTTTAACATTTCCTTGGTGCGAACGAGGTTGGCGCACAGGAAATATCCGAGTAAGAACACGGTGTAAATAAGCGCGGGCTTAAGACTGCCTGCAGTATTCGGGGAGATAAATCCGCCGAGCAGAGTCATCACCGTGAAAATGGTTATCATAAGGTCTATAAGACCGAATTTTATGCTTCTTTTACCGCGTGCGACCTTGAGAATGAACGAGAACGAGACGAACACTGTCATCCCCGCGAGAAGAATTGACGGGGGGAGGGGTGTCAGCACCGCAAATGGTGCGAGGACTATAATAGTCAGAAGACCGAATTCGGGAATACACATTATAGCATAAGCCCCGATCGCAGCTACTAAACCGATTATTATATAAAGAGGAGAGATCAGCGCACTCAACAGTCCAAGCGCCATTCCCGAAACGAAGGGTATATACATATGCTCACGGCGTACCGTATCTGCCGAAAAGCTCTCACGGCTTGCTCCGATCACCGTGAATATCACGAAAGACGCAAATCTGCTTTCTCTGAGCGACTGAGCGAGGCTCTGATTCGAGAACAAAAGAGGTAGCGACATCAGAACAAGCACCGCGCCGATAAGAGAGGGTGTCAGGTCAATTGCCGAAAGATCACTTTTCGAAAGCGCCGCCTTTATGAAAAATACTATCTCGGTGTAAACACCGAACGAGAGGAAAAACACACCGTGGATCCTCTGTGAGCAATATAAAATTGCGTTTAAGAAGTCGGAAAGTATACCGAGTATAAAGCTTTGCTCAAACTCTCCTGCAATACGGCGTTTGGTGGGGATAGCGACCCTCTCTCCGTATCTGAGTTTTTTGACAAGCGAGAAGATACCGCTTTTTCTCGCGGCACCCGTTTCCTTTTCGTAGGAGGTGGCAATGCCGCCCCAGAAGCCGTCGCCAAAGCCCTTATAGATAAGTCCGGCAAGTCCCAAAAGGAAGGAAACTATAACGCTGCTTCTGAAATATTCGGAGAAGCTTTTTTTCTTTTTCTGATTGTTCAAGCCTGACTACTCCTTTCGCCCGTTTTTATTAAGCAGGTCGGGTCGCTTCAAGCGCGTTTTCTCAAGCGCCTGCTCACGCCGCCATGCTTCTATATTTGCGTGATGTCCGCTGAGCAAGACCTCGGGTACGAGTCTGCCTCTGAAATCATACGGACGTGTGTACTGCGGATATTCGAGCATACCCGACGCGATGCTTTCATTTTCGTAGCACTCCTTGTCGGAGAGCACTCCGTCGATAAGCCTTGACACAGAGTCAACGAGTATGCAGGCGGGAAGCTCGCCGCCCGTCAGCACGTAGTCACCGATAGAGATCTCCTCGTCGACTATCTCGTCGATGATCCTCTGATCGACTCCTTCGTAGTGACCGCAGAGAATTATAAGGTTATCGTATTTAGAAAGCTCGCGCGCCTTGTCTTGAGTCAGCACGCTGCCTTGCGGCGACATATATATCACCCGACGCTTCATATCGGTCGTATCTTTCATAGACTCAAGCACAGAGAGGTAACAGCCATATATCGGGGTGGGGCTCATAAGCATACCCATACCGCCTCCGTAGGGGGTATCGTCGACCCGCCTGTGCTTGTTGTCGGAAAAATCTCTGATATCGTGGGTGTGGACCTCGATTATACCCGCGGCTCTCGCTCTGCCGATTATACTTTCACTTAATACGTTTTCCACCATATCGGTAAAAAGCGTCATAATATCAAAACGCAAAATCAAGCCCTGCCTTAATCTTCAAACATTCCCGGAATAGGGGATATCCATATTCCGCGCTTTATATCTATTTCTTCAATGAATTCGTCCACTCCGGGAACGAGCACCTCTCGTCCGTCGGGAGTCTTTACAACGTAGATATCGGAAGCAACGCTCTCGAAAATATCCTCGAGTACACCGAGCTTTTCATCGGAGCCGTATCTGAACACGTCGAGTCCGATCATATCTACGATAAAAGCGGCGTCCTCGTCTATCGGTATGCTGCCGCGCTCGGCATATACCACCTTGTTTTTGAGAAGCAGAGCCGCGTCCATATCGTCAACCCCCTCAAGCTTTACAAGTCCGCACTTCTTGTGCTGGGAGGCAGACACAACGTTGTATCCCACGAAGCCGTCGCGCTTCTTGATATAAAGGCGTGGGATAGAACACAAAACGTCGACCGAATCGCACCAGGACTCGATCTTAAGTGCGCCCTTTACTCCGTGAGTATTTATTATTTTTCCACATTCAAGATAATTTTCTTCCATTTGTTCTCCATAGCCTGTTGGCTTAAAATTATTTTCGGTATATAAGTCGGCGGCCTGTGCATACATATAATGTAGTAAATATCGGAGGAATACGTATGAAAATCCGTGTTAAAAAGTCGTTTATAGTTGAGTTTATACTGTTTTCGGTAATTCTCGCAATAGTAGTGGGAGCACTCGGGACCGTTGGATATAAGCTGGTCACGGGGCACGCGCCTATACTTGAAGCCTCTGCGCCGAGGGCGAGAAGTGTCATCGTTGACGCAGGTCACGGCGGTGAAGACGGCGGTGCAACGGGCGTGTCGGGTGTTCTCGAAAAGGAGCTTAATCTTGCACTTGCCGAAAAAGCGGCGGCTCTTTTCAGACTATGCGGCTATGATGTAATAATGACGCGCGAGAGCGATATCTCGCTCGGTGAGGACGCGCCCAAGGGGAAGCGCAAGATGACTGACCTTAAGAAAAGACTTGAGGTAGCAAATGCCAATCCCGACGCGGTGTTCTTAAGCATACATATGAATAAATTTCCTCAAGAGGTCTGCCGCGGCTTTCAGCTCTGGTATTCTCCGAATACCGACACCAGTCGCAGACTTGCCGACATTATCGAAAATGCGGTCAAGGTGAATCTGCAAACGGACAATACCCGCAAGAGTAAGAAAGCGGGTGAGGCGATATACTTACTTGACCGGATAAAGAATACCGCCGTGCTTGCCGAATGCGGATTTATATCAAACAAGGAGGAGTGTGCGCTTCTTTGCGACAATTCCTATCAGAACGCGCTTGCCGCCTGTCTTGTTTATTCGGTCGGGGACTATTTCAAAAACGTGGGTTAAGCCTTGCAGTAAGCGAGCGCCTCAAAAACGCTTCTTATGGGGATTATTTCAATTCCCGTGTATTTTTCGGGTTTTATTTTGACCATATTTCTGTGAGGCACGAGTATCTTTGTAAAGCCGAGCCTTGATGCCTCCGAAATTCGTTTTTCGATCTCGGTAACTGCTCTTACCTCGCCTGCGAGTCCCACCTCGCCGATAGCGATAAGTCCGCTTTCTACGGGGATGTCGCGAAGTCCCGAAACCAGAGCCATTATGACCGCAAGGTCTGCGGCAGGCTCGTCTACTCTGATGCCGCCGACGGCGTTTAAGTAGACGTCGCTTGTAAAAAACTTGAAGCCCTGTCGCTTTTCAAGAACGGCGATGAGCAGACAGGCACGATTGTAGTCAATGCAGTTTGCGGTACGTCTGGGAGAGGGGAACGAGGTCGCGGTCACAAGCGCCTGTATCTCGGCAATAACGGGACGTGTTCCCTCCATAAGACAGACCGCGCAGCTTCCCGAAACGCCGTCACGGCGGTCGGAGAGAAGCATTTCCGAGGGATTCGGAACCTCCTCAAGTCCCGAATCGGTCATTTCAAATAGCCCTATCTCATTGGTAGAGCCGTATCTGTTCTTGATTGCGCGTATCATTCTGTACGAGCGTATTTTTTCGCCCTCGAAGTAGAGCACCGCGTCCACCATGTGCTCGAGCACCTTTGGTCCCGCGATAGAGCCCTCCTTGTTGACGTGACCGACAAGCACCGTCGAAACCCCCTCGTTCTTCGCCTTTGATATGAACGAGAGAGCGCACTCGCGCACCTGCGCGATGCTGCCGGGTGCCGAGGCGATGCCCTCGCTGTAGACAGTCTGAATGGAGTCTACTATCATAATGTCGGGTTTAAGCTCGTCCGCGCATTTTATAATATCGTTTACGTTTGTTTCGGTCAGAAGATAGAGGCTTTCGGCGGTGTCCACCCCCGAGAGCCTTTTTGCTCTTAGCTTTATCTGGTCGCGCGATTCCTCGCCCGACACGTAGAGTACCTTTTTATTGCCGCCTGCGAGAGTTTTGCATATCTGTAAAAGCAGGGTGGATTTACCGATACCCGGCTCGCCTGCGAGCAGTACCACAGAGCCCGACACGAGACCGCCTCCGAGCACACGGTCAAGCTCTCCGATGCCCGTCTTTTCCCTGTGAGTGTCGCTTATCTCATAGTCCGAGAACTTGACCACCGTGTTTTCGTATCTCGGCGCGACTCTTTTTATATTAGCCGTCTTTTCAGCCTTTTCGGCTTCCTTTTCAACCTCAACGGCGGAGTTTCACGCGCCGCACACCGTGCATCTGCCAAACCACTTTGATGATTCGGCACCGCACTCGGCGCACTCAAATATAGCCTTTTGATTTTTCATATCGACCGTCAGCTTCCTTTACTTATTTCTGCCTCGCGGATAAGAGACAAGGAGAAGGTGAATTCGCAGAACTTTCCGTATTCGCTTCGCGCGGTGATCTCCTCGCCGTGAGCCTCTATAATAGTTTTTGCAATATACATACCGAGACCCACGCCCATCTTGTCAAGGCCACGGCTCTTGTCGCTTTTGTAGAATCTGTCGAATACGAAGGGAAGCTCCTCTGCCTTGATGCCGATACCCTCGTTATAGACCGACACCCATATCTTAGAGCCCTTTTCGGTTATGGTGATGCGGTACTTCGCGCCCTCGTCCGAAAACTTCACGGCGTTATCGCAGATGTTGTAGAGGATCTGATAGATGGCGTCGCGGTCTGCCCAGGCGAACATTTTGTCGCTGTCGCAGATAAACTCAACGTCAAGCTTTTTTTCCTCAAGCTTCTGCTCGAAGCCGATGATGATGATACGCGCCATTTCGCATATATCGAAGGCAGACTTGGTAAATTTGCGCTCGCCCGCCTGAATTCTCGTTATGTCGAGAAGTGAGCTTACGAGTCTTGAAAGCCTGCGAACCTCGTTTCGTATGATGTCGAGGTAGTATGCGTGCTTGTCGGGCGGAATAGTACCATCAATGATACCGTCGATAAATCCCGAAATCGTGGTCATGGGAATGCGCAGATCGTGAGAAACATTTGCAAGAAATGAGCGTCTTAATTCCTCGCTGCTTGAAAGGGAGGTCGCCATTGTATTGAACGCGCCCGCGAGCTCGGATATCTCGTCCTGACCCGTAACGGGTACGCGCACGTCAAAGTGGCCCGAGGCAAAGCTTTTTGCCGCGCGGCTCATGCTCTTTAGGGGACTTGTTATCTTTTCGCTTATGAAATAGACCGCGATCATTGTTGCAAGAAGTATCCACAGGCATGACATCGTAATAGTTCTTACCATGCTTTCGTTAAGCCCGGGAAGCGTGAAGTTTGACGAGCAAACGAAAAGAATACCGCGGATCATACCGCTTGTTGCTTCGAGAGGAAGCGCGTAGACGAGGTAGTCGCCGTTGTCCGTCGACCAACGTCCCGAGAAGCTGCCGTTGTTTGCGATCTCGAGAATGATGTCTGCGGGGATCTTTGTGAACGCGGGCGCTGACGGCGCACCTTCAGAGATGTGCCTGTTGTATAAAAGCACGTTACCCGCGGCGTCGGTGATGAATGGGTCAATGTCCTCGGTGTAGGAGTCGAGCGCGTACACAATGCTCTCAAGGGTAAGCTTGTTGTTCTCGATAAATTTGTTGAATGCCTCCTCGCTTGCAAACGCCGAGGGGTACTTTTCATAGGTCATTTCCATATAGCTCTGAATGGTGGTTGCAACCTTTACGAGCGATTCTGCCTTTTCGCTTTTGGCATAATCGTTCACCGTGGTGACAAGCACCGCGGTCAGTATCAGAAAGCTTATGGTGATGATCAGCATAAACGCCGATATATATTTAGTGAATACGCTTTTGAACATATCTTCTGCCTTTTTAACCGTAAAATTATACTTATACAAAATACAGTATATCACAAATTTATAATTAAATCAACAAATCAAGGGAATTTATATAAAAAATAACAGTTTATTAAAAACAAAAACGGAAACGGCACCGCCGTTTCCGTTTTTTGTTGCATTATCAAAGCCTCGTCTCAAGGGGAAGCCTGAAAGCTTATTATCTTCAGTTGTGCAAAAGCTCGAACTTGTAACCGACACCCCATACCGTGCGTAGTATCCACTTGTCCGAAACGCCCTCAAGCTTTTCGCGGAGTCTCTTGACGTGAACGTCAACTGTTCTTGAGTCGCCGAGGTAGTCAAAGCCCCACACCTTGTCGAGAAGCTGATCGCGCGTGAAAACGCGGTCGCAGTTGGACGCAAGGAAGAAAAGAAGCTCAAGCTCCTTCGGAGGAATATCGACGCTCTTGCCCTTGAGCTTAAGCTCGTATTTTTCAAGGCTGATTTCGATGTTGTCGAACTTAATAACCTCAAAATCCGCTTTGTTGTCGTGCGAGTTGCAACGGCGGAGCACCGCCTTGACACGTGCCGAAAGCTCCTTGGTCTCGAAGGGCTTTACGATGAAATCGTCAGCACCGAGCTCAAGACCCAGCACCTTGTCGAACACCTCGCTCTTCGCGGTGAGCATTATAATGGGTTTTGATGAAATTTCTCTTATCTCGCGGCACACCTGGTTGCCGTCCTTCTTGGGAAGCATAAGGTCGAGTAAAACGAGGTCGGGCTCAAACGTCTTGAATGCGGAGAAGCCCTCCTCTCCGTCGTTTGCCGTCTTTACCTCGTAGCCTTCGTTTTCAAAATACATTCTCAAAAGGTCGCAAATGTTGAGATCGTCGTCAATAACAAGAATTTTTGTTGCCATAACATTACCGTCCTTTCACTTGTGTGTTATCTTAATTATGAACTTTGTTAAAAACTTCGCTATGTTCACATTATACCACTTTCCCCTTTATTTGTCAAGAGAAAAGGGGATGAAGTTAATGTGAAGTTTGCGTGAACATTGTCACTTTTTGTAGAAAAAATGTGAATTTTCGAGGTGATGACCGTGAATAATCCGTGTATGTTGATTTTTGCGATGTTATGTGTTATAATGAAGTAAAATCTTGGAAAAATGCGGGTTTCTTGTGCGTATTATAAAAATTTTGATTACTTTCCTTGTTTGTGCCTTTGCCATTGTCGGCTTTGTATCCTGCGAAAACGAGGTCGAACTTCCTGCGCGCATTATGCACGCGGGCGGAGAAACACCCGACGGGTTGCGGGGAACTAACAGTATTGAAGCTATTAACGCATCGTACGAAAAGGGCGAATACTGGCTCGAGCTTGACTTTTGTCTGACGTCGGACTCGCGCTTCGTGTGTCTGCACGATTTTGACGCCTATTACAGTAATGGTATAACCGGAGTGGACCTGCCCGACTACGAGACCTTTGAAAAAATACGCAAAACCACCTACGGCTACGAATCCCCGACGCTCGACTCGCTGATTGTGTGGCTTGACTCGCATCCGAAGGCGACCATTGTCACCGACGTCAAGGAAAACAACCTTGAATTTGCGCGTACCGTAGCCGAAAGCTATCCAGACTATGTTCGGCGCTTTGCTCTGCAGATATACGGGCGCGATGAATACGCAGAGGCTGTATCGCTCGGCTTCGATAAGATAATCTATACTCTCTACAGGCAGCCGTTTGAGAGGTATGACGCAGAGCTGATGCGCGAGTTCGTGGCGCAAAGCGAAAAGCTTATCGCACTCACCTATGCGGATGACAGGGAAAACGCCGAAGCCATTGCGGAAATTGCGAAGCTGGGAGTTCCTGTGTACGTACATACGATAAATACCGTTGAGGATCAGAATTATTGGCGTGAGCTTGGCGTGTACGGCTTTTATACCGACTGCGTTACGGCAGAATAAGAAAGTGCCGCTTCCGAGAGAAGCGGCACTTTTGTGTATATTCAGTCAAAATAACCCTTGTAATCTATTTTGAAGCTGCTTTCGGGAAACAGATGCGCGTACAGGTCGGTGAAATAATCGTCGGTCATGCTTGCTATGTAGTCTACGACGAGCTGATTCGGCTCGGTTTCCTCGTACGGCTCGCTTCGCTTGTAATGAGCTTTGTTTACGTAAGCGATGTGATGCGTGAATACAGGGGAGTCGGTCTTCTCTGAAACAATGTCCGATAGAAGCCGTTCGTACGTTTCCTCCATCATCGGCTTGACGGTGGTGTCCATTACGGATTTTACGATATCGTTCTTGTATATGAGCGCGTAGTTGTCGGCCTTTGCTTTTGCAAGCGCCTCGAAATGCGCGCCGTCCAACTTTATGTACGGCTTGCCGTAGCTGTTCTCGACAATGTTCACGATGAGATTGTTTATGATCTCGGCGTTGTATATGCCGATGCCCGAGCTTCCGTACGCGTCGGTCCTTATAACGTCCGCCTTTTCCGCATCCTGCCTGTCCTTGCCGAGATATGCGATTATGTCGGATATCCTCATAACGCAGCCCTCAAGGGTGGTGGGAACAAGCTTTTTTACGTTTGCTTTGTTGAGATAGCAGTCTTCTATCATAGAGTCAAACTCCTCAAAGCCGTCTATTGCGGCAGGGCGGTATTCGCAAAGCTCCATCTCGCCGTCGTGCGCGGCAATTCCGCACAGGGTCTGGAGAGATATATTGTAGGGAAATATCTTGTCAAGCACACGAACGGAGTGGATGTTGTGGCTGAAGTGTCTGCCCGTGTGGGAGAAGTAAATACTGTCAAGGAAGCCCTCGCCTGCGTGTCCGAACGGAGTGTGACCGATATCGTGACCGAGTGCTATCGCCTCTATCAAGTCGAGATTTAATCCGAGCGCCCGACCGATAGTACGCGCTATTCGGGAAACCAGCTGAACGTGAAGCGCGCGTCGCGTGATGTCGTCGTTTTTGTAAAACGAGAACACTTGAGTCTTGTCGGCGTAACGGTTGTAATAGGGACAGTGCATTATCTTGTCAATGTCGCGTATGAACGCCGTGCGTATGATGTTCGCCTTGTCACGCTCATTATCACGTCGAATGACCAGAGCCTCGTCGAACGCCGCGCCGGTCGGAGTATTGCTTTTTCTGTCGGCAGTTATTTTTTCTGCTATTTCATCGGATAGTTTCTCATAATTCAACATAAAGCCACCTCGTTTAATTAAGTTTACCACATATCGCCCGATTTGGCAAGTGCAAGAGAAAAGCCAAAAAATCGCAAATCTTTATTGACTAAATGCAAACTCTGTGATAAAATATAATGATTGGAAAGAATATACGCGCTTTTGGGTCGGAATCTTGAATTTGAGTAACAGAAAAAACAATTTCGCGCCGCCCGAAAGCCCCTTCGGAATAAAGGAGATACAGATAAAATGAAACTTGGTATAGTAGGACTTCCCAACGTCGGAAAAAGCACGCTGTTCAACGCGCTTGCGGGCGGCGGCGCGCAGTCGGCAAACTACCCCTTCTGCACCATTGACCCCAACGTCGGTGTGGTTACCGTCCCCGACAGCAGACTCGATTACCTCAGCGACATATATAACCCCGAAAAATATACCCCTGCTATAATCGAGTTCGTCGATATTGCGGGTCTTGTAAAGGGCGCGTCCAAGGGCGAGGGTCTCGGAAACAAGTTCCTCTCTCACATTCGTGAGGTGGATGCTATAATTCATGTTGTAAGATGCTTTGAAAACGACGATATCATTCACGTTGACGGAAGCGTTGACCCCGTCCGTGACCTCGAAATTATAAATATGGAGCTTATTCTTGCCGATATCGAGGTGGTCGAGCGCAGAATCGACCGCACTGCAAAGGCTATGAAGGGCGATAAGTCGCTCGCAGGCGAGCTTGAGTTCTTGAACCGTGTGCTTGATGCGCTTTCAAACGGCAAGAGCGCGAGAACAGTCGAGAGAACGGAGGACGAGGCTGCCGTTATGGAGGAGATGCGACTCCTCTCGGACAAGCCTGTCATCTACGCGGCAAACGTAGGCGAGGACGACGTGACCGACGGAAGCGAGAGCAATAAGTATCTTGCAAGCCTCAGAGCTGCGGTTGCGGACGAAAACGCCGAAATACTCCCCGTTTGCTCCAAGATCGAGGAGGAGATCTCCGAGCTTGAGCCCGACGAGAAGAAGATGTTCCTTGAGGAGCTCGGCATTAAGGAAAGCGGACTCGACAGACTTATCAAGTCAAGCTATTCGCTGCTCGGTCTTATCAGCTATCTCACCGCAGGACCCAAGGAGGTCCGTGCTTGGACTATCGTCAACGGCACAAAGGCGCCTCAGGCGGCAGGTAAGATCCACAGCGACTTTGAGCGCGGATTTATTCGCGCAGAGGTCATCGGCTTTGATGAGCTTGTAAACTGCGGCGGCTCAATGACTGCGGCAAAGGAAAAGGGGCTTATCAGAAGTGAGGGCAAGGAGTACGTCATTAAGGACGGCGACATCGTTCTCTTCAGATTTAACGTATAATTTTTCCGATTTTGAGTAAAACATAATTATTCTGCCCGAAAAGGAGGACTCGCTTGAAACACGTTGATATATATACCGACGGTGCTTGTAAATACAATCCCGGACCGGGCGGATATGCGGCTATCCTCGTTTATAACGGCAGGGAAAAAGAGGTCTCGGGAGGCGAGGCCGGCACTACGAACAACCGAATGGAGCTGCTCGCGGCAATAAACGGGCTGAAAATGCTGAAGGAATCCTGCGAGGTAACTCTTTATTCGGACTCAAAATATCTTATAGACTCGGTGGAAAAGGGCTGGGTCTACTCGTGGCAGAAAAACGGCTGGCGCAAGGCGGACAAGTCCCCGGCGCTCAACCCTGATCTCTGGCAGGAGCTTCTTGAACTTCTTGAGAGTCACACGGTAAGCTTCGTGTGGGTCAAGGGTCATAACGGCCACGAATACAACGAGCGCTGCGACAGGCTTGCCGTCGCAGGCGCGGAAGCCGCAGCGGCAAAGGGCTGACGGTTCATACTTATAATACGGCTGCGGACGAGCTCCGCATATACGAAAGGCATGGAAATATAAATGGAAAAGAGATTTGTTTACGCCGACAATTCGGCGACAACACCCGTATATCCCGAGGTGCTTGAGGCTATGGTGCCCTGCTTCAAAGAGGTTTACGGAAACCCCTCGAGCCTATACTCGAAGGGCAGAGAAGCAAAACGCATACTTAATGCATCGAGAGAAACCATTGCCCGCGTTCTTAACTGCAAGCCTACGGAGTTTTTCTTTACCTCCTGCGGCTCAGAGTCGGACAACTGGGCGATAAAGGGCGCGGCTAAGGCTAATGTATCGCGCGGAAAGCATCTCATAACAACAAAGATCGAGCACCACGCGGTGCTTCATACGATGAAGGCTCTTGAAAAGGAAGGCTATGAGGTAACCTATCTCGAGCCCGATTCCGAGGGTATAATCTCTCCCGAGACCGTAAAGGCGGCGATCAGACCCGACACCACTCTCGTTGCGGTAATGTATGTAAACAACGAGATAGGTACCATCGAGCCTATCGCGGAGATAGCAAAGGCGGTCAAGGAGATCGACAAGAAAATAATCGTGTTTACAGATGCCGTTCAGGCAGTAGGTAACGTGAAGATAGATCTTCAGGAGCTCGGCGTTGATATGCTCAGCCTCTCGGGACACAAGATCCACGCTCCCAAGGGCATTGGTGGTCTTTACATCAAGGCAGGCACGAGAGTTTACAACCTGGTTGACGGCGGAGGTCAGGAAAGGGGCAGACGCGGCGGCACAGAGAATCTCGCGTATATCGCAGGTCTTGCAAAGGCTATCGAGCTCGCGGACGAGCACCTCTCTGATATTCCCCGCGTACAGAAGATGCGCGACAGGCTTATAGACGAGATTCTTACGAAGATCCCCTACACAAGACTTAACGGCTCCAGAGAACGCAGACTCGCAGGCAATGTGAACGTTTCGTTCGAGTTTATCGAAGGGGAAAGCTTGCTTCTCAGACTTGATCTTGCGGGAATATGCTCGTCCACAGGATCAGCCTGCTCGTCAAACTCGCTTGAGCCCTCGCACGTTCTGCTCTCGATAGGAGTTCCCGTCGAGGTCTCGCACGGCTCGCTCAGACTTTCGCTCGGACGTGACAACACGGACGAGGATGTTGACTATATTCTTGAGGTCCTTCCGAATATCGTAAAGGGACTTCGTGATATGAGCCCGATATATCCGGGCAATAAGTAAGGAGGATTTTATATGTACAGCGAAAAGGTTATGGACCATTTCTCGAACCCGCGCAACGTGGGTGAGATAGAAAACGCAGACGGCGTCGGCGAAGTCGGCAACGCAGTTTGCGGAGATATAATGAAGATATTTCTCAAGATAGATAGCGGAATAATCACCGACGTCAAGTTCAAGACCTTCGGCTGCGGCGCGGCAATAGCAACCAGTAGTATGGCGACCGAAATGATCAAGGGCAAGTCGGTGGAGGAAGCACTTGAGCTTACCAACAAGGCGGTAGTCGAGGCGCTTGACGGACTTCCGCCCGCTAAGATACATTGCTCGGTGCTCGCCGAAGAGGCGGTAAAAAGTGCTATCGTTGACTATTATGACAAAAACGGAATAGAGCACAATATCAGCATCGATTGCGACGGACATTGTGACAGCTGCCACAAGCACGCGGCAAACTGACTGTAAATTGAGTGTTAGCACCCCTCGGGAAGCTTTCCCGAGGGGTGTTTTTTATCGTTTTGTGCAAATTGTATAAATGTAGAAAAAAACTTTCAAAAATTGTGCAAAACGACGAACGGGCAAAATGTCCGATTAGTGAAAAAACCGTCTAATTCGGGCACTTTTGAGTTAATTACAGTTACAATTGGAGGTTTCACGACAAAAACGGTTTAAGCAAAATAACGCTTAAACCCTATAATATAAAGGAAAAAATGAGCAAGGGAGAGCGGTAAATAAAAATTACTAATTGTTAATAAGATGCTCTTTTCAAAAAAGAGCAAAATTGACAAAGATTTTTTTGGCTCGGATTTTACTTAATGAAAACAGGATAATCGGACGGAATGGGAGAGTTTTGCGTTTTTGGCGGTATTTAGTGCTATTGACAATTGCTTTCTTCTATGTTATTATAGTTTCGTGAAAACTGCGCCGATTTGGCGTTTTAACACGCGAACCACGGAAATAACTCACGGAAAGCTTATCTCAGAGGGGAAGAAGCAAACGCTTGTTGTTCCTTCAGAGGTTGGCTTTCGTTTTCTGTAATCGCGCGCGTATATACGCACGTGCGGTCGGGTACGAGAGACTCACACCGAGAGGTGTCCGCGCAGATAGGGCAGGTTTTCTGAAATAAAGCAACCAGATTCTCTTCAAAGTAATCTTGGCAGGAGGAAATTTTATGAAAAAGACGAGATTTGAACGGCTGATTGCCGCGATACTCTCACTTCTGATGCTTTTCGGCTGCTTCAGCTTTACGGCGTTTGCCGACGGCGAGGCGAACGGTACGGAAAAGGAAATGGCGTATGACATTGAAGACGTTAAGGCGCTCCTCAATGCTCTTACCTATACCGAGTACGCATCGAGAAACGCAAGACATCCGAAAGCTACAAAAACAGTTGTGATCGACGCGGTCAATTATAACAAAGAGCTTACCGACGCCGAGGTCGAGGTAGTTACCGACTATAACGGCGAAAAGGGTGACGCTCTGTTTATGCCAAAGGACGGCAACGTTTACTGGAACTTCACTGTTCCCGAAACTGCAAAGTACGCTGTAAAGCTTTACTATGCTGCAACGGGCAACCAGAAGTCCACTGCGATCGAGCGTGCGTGCCGTATTGATAACGAGCATCCCTTCAAGGGCCTCAGATATCTTACGATGACCAAGAATTGGATCCCTGTTGTATTTGACGCGGCTACGGCTGAGTCACCTACTGCGAACGGCCTGCGTACCGATGAAAACGGCAAGCTTGTCTTCCAGCAGGATATCAACGGAAACGATATCAAGGCAAACTACACAGAGGTGCCCGCTTGGTCCGAATACGTGTTTGCCGACTCAACGGGCTACGACGTATATCCTTACGAGATATTGTTCACCGAAGGTGAGCATACGATCTCTCTCGAGCCCCTCAGAGACGAGATGGTGCTTAAGACCATCACGCTTTATCCTCTCGAGGAGCAGAAGACCTACGAGGAATATGCGGCCGACGTTGCAAATAAGAAGAATGACGTGGCAGATGCAGCTGTAATAAAGATAGAAGCGGAAATACCCGACGCGGTATCCAGCCGTACAATCTATCCCAAGAATGACAGATCCTCTGCTATCACTTCTCCCCAGTCTGCATCCTCGACTAAGATCAACGCTCTTGGCGGAACCAACTGGCAGTCGGTAGGACAATGGGTAGAGTATTCGTTCACCTGCAAAAAGTCAGGTCTTTATTACATAGCACCCAGATTCAAGCAGTCGGATCTTAACGGTATCTACGTTACCCGCCGTCTGTATATAAATGGCGAGATTCCGTTCGATGAAGCGAACTACTGCCAGTTTGACTATTCGGACGATTGGCAGGCAAAGCCGCTTAACGACGGTGAAAAGGAATTTCAGTTCTACTTTGAAGAGGGACAGGAATATACACTCAGATTTGAAGTTACGCTCGGACATATGGGCGACGTGCTTGAAGAAGCAAACAACTCGATGAGCTCGATGAACGCGGACTACCTGAAGATACTTCAGATTACGGGCTCAAGCCCCGACAAGTACCGCGACTACAACTTCAACGTTCTCATTCCAGGTATAATAAAGGACCTTTACGATCAGAGTCTTGTGCTTACGGGCATCTCCGATACTCTCGTCGAAGAGAGTGGACAGAAGAGTAGTAACTCTGCATCGCTTGATAACATCTCCCGTACGCTTTACAAGATGGCAACGGACGAGGATGAGGTAGCGAGAAACCTCACGACGATGAAGAGCTACATCGGTACTCTCGGAACCTGGATAAACAGTGCGCGTAACCAGCCGCTGCTTATAGACAACATCACCATCTGCCCCGTAGGCAAGGAGAGTGAGCTCCCCAGAGCAAACGCAAATTTCCTTGAAGCGGCAGGATTTGAAATATCCTCGTTCTTCCAGAGCTTCTTTACCGACTACTCCAACCTCGGAGCTACCTCCGAGATCGAAAAGACCGACGTCCTCGAAGTATGGATCTCGGGCGGTCGTGACCAGGCTCAGATAGTTCGTAACCTCATAGACAACAAGTTTACGAATGAAACAAACATAGGAGTAAACCTCAAGCTTATCGCTGCGGGTACGCTTCTTCCCGCAACCCTTTCGGGAACGGGTCCTGACATCTCGCTTACGAACGCGCAGGGCGACCCGATACAGTACGCTATCAGAAACGCGGTAATGAAGCTTAACGATTTCGACACGTTCAAGGACGTTACGTCGAGATTCCACGAGGCTGCTATGATCCCGCTTACACTTTACGGTGAATCGTACGGTATCCCCGAAACAATGACGTTTAGTATGATGTTCTACCGTAAGGACGTATTTGCCGAGATGGGCTTTGATATCCCGAGAACGTGGGATGAGCTTATGGCTCTCGTGCCGATACTTCAGTACAATAATATGGACGTCGGAATTCCTTCCTCGCAGGGAGGACTTAACCTTCTCCTTTATCAGCTCGGCGGCGACGTTTACGCCGATGACGGTATGAGAATCAACTATGATTCAAACCTTGCACTTGAAGCGTTTGATACGATGTGCTCATACTTTACAAACTACGACTTCCCCGTAAGCTACGACTTTGCAAACCGTTTCAGAACAGGTGAGCTTCCTCTCGGCTTCTCGGATTACGTAGGATCTTACAACCAGCTTACCATATTCGCAACAGAGATCAGAGACCTCTGGGAATTCATTCCCGTACTCGGCACACCCGATGAAAACGGAAACATCAACAACACGGCGCTTGTAACCGTAGCACCGATGATGATGATGAACGGTGTGGGCGATGCTGAAAAGGCTTGGGACTTTATGGACTGGTTCGTAACCGCCGACATTCAGGCGTCTTACGCAAACGAAGTCGTTGCAACCATCGGTGAAGGCGCGATGTACGCGACGGCGAACATTGAAGCGCTTGAATCGCTCCCGTGGTCAACAAATGACTACAATAATATAATGAAGCAGTTTGAAAGCCTTGATGCAGTTCCGGAATATCCCGGAGGATACATCATCGCGCGTTATATCGAGTTTGCGTTCCTTGATGCATACAACAATGACGCGGACCCCGTTGAATCTCTCCTCGGATACGTCGATGACATCAACAAGGAGATCACGAGAAAACGTGAAGAGTTCGACCTTGAAACGCTTGAGCTTGGACAGACGCTTGCAGAAAAGCGCGCTGAGGAAGCAAAGGCGGCAAACTGATAATTGCTGACAGATATATAATATAAAAGGAGAAAAACACATGTCACAGAATACGGCAACGGCTGAGGTTAAACGGCCGGTATCTCGTAAAGACATGACCAAATGGCAGTGGACGGTCAAGGAGATAAAGCGCAATAAGACGGCTTACTTTATGGTAGCGCCCTTTATGATATTGTTCTTTATCTTCACCGTACTCCCCGTAGGACTGTCAATAGTACTGAGCTTTACAAGATTTAACTTGCTTGAAGCACCGGAATTCATCTTTATGGACAACTACATCAGACTGTTCCTTGACGATGATATCTTCCTTACCGCCTGCCAGAACACCTTCGTGTTCGCGGCGATAACGGGACCGGTTTCATATTTGATGTCGCTTTTCATCGCGTGGTTCATCAACGAGCTTACACCTAAGATAAGAGCGGTCGTAACACTTATTTTCTACGCGCCGAGTATCGCAGGTTCGGTTTACCTTATCTGGAGCGTCCTCTTCTCGAGCGACTCTTACGGCTACGTAAACGCTTGGCTTATCGAGCTTGGCTTTATAACAGGACCTATCCTTTGGTTCAAGGATGCAAAATACGTTATGGGACTCTGTATCGTAGTTGCACTCTGGACATCACTCGGTACCTCGTTCCTTTCGTTTATCGCGGGTCTTCAGGGCGTCGACAAGAGCCTTTACGAAGCCGCAGCGGTTGACGGCATCAGAAACAGATGGCAGGAGCTCTGGTACGTTACTCTTCCGTCTATGCGTCCTCAGCTTATGTTCGGTGCGGTTATGTCTATCACCGGTTCATTCGGCTTCGGCAGCGTAGTTACGGCTCTTGCAGGCTTCCCGTCAGTAGACTATGCGGCGCATACGATCATGCACCACCTCGAGGACTACGGCGGACAGCGTTTTGAGGTTGGATACTCCTCGGCGATAGCCGTTGTGCTCTTCATTATAATGGTGGGCGCAAATATGATTATCAAAAAATTACTTTCGAAGGTAGGAGATTAAGATGGCTAAGCTTAGAACAAGAAGACATAAAGTCGTCTTAAACCGTTCCGTCGGAGGCGACCTTGGTATCAATATTTTCCTCGTGCTTATGGGAGCGTTTATGTTCCTTCCCATGCTGTACGTTGTAATGCAGTCCTTAAAGCCGCTTGACGAGCTTTGGATGTTCCCCCCACATTTCTACGTTATCAACCCTACGTTTAAGAACTTCACAGACCTTTTTAAGCTTATGGGTGACTCTTGGGTTCCTTTCTCAAGATACATATTCAACACAGTATTCATCTCTGTTGTGGGTACCTGCGGTAACCTTATTTTTTC
>JAZSOD010000079.1:0-3792 GCA_045536775.1 Eubacteriales bacterium | reverse complement strand
ATGGGTTGATATCTCACCTGCCGCTGACTCCACGCGCTGTTTGCCCGCGGGGGCGTCCCCGTCCCTTTGGAATCCCACGCGATGCGTTTATTTTCGCGCTATGTGAAATCGTGGGCGCATAATTTCGCTTTTATGGGAGGTGCAAGCCCCTCCCGAAGCCTCCTCCTGTGGGAGAAGGGGGACCGCGATAGCGGTGGATGAGGAGTTGTATAAAATTTGATGACACCTCATCCGTCACTCGCAATGCTCGTGACACCTTCTCCCACTGGAGAAGGCTCTACAAAGCAGATAAAATTCAGAGAGTGGACGAGTTTAGTCCCTTACCCGCGCGAAGACAATTCTTCGCGCTGAATGAAGTTTTTGCGCCGCTTTTTTCAAAAAGCGGCATAAACCCTCACTATCGCGTAAAGCCAACTATAAACAAAGCAAGCCTGTGTAACACAGGCTTGCTTTTTTACTTATTCTTCTGTTTTTACGATCGCTATCGAGAGCTCCTCGAGAGCTTTATCGTCGGTGGGTGCGGGACACATTGACATAGGCTCGGAGGCGTTCTGTACCTTCGGGAACGCGATAACCTCGCGGATATCGTCTATACCAAGAAGGAGCATAACGAGTCTGTCAAGACCGAATGCGAGACCGCCGTGAGGAGGTGTACCGTACTTGAAGGCTTCGAGAAGGAAGCCGAACTTTGTTTCCTGCTGCTCCTCGTCAAGTCCGAGGCATTCAAACATCTTCTTCTGAATGTCGCCGTCATGGATACGGATAGAGCCGCCGCCAAGCTCGGTACCGTTGAGCACGATATCGTAAGCCTTTGCGCGTACTGCGCCGCGGTCTGTGTCGAGAAGGTGAATATCCTCCTCCATCGGCATTGTGAAGGGATGGTGCATTGCGTAGTATCTTCCCTCCTCCTCATCGTACTCGAAAAGCGGGAATTCGGTTACCCAGAGGAACTTGAAGTCCTTTGAGTCGAGGAGTCCGAGCTTTTTGGCAACCTCAATTCTGAGCGCGCCGAGAGCATCGAATACAACCTTATTTTTATCGGCGATAATGAACACGATGTCGCCGTTTTCAACGCCGAGACGTGTGTTTATTGCCGCGTTTTCCTCGTCTGTGAGGAACTTTGCGTAGGACGAGGTGACCTCGCCTGCGTTGTTCTTATACCAGGCAAGACCCTTTGCCTTATATGTCTTTACGAAGTTTGTAAGAGCGTCGATCTCTTTTCTCGAGAACTTGTCTGCCGCGCCCTTTACGTTGATAGCGCGAACACTGCCGCCGTTTGCAACTGTGTCGGAGAACACCTTGAAGCCGCAGTCCTTTACTGTCTCGGAGATGTCGTTAAGCTCGTAGCCGAAGCGCATATCGGGCTTGTCCGAGCCGAAACGCTCCATACATTCCTTCCAGGTGAGTCTGAGGAAGGGCTCGTTCATTTCGATGCCCATATACTCCTTCATAACTCTCTTGAGGAAACGCTCGTGAACGTCCATTACGTCGTCCTCGGTCACGAACGACATTTCGGTGTCTATCTGAGTAAACTCAGGCTGACGGTCTGCGCGGAGGTCCTCGTCACGGAAGCACTTCGCTATCTGGAAGTAGCGGTCAAAGCCCGAAACCATAAGGATCTGCTTGTATATCTGGGGTGACTGAGGGAGCGCGTAGAACGAGCCGGGATGAACGCGGCTGGGAACGAGGTAGTCTCTTGCGCCCTCGGGCGTAGGCTTTACGAGGATAGGAGTTTCAACGTCGATAAAGCCGTTTTCTGCATAGAAGTCACGCGCGATCTTTACGATCTTGCTTCTTTCGATAATATTTCTCGACAGGTCGGGACGGCGAAGGTCGAGATATCTGTACTTGAGTCTGAGCTCAGGCTTTACGTCGCTGTTTTCAACTATCTCAAAGGGAGGCGTCTGCGCCTTCGAGAGTATCTTGAACTCGTCAACCGCAATCTCTATCTCTCCCGTGGGGATATTCTTGTTAACCGCGCCCTCTCCTCTGTGGCGTACAACACCCTTGGCGAGAAGCACGTACTCTGCTCTTACTGTGAACGCATCGTCAAAAATGCTCTTTTCGGTAGCATCGTCAAAGGCGAGCTGAACTATACCGCTTCTATCGCGGAGGTCGATGAATATAAGTCCGCCGAGGTCACGCTGACGCTGAGCCCAGCCCATAAGGCAGACTCTCTTTCCCACGTCCTTTGCCGAAAGCTCGGCGCAGTAGCAGGTTCTTTTGTCGTTTTTGTCAAGAAACTTGTTTGCTTCCATAATTCTTTTCTCCGTTATATATGACTTAATAAATATTCGGTGATCTCGTCAAGACCGACCTCGGTCTGTGTCGAGTTTTTCATATCCTTTATCTGCACTCTGCCACTTTCAAGCTCGCTGTCGCCGAGAATTACCGTGTATGCGGCAGACTTCTTGTCAGCGTACTTCATCTGAGCCTTGAGCGAACGGGATACGAGGTCAAGCTCCGCGTAGATGTCCGAGCGTCTGAGGTCCTCAACAAGACGCGCCGCGCGAACAGTTGCCGCCTCACCCATAGGAGCAATGTAGACCTTGGGCGCGTTATCGCTTGCTATCTCAACACCGCACGCCTTCATTGCGAGGATAAGTCTTGTTATACCCATTGCAAAGCCGATGCCGGGAAGCTCAGGACCGCCGAGTTGCTTCATAAGTCCGTCATAGCGTCCGCCGCCGCAGACGGTGCTCTGCGCGCCGATGGTGTCGCAGATGAACTCGAACACCGTCTTGGTGTAGTAATCGAGTCCGCGAACTATATGGGGGTCTATTTCGTACGCGATATCCATCGCGGTGAGTATATTCTTGAGTCCCGTGAAGTGATCTTCACACTCGGGACAGAGGTTGTCGATAGTCTTGGGCGCGTCCTCGGCAAGCTTCTTGCACTCGGGGCACTTGCAGTCGAGTATGCGGAGAGGATTTGTCTTAAGTCTCTCCTTGCAGGTGTCGCAGAGCTTGTCTACATTGTCGGAGAAGTACTCAACGAGCGCCTTGTGATACTTCGGACGACATTCGGGACAGCCGATGCTGTTGATATGAAGCTTTACGTCCTTGATGCCAAGCTCCTTAATAAAGGTGTCGGCAAGAGCAATTACGGTAGCGTCCGCCTGAGGTGCCGCCGCGCCGAACATCTCAGTGCCAAACTGGAAGAACTCACGGCTTCTGCCCGCCTGCGGCTTTTCGTATCTGAAGCAGTTGATGATGTAGAAAAGCTTTAGGGGCATAGTGTCCGAGCATCTGCCGTTTTCGATAAGCGAGCGTACCACGCAAGCCGTACCCTCGGGGCGAAGCGTGTAGCTTCTGTTCTCGCGGTCGGTAAAGGTATACATTTCCTTCTGCACGACGTCAGTGGTGTCACCTACTCCGCGGGCGAAAAGCTCGGTGGATTCAAAGGTGGGAAATCTTATCTCCGAGTAGCCGTATTTAGCGCAGACCTTACGGGCAACGCTTTCGATGTACTGCCATACTCCCACGTCTTCGGGAAGTATGTCCATTGTTCCTCTGGGTTTTTGTATCATAGTAATCTCCGGTGTGTATTTATATATTGTTTTTTGTTACAAAAAAGTATTGTGACCTGATTTTGATGTGCGAAATTTCAAGTTGGTTGTTCCTTTCGTTTCGCGACGAAAGGAACAAAAGACGCGCCCAAGGTGAGACTCGAGGTCTCCTCTCGCAAAAGGGGACCCTCTCCGTCACGCTTCGCGTGCCACCTCTCCCAAAGTGAGAGGCTTTTGGAAATATCAGGGTACGGGTTAAGATTTCACTTGCCGCAAAGCAATAC
>JAZSOD010000082.1:0-9357 GCA_045536775.1 Eubacteriales bacterium | reverse complement strand
GCTGTGTCGGGAGAACGCTTTTCATCAAGGGAGAGACCTGTAACGTCATCAACGATACCGATTGTGAAGTTGTTCTTGGGAGCAGCTTCCTTGAGGTTGTCGTAAACTGCGATAACAGATGCAGGGGTTGTATCCTTTGAGCCGAGACCGTAACGGCCGCCAACGACTGTCTTGTTTACGCCGTTTGTAGCAAACGCGGTAACAACGTCGAGGTAGAGAGGCTCGCCGAGAGAGCCGGGCTCCTTGGTTCTGTCGAGAACTGCGATCTTGGTAGCAGTAGCAGGGATAGCAGCGATGAGCTTGTCTGCGCAGAAGGGTCTGTAAAGACGAACCTTAACGAGACCAACCTTTTCGCCACTCGCGTTGAGGTAATCAATAACTTCTTCAGCAACGTCGCAGATAGAGCCCATAGCGATGATAACTCTGTCAGCGTCGGGTGCACCGTAGTAGTTGAAGGGCTTGTAGTTAGTGCCGATCTTAGCATTAACCTTGTCCATGTATTCTTCAACGATAGCGGGGAGAGCATCGTAGTATCTGTTGCATGCTTCTCTGTGCTGGAAGAAGATGTCGCCGTTTTCAGCGGAGCCGCGGAGAACGGGGTGCTCAGGGTTGATAGCGCGCTTACGGAAATCAGCGATAGCGTCCATGTCAACCATTTCAGCGAGATCGTCGTAATCCCAAGCTTCGATCTTCTGGATCTCGTGAGAGGTACGGAAGCCGTCGAAGAAGTTAAGGAAGGGAACGCGACCCTTGATGGTAGCGAGGTGAGCAACTGCACCGAGGTCCATTACTTCCTGAGGATTGGACTCAGCAAGCATAGCGAAGCCTGTCTGACGGCAAGCGTAAACGTCGGAGTGGTCACCGAAGATGTTAAGAGCGTGGGACGCAACGGCACGAGCCGAAACGTGGATTACGCAGGGAAGAAGCTCACCTGCGATCTTGTACATGTTCGGGATCATGAGGAGAAGTCTTTGAGAAGCGGTGTATGTAGTGGTAAGAGCGCCGGCAGCAAGGCTTCCGTGAACTGTACCTGCAGCACCTGCTTCGGACTGCATTTCTGTCATCTTGACTCTTTCGCCGAAGATGTTTCTTGCGGGCTCGCCAAAAATGTTCTTATCGTTGGCGGACCAGGTGTCGGTCACTTCCGCCATAGGGCTGGAGGGAGTGATCGGGTAGATTGCGGCAACTTCCGTAAACGCGTAGCTGACGTGCGCGGCGGCGGTGTTACCGTCCATGGAGATTTTTCTTCTAGCCATGTTTTGTAATCCTCCTAATGTATAAAATATTTAATTAAAACAAATTTAAATGGCCGCTTTCGCGACTATCCAATCTATAATAACACTTTTTTCGCAAAATGTAAAGATGAAAATCCATACAATTATATAAATTTTACGGAAAAATTACATATATTTCGACGAAAAAGTGCGAAAACAAGGAGTTGAGAGGTGCTAGGAGGTGTAAATCCAACAAAAAAGACCGCAAAAGGTCAAAGCCTTTTGCGGTCTGAAACAGGTTGATCATCAGTTAAGCGGTTCGCCGCTTGCATCAAACAGGGGGAGGGGTGCGAGCACGGTGATGTCCTCGCGGTCGATAGCGTCGCCCTCTGCAAGAACCGCAAGCTTGCCGACGATATTTCCGCCGACTGCCTCAACAAGCTTTTCGAGCGCCGCGAGAGATTCGCCGGTGCTAATAACGTCATCGACGATAAGCACTCTCTTTCCGCGCATAAGGTCTGCTTCCTTCTTACCTATGCAGAGCTTCTGCTCGTGCTGTGTCGTTATGGAATTAACGCTTATGGTGACGATATCCTCCATATATACCTTGGGACCTTTTCTTGCAACTATGTACTCGTTTTCGCCGAGCTGACGTGCCATTTCGTGAATAAGCGGAATGCTCTTTGCTTCGGCGGTAAGAAGAATATCGTGCTCGGGAGCAATACGCGCAAGCTCGCCCGCGCAGGCAACGGTCAATTCAACGTCGCCGAAAAGTATAAACGCCGCGATGGACAGCTTGTCGTTAACGGGGAAAAGCTTTAAGTCTCTCTCGACTCCTGCAACCTTTATGCGGTAGTATTCTTTCATATTTATCTCCACTCCGTATACAAACAATTTTTTGCGGATATATCCGCCGCTAAGCAGATTATACACCCAAAACAACATTTTTTCAAGATGTTTTTATTAACTCTGTGCACTTTATTTCCCCATACCTTGAATTGACAATAAATAAATTTTGTGATAAAATAACAAAATATAAAAAAACACGTGTAAAAAGCCTTGCTTTTTAACAAACTACGGAGATAAAAAATGGTCGAATTTGTAAAAGAGCTCATAAAACGGCTCGGCGAAACAGCCTCGGTTTCGGGCTTTGAGGACATCGACAGAAGCAAGATAGAAGCGCTTGTACTGCCGTATTTCGATAGCCTTGAGATCACCCGAAGCGGAAGCTATCTGTTCAGAAAAGAGCCCGCGCGCTCGGGTGCTCCGCGAGCGCTTATCGACGCGCATATCGACGGTATCGGACTTATGGTCACAAAAATATGCGACGGCGGATTTCTGAAGTTTTCAACAGTTGGCGGCATCGACACACGAATACTCTCGGGCGCGGACGTAATGATATACGGCAAAGAGAGAGTGCGCGGCGTTATAACGTCAATGGCTCCTCACCTTTTATCGCGTGAAGACGCGAAGAAAAATCCCGCCGCGGATAAGCTTTTTATCGACACGGGGCGAGACGTGGAATATCTCGAGGAAAATACGCCTATCGGCTCTCCCGTAAGCTTTTGCTACCCCGTCAGAGAGCTGTTAAACAACAGAATTGTGTCATCGGGACTTGATAACAAGGCGTCTGTAGCAATAGCGCTGACAGCTATGAAAATGCTTTCCGACGAGGGCTCGGGCGCAGGCGTTACGCTTCTGCTTTCGGGCAGAGAGGAGCTTGGCGGAGGCACGGGCGCTATGAGCGCGGTGTTCGGTAACGAGCCCGATTATGCGATAGTGCTTGACGTGAACTTCGGCTTTATGCCAAAGGACCCCGGCTCAGACGTTTGCGCATACAGAAGGAGCGCCGAGCTTGGCGATGGTCCCGTGGTCTCGTTTGCCGCGACCACCGACAGAGGTATGGCGCGCAGACTCCTTGAGCTCGCAGAGGAAAACAAGATCCCGTGTCAATCCATCGTCGAGGGCTCGCGCACAGGCACGAACGCCGACTCGATAGCTCTGTCGGGCGGCGGATTCCCAGCGGTCTTGTTTGGCGTACCCATTCAGAATATGCACACCTATAGCGAGACGGTCTGTGCCGACGATATAGTCGCCGCCGCGAAAATCCTCGCGCTTTATATAAAGGAAAAGGCGGGTGAGTCGGATGAATAAGGACAGACTTCTTAAAAATCTTGAAATTCTGTCGCTTGCCTTCGGACCGTCGGGCTGTGAGACCCCCGTGACCGATGAGATATTAAGACTTGCCGACGGACACTATGATAGCTTTGAGCGCGATTCTTTCGGCAACCTCATTTTCAAAATAGCTTCTGATAGTAACGCCGAGCCGCTTATGCTTTCGGCGCATACCGACGAGGTCGGCTTTATAATAACCGATATCGACGAGTACGGATACCTGCATTTTGCGAATATAGGCGGTATTAATAATGCGGTCATAGCAGGCAGACGCGTAAGTGTGGAATGTACCGACGGACACTTTATCTACGGTGTTATTTGTGCGAAGCCCGTTCATTTGCAGACGGCAGAGGAAAAGGAAAGACCGACACCCCCCGACGAGCTTTGTATAGATATCGGCGCGACCTGCCGCAAGGAAGCGGTAATGCTTGTAAATAAGGGCTGCTACGCCACCTTTGACTCGGAATATACGGTGCTCGGAGAGGATCAGGTCAAGTGCAAGGCGCTTGATAACCGTTTCGGCTGCGCTATCGGTCTTGAAGCTATGATGAGTATATGGGAAAGCGGAAAAAGACCGCCCCGTGACACTTATTTTGCCTTTACCACACGCGAGGAGATAGGATACTCGGGCGCGCTTGTCGCGGCAAACAGGATCCGCCCCGAATACGCGATAATTCTCGAAACAACAGCGATAAACGATATGCCAGAGGTGCCCGCGCACCGTATGAACGCAAGGCTCGGCGAGGGCGTTTGTGTCGGAACGGTTTTCGACAAGGAGCTTTTTGATCTTGCCTGCGGAATTGCCGAGGGAAACGGCTTCAAATGGCAGATGAGAAAATATATCTCGGCAGGAAACGACGCCGTGCCGATACACAAGAGCACGCGCGGAGTAAAGGCGCTTGCCATAGTCGCCGCGACGAGATATCTCCACTCTCCCTCGAATGTTGAGAGTGTTAAGGATATCTGTGAGAGCTGTGAGCTTCTCAAACTGATGATAGAAAGGCTTTGAGGTGGAAAATGACGGAGCTTATTAAAAAACTTATGAAAACTCCCGCGGTTTCGGGACGTGAAAAGAATATAGCGGAGATAATAAAAGCCGAGATATCCCCGTACTGCGACGAGGTGTTTACCGACAATCTCGGCAACCTTTGCGCGCACAAAAAGGGCGTGGGCAAGAAGGTTATTTTTGCCGCGCATATGGACGAGATCGGCTTTTTCGTATCTTATATTGAGGATAGCGGACTCGTGAGAGTGACGTCGGTCGGAGGCTTTAACTATATCGCGGCGGCGTACTCGTCTGTCACCTTTGAAAACGGCGTGCGCGGAGTCATTATTCCGGGCGGCGAGGACGCGAACAAGACCGACAAATATTTTGTGGATATCGGCAGCTCGAGCCGTAAGCAGACCGAAAAGAAGCTCTCACTCGGCGAATTCGGTACTCTTGACAGAAGCTTTATAAGGCTTTCGGGCAAGAGGTACACAGGAAGGCCGTTTGACGACCGTGTAGGCTGTGCCGTGCTCGTCGAGGCGATAAAGCAGATAAAAGAATGCGAAAACGATCTCTATTTCGTGTTTACCGTACAGGAGGAGGTCGGCTGCAGAGGTGCATTCCCTGCGGCGTTCAATATAGAAGCGGACTACGCGATAGCCGTTGACGTGACCGCGACGGGCGACGTGCCGGGAGCAAAGACCATGGCGGTAAAGCTTGGCGGCGGCGCGGCGGTCAAAATACGCGACAACAGCGTTATCTGTGACAGAGGCGTAGTCGAAAAGCTTAAGACTCTCGCAGAAGAAAGCAAAATAAAGTATCAGCTTGAAATACTTGAGCGCGGCGGCACGGACACGGGCGCGATACAGAGAAGCGGACGCGGCGCGAGGGTCGGCGCAATATCTGTGCCGACGAGATATATTCACACCGCTGTTGAGACGGTGGATATGGGCGACGTACTTGCGTGCGTGAAGCTTGTAAGCCTTGCGGCACAGACAAAATTTGAGTGAGTGTACGGAGAAAAACAATGAATTTAATGCTTGAAAAAATAAATGCGGACGCAGAATCGGCGCTCGCGGAAATATATAGGGAAATTGATGAAATATCGTTTGTAAATACAAAAAAGGTGATGGATGCGTTCAGGGAGTACAGGGTGGGCGAGGCTCACTTTGCCCCCACAACGGGCTACGGCTACGATGACCGCGGACGCGACACCCTCGATCAGATATTTGCAAAGGTGTTTGATGCCGAAGCGGCGTTTGCGCGTCATAGCATCGTAAACGGTACTCACGCGCTCACCATCGGACTATCGGCACTGCTCAGACCGGGTGATATAATGCTCTCTGTCACGGGCAAGCCCTACGATACTCTTGAGGAGGTCATCGGTATCCGTGATAACGGCAAATGTGACGGCTCGCTCAAGGATTTCGGAATAGAATACAGAGAAGTTACTCTCAAGGATAGTGGCGATATCGACTTTGAGGGCATAAAAAAAGCCCTCGACCTGTACGGCGAGAGGGTAAAGGTGGTCTTTATCCAGCGCTCAAAGGGGTATATGATACGCCCGACTCTCACGGTCGCGCAGATAGGTGAGATCGTTAAGATAACGAAGGAAAATTCAAACGCCTACGTTGTGGTCGACAACTGCTACGGGGAATTCACCGAGGACAGAGAGCCGACGAGCGTCGGCGCGGATATGATAATCGGCTCGCTTATCAAGAATCCCGGTGGCGGAATGGCTGAAAGCGGCGGCTACATAGCGGGCAGCGCACGCGCGGTCGAGCTTGCCTCCTACAGACTTACGTCTGTTGGAATAGGTCTTGAGTGCGGCGCATCGCTCGGTCAGACCAAGAATATGTATAAGGGCTTCTTCATGGCTCCACACGTGGTTGCACAGGCGCTAAAGACAGCGCACTTTGCGGCGTACGTGTTTGATGCGCTCGGTTACACCGTGTCGCCTGCGTACAACGAAAAGCGCGGCGATATCATACAGAGAATAGACCTCGGAAGTGAGGCGAAAATGGTAGCCTTCTGCGTTGGACTTCAGAGCGCATCACCCGTAGACTCCTACGTTGCTCCCGAGCCGTGGGATATGCCCGGTTACGCCGATAAGGTTATTATGGCGGCAGGCGCGTTTACGTCGGGCTCGTCCATTGAGCTTTCAGCCGACGGTCCCATCAAAGCACCGTATGCAGTCTATCTGCAGGGCGGTCTCACCTATGAAAGCGGTAAGCTCGGCGTTCTTGCCGCAGCCGAGAGAGTGCTTGAGGTGGAAGAATAAGTCGTCTTTTGAAGATGGTTTTGAAAAAGCAAACAATTAACCCCGACAGATCTCAAAAAAGTCCGTCGGGGTTAATTATATTTCTACTTGGCAAATTTGTCATTCTGTTTTCGCAGGTTTCACCCGTGTTCGCAAATAACGGCAGACAAATTCATTTGTTTCGCTTTTCTATTAGACTTGCTGCAAGGTCGTTGCTCTCGGGATAATTCCGACCGTATATATAAGAGTTTTCGCTGTCAATAATTGCGCTTAATCTATCCGAAAGCGTATTTGCGTCGCTTATCTTGAAATAGCTGTTTCCCGATACGATCAGCATATCTATAAGCTTTACCGACATTGATTCGAGAAATTCGCCAAGATCGAGCATAACGCTCATATCCTCCGCCGAGGGATATATATTTCCGTTCGGATGGTTATGTGCGATGATTATGTTGGCGACGTTGTCCTTTAAGATGAGCCTTGCGAGCTTGCGATTATCTACTACGCACTCACCACTGCTGCCGCTTGAAATAAACTCGTGCGAAATTATACGCATTGAGCTGTTCAGGGTAACGGCGAGTATCTTTTCCTCTTTTGAGCCGTAAAAGAGGGTGCAAACGTCGCGTGCGAGCTGGTCTGTGCTCTCAAAGCTCTTCGAGGTGATTTCCGAAAGAAGCTTCTTTTTGTTAAGTGCAGACACAAGGGATATGAGAACGGCTGTGGTTTCGCCTATACCGTCAACGAGCATAAGCTCGTCAATGCTCGCATCAAAAACGCCGCCGATGCCTCCGAATTTTGAAAGGAGATTGTTTGCGAGCATATACACGTCCTGACGCGGAATTGCGTATGTCAGCAGAAGCTCAAGCAAACGGTTTGTATCCATATAGTCGTTGTCCTGAGTCAGATATCTTTTGCGAAGTCTTTCACGGTGACCCTTTATGGCATTCTTTTCTTCAGGCGTAAGGTTGTTATGAAGCTTTCTCATTACCGTGCCTCCTTTCATTACGTATACCTAAATATTGTAATAAAAAGTTGTCGGATTGTCAAGCCCGTGGGCTTTTTCTGCGGGCGCTATTGATAAATTTACGCTTTTGTGGTAATATTGAAGCAGAAAAAGGAAGGAGAGTCGGCAGTATGAAGGGACTTGTCAGAATAATAAGCAAGAACGAGTTTACACTCCGTACCCTGACGTTGCTCTTTGAGCAGACGGGCTACACCGTCACCGATGCACCTGACGAGGCGGAGCTGACCGTGACCGATATGGCGCCGACAGTACCCGAGCGGCGCGGCGCGTACGTATATCTTGCCGATAGAGGCTCAGCACTCCCCAAGGGCGCAGACGCGGTTGTTGAAAAGCCGTTTTCGTGGGAGAAGCTGCTTGAAACGGCAGAAGCCGTCATTTGTGAGCGCAATGTGCGCGAGGGTGTGACTTTGCGTGCAGACACGCTTGTTTACAAGGGCAAAAGCACGAAGCTCACCGAGCGCGAAGCAAGGCTTTTTGAATTTTTCAAATCGAGGGAAAACACCCCCGTCACGAGAGAGGAAATGCTCGCGTGCGTGTGGAATGATAGCGAAAAAAGCACCAATATCACCGACGTTTACGTAAACTATTTAAGAAAAAAACTAAAGTCGGCATTCGGCGCGGATTTTATAAAATCGGTACGCGGTGTCGGATATATATACAGTGAAGCGTAGAGCAAAAAATACTTATACACGCGCAAAAACAATTTACAAAACCCGAAAAAACGTGATATAATCAACCGTGAACTCACAAAATTTACGAAATCGGAGAAAATATGAAATACAGGGCAATACTTTTCGACCTCGACGGCACGCTTTTGCCGATGGACAACGATGAATTCACAAAAGGCTACTTCAAGCTTCTGACCAAAGCCGCCGCGGTCCATGGATACACCTATGAAACTCTTATTCCTGCAATGTGGAAGGGAGTTTCCGCAATGGTAAAAAATGACCGCAGTAAGCTTAATCGTAACGCGTTCTGGGAGACCTTTGCAGAGATGTTCGGCGAGGAGGTCTACTCGCATATACCCACTTTTGATGCGTTTTACAGCACGGATTTCTACAAGACCAAGGAGCTGACGGGACCAAATCCGCTTGCAAGGGAGGCGGTCAGACTTGCGCGAGAGAAGGCAGAAAAGGTGGTTCTTGCGACCAATCCGCTTTTTCCCGAGGCAGCAATAAAGGCAAGGCTTGATTTTATCGGACTTGAGCCGCAGGACTTTGATCTTGTTACCACCTACGATAATTTCGGCTCGTGCAAGCCGAACCCGCTGTACTATGCGGAAATTGCCGAAAAAATGGGAGTTGATCCTGCGGACTGCCTGATGATAGGCAACAACGCCGAGGAGGATATTGAGGCGGCGCGTGCGGCAGGACTTTCGACCTATCTTGTGACCGACTGTCTTATAGCGAAGGACGGACAGATACCGGACACGCCGAAGGGAAGCTTTGCAGAGCTTGTAGAATTTCTTGAGAGAATATAAAATAAAAAGCCGACACGGAACGTGTCGGCTTTTTGCGTGGGAAAATACGTGTAACGGTGCAAATTTCAAATCTCTTGTAGGGGCGGCGGGTAGCTGGCAAGAGCAAGATTGTAAACAGTTGTGCAAGAGGATTGTATACACATTTTATGTTCATTCTTTATGCTTTTGGAAGCCGAACGGAGCGTAGCGGAGAGAGGCTTCCAAAAGCGGCGCACG
>JAZSOD010000077.1:0-9660 GCA_045536775.1 Eubacteriales bacterium | reverse complement strand
ACTCTGCTCTGAGCATATTGTTTACAGAGAAGCAAGCGCCGACCTCGCGGAGAAGGTCAACGTAGTTGAGCTTCAAGAGCCAGTCTGCGTTGTTTACCGCTATAGCTCCCCCCTCACCGTAGTCGATAAATCTTTCCATCTGACGCTTGAAGCATTCCCAGTTGTGGCCAATAGTGTAGGGGGAAATGATACAACCGATATCTCTACCTCCCCACCCCTCCCCCATCTATCCCGTACCGCCTCCGAGAAGAACGACGGGCTTGTTTCCCGCCATCTGAAGTCTTTTCATAAGGCAGAGCGCCATAAAGTGACCTACGTGCAGAGAGTCTGCGGTAGGGTCAAAGCCGATGTAGAAGGTCGCCTTTCCGTTATTTATAAGCTCGCGTATTTCGCTTTCATCCGTTACCTGCGCGATAAGTCCGCGGGCAACGAGCTCTTCGTAAATTTGCATATTTATCTCCGTTCTGCCGTTTTTCCTTAATTTACGGCACATATTTACACATTTAACAGTATATCACACCTTTATAAAAATTGCAAGTGTGACTTTTGAGTACAGACCGTGCGAAAAATCCCTTATGCAGTTTTTGTATGTACTGTTTACCCGAATTCCCACTCACATCGTATTTGCTTAATCCGTCTTGTCTTCGGGCAAATTTTTGAGAAAACGAAGCACAAGAGGTGCTGAAACAAAGAACGCAAGAACGTCGGCTATCGCCTGCGACGACTGTACGCCGAAAAGTCCAAAGGCTTTCGTCAGTATCAGCAGTACGGGAATAAACAGTATTCCGCTTCTGAGAAGCGACAAAAACGTCGCTTTTTTGTTCTCTCCTATGCTTTGGAAAAGCATATTGGCACATATAGTCAACGGGTGGAAGAACAGCGCCAAAAGCTGCAGCTTCAGACTCAAGGTTCCTATCTCTATAACCGTTGGATCGTCTCGGAAAAGTCCGATCAGACTGTTTGAAAACAGCAGTCCTACCACAACGAATACGCCGAGCAACAGCTCGCCCGCGCCAAAGGTAAAGAAAAATGCTTTTTTTACTCTCGAATACATTTTTGCACCGTAGTTGAAGGAGGCTACAGGCTGAAAGCCCTGTCCGATTCCAAGTCCCACGGCAAAGATAAAGAAGGTTATCTTATTGACTACCGACATTGCCGCAACGGCAGCGTCTCCTCCTACCTCTCCTGCGAGGTTGTTGAGTGTCATCGTGGCAATACTGGAAAGTCCCTGACGGCAGAAGCTCGGGAAGCCCGTTGCCATTATCTCAAATATGCCACGCGGATTTTCTTTTGCAAATTTAACGCTCAGCTTACTCAGTGTTTTACCTCTGAAAAACATTGAGATCAAAATAAAAAAGCTAACCACCTGCGAGATCGCCGTTGACAGTCCCGCGCCCGCGATCCCCATATCAAAGCCGAATATCAGTATGGGGTCAAGGAGCATATTAAGCACGCCTCCGATAGTAAGTCCTATCATTGCGAAAAACGCCTTGCCCTCGTATCTTAATATGTTGTTGAGCGCAAAGCTGGTCATTGTAAGCGGCGCGGCAATAAGAATATACATTCCGTAATCCTTAGAAAACGGAAGAATTGTGTCCGTACTGCCGAGCAGCCACATAAGCGGGTCTAAGAATATGAGCCCCAAAATCCCGATAAGCGTACCCACTGCAAGACACGCCGTAATACTGAGAGACGCAAAAACACTTGCGCTGTGAGTATCCTTCTGACCGAGCTTACGCGCGATTATGCTTCCCGCGCCGTGACCGAACATAAAGCCGAACGCCTGAATGATCGCCATTAGTCCAAACACAACGCCGACCGCACCGCTGGCGCTGTTACCGAGCTCACTTACAAAATAAGTGTCCGCCATATTGTAAATATTGGTCACCAGCATACTGATAGTGGTAGGAATACCAAGCGTAATTACGAGCTTTGGTATCGGCCACGTGGTCATTTTTTCATATTGACTGATCTCTCTCGTCTTATCCATTCGTCCTTCTCTTTTCGGTATTATGCGGCAATATTACGCCGCGTTCATATTTATTGCTTCAATAACTTGTCTGATAAGATTCATCCAAAACATATCAACCTATGTGATATCCCGTTGCGGTAACTATAGCCGTGAGATTTCCAAGCTCGTCGGTTACGTCCACGCGGTAAGACGCCGTGTTCCTTCCGTCTTTAATACAAACCGCCTTGGCTATCAGCTTCTTTCCCTTTGCCGCGCCAAGAAACGAAATGTCCGAGTGCAACGATACGCACCCCATCTTTTCCCAGTTTGCCGCAACCGCAAAAGCAAAATCCGCGAGTGTAAAGTACACGCCGCCCATTACTGCACCCATAGCGTTACGGTGCGAATCGGTAATAACCAAGCTACAGGTGGCGCTATGGTCACCGATCTCTTCTATTACGGCTCCGTTTTCGTTTGCGAACCTATCGCCTTCAAAAAATTTTCTTACCTCTTCCAAGGTTTTCTTGTTTTCCATTCGTATATCTTCTTTCTTCCGAATTTTCACCAAGCAGTAATTACTTATTCGTCGTAAAGCAGTCGGGAGCAGAGCCGCACCCTGCGCTCTGCACCGATTGCTTTTGATCATAATATATATTATACCACTTTCGCCTTATTAACGCAACTGTTTTATTAAGGGAAAAGAGAGCATACTTACCGAACGGCAGTATGCTCTCTTTTTGTGTAAAATTATTTTCACGTACGGTATAAAAACCGACTATCAAAGCTTTTCGACAATGCCGTAATCGGCATACTCAAAAATTCTTGCGTTTTTATCGGGATTTATTGCAATAACGGTAGTGCTTCCCTCTATTGCACAGGTGTGATGTATTGCACCCGAAATTCCCGCCGCAATATAAATTTTAGGGCTTACGGTCTTCCCCGTCAGTCCTATTTGCTTGTCATACGTTACCTTATTCATATCGACAAGACCTCTCGATGCGCCAAGCTCTGCTCCGAGCTTATCCGCAAGAGCGTAAAGCTTATCAAGCGAGTCTGCGACACCTCTGCCGCCCGAAACTATAATGTCCGAGCTTGCCGACCTCGTTCTCACGGTCGCCATCTGAGGCTTCGTGACACATTTGATCTTAGCAGTTATGTTTCCGCCCTGTGCCGGACGGTACATAATAAGGTTTTCACCGTCGGACTCAAGCATAGTACAGTCGGCGCAGAGTCCTGTTTTCAGCATGGCGGCAACAACGGGAGCGTTTTTTCTGCCCCACAGGTCCGCATTCCACAAAATAACGTCGGGCTTTTCTTTTTTCGCCCTCTCGTATATTTCACGCGGCTCTGCTTTTTCGATAAAAATCACCTCGTCGGAAATTTCCCCGGCTTTCTCAAGGACCTCTTCTCCTACCGCCCAAACGCTTTTCAGCTTTTTACCCGTGTACTCACTTGCCGCGTCGACCTCGCTTTTCTTCATCAGCTCGTCTACCAGAGGACAAAGCTCGCTCATTGAAATGAACTTGCATTTTCTCTTTCCTCTCTCGTTTTCAAACGCCTCGAGGACCTTGGTCGGCGAGCCCGACAGCCCGCATCTCAAAACGTCGCATCCAAGCACTTCGTTGTCGATGACTCGAACCTCTCCAAGCTTTGAAAAAATGCTCGGGAATCTCAGGACGTAGCCTCTCTCAAGAGTTACGAGAGCAGGAAGTCCCGTGCTCTCATCTCCTGCGCGAGTTTTTGCCATAATCCTACCTTCGCTTATCTGCAGTTCGAGAGCGTTCGTTATAAGCGGAACGTCAAGCATCTGCGAAAGCATAGGTCCGACCTGTGCGGTATCTCCGTCAATGCTCTGACGTCCGCAGAGTATCAGGTCGTAGCCCTCTGCTTTTATCGCAGTTGACAGTATATATGAGGTGGCAAGAGTATCGGAGCCCGCAAAGGCGATATCGCTGATAAGCGTCACCTTGGCGCCGAGCCTTGTCAGAGGACTCAGAGCATTTTCGCTGCTCTTCGGCCCCATCGACATTACCGTAACGTCGTCCGACAGTCTGAGCGCACACTCAAGCGCCGATTCGTCAAAGGGGTTGAGTTCCCCCTTGACCACCTTTACGCATACTAAAATTTTCATAAATATTCACCGTTGTAAATGGGCTCAAGCGCCTTCCCTATAGCCTTGTATCTCTTGAAAAGCTCCATATACTTCGGCTTGTTTTCGGCATTCGGAACGGTTATCGAAACCACCTTATTGCATTTTTCTACGGCTTGTTCGGGAGTTTCAAAAATACCAACGGCAATACCCGCAAGCATAGCACTTCCAAATGAGGAATCGGAGTGCTTCATCTCTACAAGCTTTATTCCGAGCGCATCTGAGATCATCTGACGCCACAGGGGACTCTTTCCTCCGCCGCCAATAATCGCCGCGCTGTCACCGTGCTCAATATCAAAGCTCTCAAGTGCCAGCTTGCAGTCAAGCATACTCATAGCAACGCCCTCAAGCACAGCCCTTGTGAAGTGTGCCTTGGTATGCGACGCCCGAACGCCCACAAAATCCGCGCACAGCTTCGGGTTTGCATAAGGTGTCAGCTCTCCGTTAAGGTAGGGATGGAAAACAAGTCCGTCCGAGCCGATTGCGACCTTTTCCGCCATTTCGTCAAGCTCCCCGTAGTCGCCGCCGAAGGTGTCGCGGAACCATCTGTACGATGCCGCGCAGGACTTGGTTGCAGTTCCCGGATAGAACATATTCTCAACGATATGAGAATAGTTGATAAGGTTGATATCGGGGTACGGCTTATCGGTAACCACGCAGATCCTGCCTGCAGTAGCAAGCTTTAAGGTCATTTGCCCTTTTCTGACCGCACCGGAAGCAAAAACCTCCATTACGGTGTCTGTTGTTCCGCAAAGCACGGGGGTTCCCTCCGAAAGACCTGTAATTTCCGCCGCTTCTTTTCTTATATTACCCACAATATCGGTCGGCTTTACGATTTTCGGGAGCATTTTCGTATCAATATCAAGCACCTTGCAGAGCTCGGGGCTCCACTTCATAGTGTTGACATCGAACATCATACTACCCTCGGCTTCGATGAAATCGGTCACGTAGTCGCCTGTAAAGAAGTGTCTGACATAGTCCTTGGCAAACATAATTTTCCGGACCCTTGCCCAGTTCTGCGGCTCGTTGTTTTTTATCCACAGAAGCTCAGGAAGCGACCATATCGTATCCGCCTTATGAAGAACCTGCTTTTCGATAATTTCGCCGTAATTGTCTCTGAGGAATTTTACCTCCTCTGTGCTTCGGGTATCCGTCCAGTAGATAGCAGGACGAATTACGTTGAAGTCCTCGTCCGTAATTACCGCCGTATGAGTTGCGGCGTCAAGTGAAACTGCCGCGATATCGGCAGGTGAAACACCGCTTTTATCAAGCACACCCGCAATGTTTTTGCAGGTTGCCTCGACCCAATGCGACGGGTCCTGCTCGGCATACCCCGGCTTTGGATAATCAGTAGGATATTCGGCTGTTGCTGTTGCGCATATATCTCCGTTTTCACAAAGGAGAGTAGCCTTTGAAGCTCCTCCACCGAAATCTATACCCAAAAGGTATTTCATTTTTATTTCTCCTTGTATCTGATTTTATAATTAGTACCTGTAATTCAAACAACCACGCCTTAGTTTATTAGGGCAGTATTGTCTACACGAGAATTTATCCGTTTATTCCTTACATATTACCAATTATAGCATTATAGAGATATGCATTTCAACATATCTCTATAATTTTTTATCTGTTTTCTATCCATTTGTGCTCGGTGTCGGAGCTTCTGTTAAAGCCCTGATAATCCCCTGCCATAAGCCACAGGAAGTACGTCTTGTATCCCGGAGTTGATACAGTGGTATGGTAACCGTAAGGGAATTCCACAAGCTCATCATTTTTAACTCTGTAAGCCTCATCAATTTCACCGTCAGCGGTGTAAAGGCACTGAACGGCAAAGCCCTGCTTGGGGTCGAACAGAAAATAATAAATTTCTTCTGCTATACATTCGTCGGGCATATTGTTTACGTCGTGCTTGTGCGGCGGGAAGCCTGCCCAGTTACCTTCGGTGCAGTAAGCCTCGCCTATGGTGAGTATTTTTGCATTGGAATTTCCGTCAATGATAAAGCTGGTTTCACGCTGATAGGGCTGTTCGCCGAGAAGCTTGAGTACAACGTGGTCTTCGCGGAGAACCTGAGGTTCGGTTTTCTCTGCTACTGGTGTCGCACATACAGCTATTTTAACATTGTCAATTGCTTCAATAACAAGCTTTTGCTCGCGGGGCATATAAAAGCTTTCAGCCTTGCGGTTATCAAAAACGGTTGCTCTGTTGCCCACGTTTTCGTAAACCTCATCATTCACCTTTACGTTGCAGTGACCTTCGAGCATAATAAATGCAGTTTCTTTATCTTCCGTATAAAAAGGCAAGCTCTGTCCTGCGACAAGCTCGATTATACCAAATTCAAGCTTTTTTAGTGAACATTCGCCGATTTTGCAAACCGGTGTGTAACCGTTTGCACTTTTGTATGATTTCTTAAAGTTCATATCCGTTCTCCTTTAAGTATTTCTTAACTGTTTCAAAATCAGGTACGCTTTCTCTTGCACCTACGCCCATACATTTGATTGCCGATACGGCACTTGAAAAATGACAGCAGGTGAGATATTCGTATCCTTTTATAATTCCTGCTGCAAAAGCTCCGTGGAATACGTCTCCGGAGCCGTTAGAATCAACGACATCTGCAGGATATATGGGATAGAAGGTCGTGTCCTTTCCGTCAAAGAGAAGACCGCCTTTTTTACCCTGTGTAACTACCACAACTTCGGGGGAGTACATTTCAAAAAGCTTTTTCGCCGCTTCTTCTGCGGTTTTGCAGCCTGTGTGTCCGATGGCAAACTCCTCGGACGGTATCATAACGTCCGTAAGAGCAAGCAAACGCTCTACTCCCTCGTAAAGTCCACCGCAGTCATAAAGCACCTTGGTGCCGTTTTCTTTTGCGATCTTCGCGCCCTCGACGGCAGCATCCAGATCGTTTCCGTCAACCATCAGGACCTCTGCCGCGGCTATAGCCTTTTTTTGTTCCCCGTCAAGCACAAGAGCGGGTAAATCACCTTTGTCAAATACGCACGTCCTCGTTGCAGAGTCAGCACACAACCAAAGAACCGAGGCAAAAGAGCGGCATCCGCTCTTTACGTCGATATATGTTGTGTCAACACCGTATTTTTCAAAGTCACCTTTAAGGAATTTTCCGCCGTTGTCATTTGAAAGAACACCTATATATGCAGTTTGCTCACCAAGCTTAGCCGCAGCGACAAGACCCGTTGCCACGGGTCCTCCGCCTGCACATTTTGAGCTTGCCGCTCTCATTTTAGTGTCCTCTTGAGGATATGTTGGAATATTATAAAGCGTATCGAATACGTTTGCTCCTATTCCGACGATCTTATTCATAGGATCACGCCTTTCCGTCTGCTCCGACAAGCTTGATTCTTGTTACACAAAAATCCTTGATAGCTTCAATAGGCTTTTTCATAAAATTATCAATAGCAACGGCTCTGTCGGGCTTTTGCAGCTCCGCAAGACAAGAGTCAAGGAAAGCATAGCAGATATCCGTTGCAAAATTCATTTTGCGCACACCTGCGGCTACCGCCTTCTTGATCTCCTCATCGGGAACTCCGCTTCCGCCGTGAAGCACGAGAGCAGTATTGTCTGTTGCCTCTCTGATCGCTTTGATTCTATCGATATCAAGCTTCGGCGGCTTTTTGTATTTGCCGTGCGCCGTACCTACCGCAACCGCGAGGCAGGCAACACCCGTTTCTTCGACGAATCTTTTTGCATCCTCGGGACGTGTGAATTCATCCATATTATCATCCGCGGTGGTTCCTACGTGTCCAAGCTCACCCTCGACTTTGATATCAAGGTACGAGCAGGTCTCAACAACTCTTTTTGTAAGAGCTATATTTTCTTCAAAAGGAAGTGTCGAGCCGTCAAGCATGATGCCCGTTGCTCCGTAACGGATGGAACGGGTGGTTTCAAGCTCGCTTGGTCCGTGGTCAAGATGGAAACAGACCGGCACGGTAGCCTTTTGCGCCGCCGCCAGAATAATGGGGGAAAGATAATATCCCGTTTCTTCCTTCATAAGTCGGGGATATACCTGCATAATGATCGGGGCTTTCATTTCCTCAGCCGCCTTTATGACTCCCATCACACTTTCCATATTGTATACGTTAAATGCCGGAATCGCAAAATTGCCCTTCTCCGCGAGATCTAAAACATATCCAAGACTTACAAGCATTTAAGAATTGCCTCCTCAAGCTTCATAAGCTCGATTCCTTCGGGCTTTGTGGCAAGAAGCGTTTCGTATTCTGCGGGGCTTGTTACAACAAGTATCTGTGCATCCGCGTTCTTTGCATTAAACCATCTGTTTTCAGCAACCTTACGCATTACGTCGGGCATATATTCATTCATAACGTAATGACCTGCAAGCATTGTGTACTGACGGTTAAGGAGCATTTCACGTACCTCTCCGCAAGCCGAAAGAATCTCACGAAGCGGCTCGGTTTCCTCGAGATCACGTGCAAGAAGCGGCGAATCCTGAGGAGTGAATACCATATCGCTCTTCTTGAGAGTAAGCTTTCCGTCCTTGATAAGCTTTGCAACGAATTCCGTATAGGTCAGAACTTCAGCATTTACGTCTATTCCCCACTCCTTGTATTCACGCTTCATAACCTTTGCGTCTGCAGGGTCATAGCATACAACAATTTTGTATTCGTTCAGGGTTTTAGCACATTCTTCCATCATTGCCTTGGTTTCTGCAGCAGCACCGATCATAAAGTCGAGCGTATAGCCGCTGTTCGGCTCGTCCTTGAGAATTGTGAAGTCAACTCCCGCCGCCTTCAAAACGTCTGCTGCAGCCTTTGCGCAGCCGTTTGCTCTTGTATTTTCGCCTGTGAAGAACAGAATATCCGTCTTCGGAAATTCGGGTATCTTGTTTTCAACCTTTACTCCCTTGATATTGCCTGTTTCCTGAAGGTTTGTGATAAGCTTCATTATGTATTCGGGGAGCTTACCGTCGAGAGCCGCACCGAGTCTTGCTTCACGGGTAAACATAACGGGATCCCAGCCTGTAACGCAGTCTGTCATACATCCGCCGCAGAGTGAGCACTCGTATACGTTGTCGATAATATCCTCCGAATATTCAATGGAATCTCTTAAAACGAGAGAAAGTCCGAGAGCTCTCGCTCTTGCGGTATTTCTTTCAAGTCCCGTCGCGTTTCCTATAGGACATACGTGATGGCACATCCAACAAAAACGGCACGAATTTATATGTTCCTTAGCTTTTTCTGTAAACTGCATAATTTCCCCTCCTTATAATCCGAGCTTGAACGGGTTCATAATACCGTTCGGGTCAAGCTGCTTCTTTATTCCTTCAAATACCTGCATTGCAGGGCCGTACTGCTCTTTCATAAGTCTTCCGAGCTTAATTCCGACACCGTGGTGGTCATTTACAACACCGCCGTTTGCGATAGCCGTTCTTACGCCGCAATTCCAGATAGCCTGGTGAAGTCTGAACGCCTCGTGCGGATCTTGGGGCACGTGTTCTCCGTCAACAATGAAGCGGTCGTAGATCATACAACCCCATTCATACCAGTGCGAGAAGTGAGCGATAAACTTCGCCTGCGGGAAGTTTGT